>CAXBDI010000078.1:0-19127 GCA_963974445.1 uncultured Alphaproteobacteria bacterium
GGGGGGGGGTGGGTAGTTACTCGCGATCCATCCATAGTGTGAATCACGATTTGCATACCTGCGCAAGGCGGTGGGTAGTTACGATTTTCAGGGGTGGTTTAGTTGCAGTGCCTATCACCGCGATGCGGACGGAACTGACTTTCCTGTCTCATCTCGTTAGCTGATATTTGCAGTCTGGCCGCAGAGCAATATATGGGTAACTGCTCACCTGGTTGGCAGAATCGGCGAAATTTACAACTCACTGCCCGACTGACCGTTCTATAAGATATTGTTTTTAAAGAAATTCGATTTTCAGGCGACATGCCGCCGGGGCGGAAAAAGCCAACCACGTGAGCAGTTACGTGTATTCCGCTAAAGGAGCGAGGCAAATTAACCCAAAATCCGCATTTCACCATCCAGATTTACGAGTCGGCAATATCTGACAAGCGGGTGCCGTCTTTTTTCAGCGGGTAAATATCCAACTTGTTCATTGAATGGGTTATTATCCAACAGTACGGCACACCTTATAGTGACAATACTTCCCTCCGCATGATCCAAAATCATATTATCTATCAAGTCCAAAAAATCGACAACCTGTATAGGTTCAATTGGTGTATCCTTGTGCTCAATTCCTACAATAGGAGAATTTATGCTTCCATCAGGCTGCATTTCAAAATCTTGTGCTCTCAATTGATTTCCGTCTCGCCTATGTTCGCTGGCATTCCTAATATTGCGTATCAGTCTCAACACCATTATTGTCTCATTCCACCCAGCTAGAATATCAGGTTTGGATAATAGCTTGTCGTTAATTACTACATCATATTCATCCATATTTGGCTTCTTTTTTCCTTCTGGAAAAAAATGCAGCCTATATAAGGCTAGAATGCTATCTTTTGCCCTGTCTGCTTTCACAAGAATATTATGAAGCTCCTGATCAAGACCAGATACGAAAGGTAATGAAAAATTATTAATATTATATTCTTTTTTCTTGAAAATCTCTTCTTTTTGAATTATTTTATATCTCAGGTTGTAAATCATTTCTTGCAACTCTAAAATGTGCTTTGTTAGATAAATGCTTTGTTCTAAAAATGCTCCCACAAATGGGCTAACCGTTGCGTTATTTTCATCAAACAAGCATTTTGTAGTTAATAGAACTCTTGCAACAACCTCATTGTTTTCCCCAGCCGGAAGAATTTTTTGATTCAGATTGGGAATATCATAGTTGGTACGCCCAGGATCAATATCATCCGCAAGCTGAACTTTGTAAATACTCTCTTCCTTAAAGACGTATAGCGCATTGGAAGTTGATATAAAACCTTTCACTGGTGATGGATCCTCTTCATCCTCCACCATTAATGTAATCGCTGCTTCCCGCTGTATATCGATTGGTCGTCTCTTAGTCACTGTCCGTCCTGTCCAATTGTTCAAGCTCAGCAGCTTCCAAAAAAATTTTAAGCGATTCTAGGCACATCCTCTGCATGATTTCCTCTACAATCTATAGCATATGCATGGCATGATAGCGAGAGTTGCGGTGTTTGCTATCGACACCCACCGAACGAAATCGCAGCCCTCGTCAACCGGGACCGAGTCCAGTCGCATGTGCTGAAAGGCAGCGTCGGCGGACGGCGCGCTATGGCATCTCGCCGGTCTTGAGCCAGGCGGCACAGTCCGAACCGAGTTCCTTCACCGCCTTCGCTTCGTAAGCTGCCGCGTCTGCCGCCAGCAGCGTGTCGCGCCAGCGGCCGTTCGTTCCTTTGTGAACGAAGGTTTCGGCGCCGCCATCCCAGAACGCGCCGCCCAGCGGAACGCTCGCGGTTGCGTTGGCCTTCATGTAGTCAAAACTGCAATGTTCCAGGATGGTATCCCACTTAGCCTCATCAATCGGCGTGCCGATAAAGTCCGCGATCCGGCGGATTTCGCCAGGCATATCCGCTTTCAGCTTGGCGAAGTGGATGAACAGGACATTTGGCAAATCCCGAATGGCCCACCAAGACCTGACATTCTCCCAGAATGGCCAGAACGGATGGCCATTCTGCGCCAACCACTCGTCGAAGTAGGTTTTGACATTGTCCGGCGGCGGTTCGATGGGCGGTCCCACCCGGCCAGGGGTATCGTTCAGTGCCTGGTACCATAACTGGTTCGCATTGGCGTGGTGATTGTACATGCTCCAGACGACGTCACGCCCGTCCCGACCGATATAAATGTATTTGGCCTTGGGTGAGAACACCAGCGCATCCACAGGCAGGTGCGTTTTCAGAAAACGGCGGTGCGTCTGCTTCTCCACTTCCGGCAACTTTACCTCTTTGGGCGGGATCCGCAGGTCCAACCAAGGCGACATGTCGGCGACAGGCAAACCTACCGCGCCATTGAAGATCAGTTGGCTGAGGATTTGCTGAACCCAGGTCGTCCCGGATTTGGCATAGGTGGAAATGACGATGTCATCGTCCCGGAATTTAAAATCGTTCCAGATCGTCGAGTCGAAATGGTGATTGTGCAACTCTCGGGTTTTCTGTGGATAAGACAGCGTCATGGTTGCTCAGCTCCAATCGGATCAATATGCATCGTAAATATCCAACCGGGCGGCAGATTTTCTCCAAGCAGGCCATCCCGGTTGACGAGAGCCTACGCATGCCCGCTACGGTTTAGCTATACCGAGAATAGAATGATCATTATGACGAATTGGAATACGGATTTCCAGCTGCGCGATCTGCGGATGCTGAGCGTCGCCCTGCGTGAGCGGAGCCTGACCCGGGCGGCGGAAATCCTCGACACCGGCCGCCAATGGCTGCGCGCCCTTTCCGTCGAACTGTTCGCCAACTCGGCAGCATAGCCCCATCGCTGGCCTACCGCGACCTGGAGGAACTGCCCCGGTTCCCCAGCACCAATCTTGCGCCGCACCCCGGATGGCGGTAGACGCTTAGCCCTCAATCTCGCACCACTGCAGGAGCCCCTACCCGTGGCGACGCTACAGCCGGTTCGCGGCACGCACGATCTGCTTCCCGACGCTGCGGCGAAGCATAACCATGTGGTCGATACCGCACGGGCGCTTTGCCACGCCTATGGCTATGGCGAGATCGCGACGCCGATTTTTGAGCAGACCGAAGTGTTCAAGCGCACGCTCGGCGATACCTCCGACGTGGTGACGAAGGAGATGTATACGTTCGAGGATAAGGGCGGCGACTCGATCACCCTGCGCCCGGAAGGCACCGCCGCCGTCGCCCGCGCGTTTGTCTCCGGCAAGATGGGCGACCTGCTGCCGCTGAAATTCTTCTATCACGGCCCAATGTTCCGCTATGAGCGTCCGCAAAAAGGCCGGCAGCGCCAGTTTCACCAGATCGGCGTCGAGCTGTTCGGCGTCGCCGATCCGGTCGGCGACGTTGAGGTGATCGCCCTTGGCGCGCAGATCCTGGAGCAACTCGGCGTGCTCGACTGGTGCACGCTGGAACTCAACACGCTCGGCGATACCGAGAGCCGCAACGCCTATCGCGCGGCACTGGTGGCCTATTTCGAAGGGCATCTGGACAAGCTGTCTGCCGACAGCAAAGACCGGCTCCATCGCAATCCGCTCCGCATTCTCGACAGCAAGGACGAGGGCGACCGGGCGATTATCGAGCACGCGCCGCGCTTCGACCAGCACCTGACCCCGGCGGCGCAGGATTTCTTCGCTGCGGTCAAGGCCGGCCTCGACGACCTGGGCATCGCCTACATGCGGAACGACCGGCTGGTGCGCGGCCTCGACTACTATTGTCACACAGCGTTCGAGTTCACGACCGACCGGCTGGGCGCGCAAAGCGCTGTACTGGCGGGTGGCCGCTACGATGGCCTGATCGGCCAGATGGGCGGGCCGGATACCCCCGGCGTCGGCTGGGCTGCCGGGATTGAGCGCCTGGCGATGCTGGCCGAGCAATGGCCGGAGCCACGGCGCCCCGTGACCTTGATCCCATTGGGCGAGGCGGCTGAGCGAGCGCTGCGGCGGATCGCTTACGACCTGCGCGGCCAGGGCATCGCCGTCGACATGGGCTATAGCGGCAACTTGAAACGCCGCCTGAACCGCGCAAATAAGGCAGATGCCCGGCTGGCCGTGATCGTCGGCGATGACGAGTTGGCCGAAAGCCAGGCGACACTGCGCCATATGGATACCGGCGAGCAGCAGACCGTGCCGCTCGCCGATCTCGCCCGGCATTTGAAAGGCTAGGCCACGCCCTTGAGCCTCGACGATAAACTGAACCAGGTGTTGGAACGGGTGGACGAACTGTCCTCCCGCCTTTCGACCGAGACCGATCTGCCGACGGCGGAAATGATCAAGTTGTCGAAGGAATATTCCGACCTCTCGCCCTTGGCCGACCTGATCCGCTCATTGCGCCAGATGCAGCAGGACGCGCACGAAGCAGCCGACATGATCGCCGACCCGGCCACCGATCCGGACATGCGCGAGTTAGCGGAAGAAGAGTTCGAAGAGCTCAAGGAAAGGCTGCCCGAGGCGGAGCAGGCGATCCGCATCGCGCTTATCCCCAAAGACGAGGCCGACGCCAAGAATGCCATCCTCGAAGTCCGCGCCGGCACAGGCGGCGACGAGGCGGCGCTGTTCGCAGCCGACCTGTTCAGCATGTATCGCAAATATGCGGAGATTCAGGGCTGGCGCTTCGAGCCGCTGGAGATATCGGAGAACGATCTGGGCGGGTACAAGGAAGCCAGCGCCCAGATCACCGGCACCGACGTCTTCGCCCGCCTAAAGTTCGAGAGCGGCGCCCACCGGGTGCAGCGCGTGCCGACGACCGAGGCGAGCGGGCGCATCCACACCTCCGCCGCGACCGTGGCCGTGCTGCCGGAGGCCGAGGAGGTCGATGTGCAGATCAATACAGAGGACCTGCGCATCGACGTATTTCGAGCCTCCGGCGCCGGCGGCCAGCACGTCAACACCACGGAATCGGCGGTGCGGATCACCCACATTCCCTCCGGCGTCGTGGTCTCCATGCAGGACGAGAAATCGCAGCACAAGAACCGCGCCAAGGCGATGACCATCCTGCGCTCGCGCCTGTATGAGCATCAGCGCCAGACCCTGCACGACGAACGCGCCTCGGATCGCAAGAGCCAGGTGGGCTCCGGCGACCGGTCCGAGCGGATTCGCACCTACAACTTCCCGCAAGGCCGCGTCACCGATCACCGCATCAACCTGACGCTGCACAAGTTGGACAAGGTGCTGAACGGCGAAGCGTTGGACGAGTTGGTCGAAGCGCTGATCGCCGAAGATCAGGCCGAACGGCTGACCCAACTGACATGACCGCCGCGCCGGCTACGGTGGCCGATGCCTTGCAAAAGGTGACGGCAGCGCTTGCAAAGGCGAAGGTGCGCGAGCCTCGGCGCGAGGCACGGCTCTTACTCGCTATCGCCACCGCCACACCACCGCTGACCTTGCTGACTGAGCCAGAGCGCTGCATTTCCGCAAATACCTGGGCTGCGGTTGAGCGCGCCGTTGCTCGTCGGTCGCTTGGTGAGCCAATCAGCCGGATCGCCGGTCAGCGCGGGTTCTGGAGCCTCGACCTCACCATCTCGCCAGCCGTGCTCGACCCGCGGCCTGAGACCGAGTTGCTGATAGAACGAGTGCTCGCGCATTTGGGCGAATCCCGCGGCGAGCCGCTGCAATTACTCGACCTTGGCACGGGCAGCGGCTGCCTGCTGCTGGCCCTGCTGTCTGAACTGCCGCAGGCGATAGGCGTGGGTGTCGACTGCTCTCCGGCGGCTTTGGCCGTGGCGAGCGCCAACGCGGCACAGTGCGGGCTCGCGGATCGGGCGTTGTGGGTCGCTGCCGATTGGGCGCGCCCGATCCGCGGCCGGTTCGATGTCATCGTCGCAAACCCGCCCTACATCCCGGCCGGCGCCCTTGCGACCCTCGACCGCAGCGTTCGCGCGCACGACCCCGCCTCGGCTCTCGACGGTGGGCCGGACGGCCTGTCCGAATATCGCCAAATTCTGCCGATGCTACCGGAATTGCTGAAGCAATCGGGGATTGCCTGCCTTGAGGTCGGGCGCGGCCAGGCCGCGATTGTCGCCGCAAATGCCTCCGCCCTCGGCTTTGCAGCGACAATTCACAAGGATTTTGCGGAGATAGACCGCTGTGTGGCCCTCACACTTGAAAAATACGCTTGCATTGCACCCCAGTGTCGATAACTTACTAGGAGAGTGGTGAGCAGCAATTGCAGCTATGCCATCGGAGATGCGGCGAAGTGTACTCCCGTCTCTAAATCGCGGTTTAAGCGCTATCGGCGAATTTGCCGGTCCGTAAACCAGACGATTGATCGGTCAACCGATCCACTAATCATAACGCGGCACCCGCAAAGACGAAGGACCGATGAAACAAGGCATCCCCTCGCGGCGCACGCGCGGCCGCGGCAATAATAATTCGCGCGGTCGTCAGCAGAACAATGTTCGCAACCAGCAGATGGATTCGAATGGTCCGGCCGGCCGGTTGCGCGGCACGCCTCAGCAGATATTGGATCGCTACTCGATATTGGCGCGCGATGCGTCGACGTCCGGTGATATGGTTCTGGCTGAGAACCTTTGGCAACATGCGGAGCACTACGCCCGGCTGATCAGCCAATCCAACCAGCCACAGCAGCAAGGCGCGCAGAACAATCAACGTAGCAGCAATGGCCGGGACGACGAGTACGATTTCGACGATCAGGATGATGAGTCCGGCAACTCGCCGAACTCATCGAATGACCAGCGCGGCAACGATCAACGCGCTGGCGATCAGCGCGGTAACGACCAGCGCAATAACGATCAACGCGGCAACAATAACGACCAACGCAATGGCGGCCAGCACGATCAACGGGCTAGCGGCAAACAGGATCACCGCAACAGCCAGCAGCCGGAGCAGCGCAGCAAGCCGGAACCCGACCAACGGGTGGAGCCAGCGAAGGATCAACAGGCAGACCGCGAGTCGCCACCGCAGGCCGAGCCTGCCGCTGACGAAAATTCGGCTTTGTCCACTGTCTGGAGCAAAGAAGACGCTCTAGCCGCCACCGAAGAAGCATCGAAGTCGTCGGAAGGCGATCCGCAGCGCTCTACCCTGCCGCGCCGCCGCCGGCGCAGCCGCTTTCAGCGCCAGCAGGATGCCGAAGAGGCTGCAACGAACAGCGGTGACAATGGCGCCTCGCCTGCGCAAGCCAGTGAAAGCGACAGTGAATCTACACCGAAGCAACTGTCCCTGCCGGAAGACCGCTCGCCAGCAGCTCTGGTCGAATTGCTGACCCAAGCCGAAACCGGCCCGCAGCCTGACACCGGCGAGAACAGCGAGTCCGGCGACAGCCGAGGTGAGGACCTGTCCAAGAACCCAGCGGCTTAGCAGCCCCGGTCCGGCGATTTCGGGCGCGCTTCCGCAAGACTGCGCTAGTCCGTTACAACCGGTGGCAAATCCGTCAACCGCACCGGCCCGAGCCACAGCCCGCCGTCGCGTAGATTGAGCGGCAGTAATACCTCCGGCGAGCCCGAAACATTGCGGCGCGCAAACAAGCCCAGTGCGAAATTCAGCATTGGGCGTTGCCGCTCCTCGATCCAACCGGCTTCGATGCCGACCGCGATCAATCTGTTCGGCTCGCGCACCCGCAAGTTGACATTACCCTCGCCGCGCAACGCCGCGTCCAGCCCGAGCGCTCCGCCTGCCGAGCCCTGCACCGGCCCGAAATGCAAGCTTGCGTCCCGCACCGTAACCAAGCCGCTACGTCCCCGCCAGGCCCGCAAGTCACCGGCGCTGAAGCCTTGCGGCAGGGGTTGGATACGGGCCGTCACCGCCGCACTCTGCAACGCTTTGCCAAGGTAGGTCTCCAGCGGCAGGACCACATCGCGGACGCGGGCCTCCACGTCCATCGCATCCATCGAAAGCGGCATCTCGACCGCTACGCCGACCGTGTCGACCAGCAACGGCGGCGTTCCCGGCTTTTCCGACTGCGCCTCGACATGCCGCAACTGAGCGTCCAGAAACCAACCGGCCTCGCCGTCACGCGGCCTGAGCGTTCCGGCAGTCTCGGCAATGACGATTTCCAGCCATCCGGCGTCGCCCTGCGAATCCACATGCCAGATATGGCGGCCGTCCGCCACGTAGGCCAGCCGCTGCGGCGCCCAGGGCTTGGCGGAGAAGCGCAAGACGTCGATTTGACCCCGGGCCGCCGGATGCCCCATGCCGGCACGCGGCCGGCTGCTTTGCGCGACGGTCTCTATCGACACATCGCGCAACACCCACTCCAGCCGCACCGGAAAACCGGAGCGTTCCACTTTGCCAAATTTCAGCACATAGCCTTGCTTGGCCAGGCGTTCCTGGGCGCTTAGCAATTGCCGCTCGCCCAGGCTGGAGGCGAAATACCACCAGATCGTGGCCGCACCGACCACCGCGAACACGACCAGGCCCAATACTGTCAACCAGACACGCATGCCGCCCCCTCACTGCCGCCGCTGTGGCCGGCAAAAATGCTCGTCAATCGCCCCTCGAACTCCATCCGCGTCAGGCCGGCAGGCAGCGCCGGATGCACGATCACCCGCACGCATCCAGGCCGGCGCAAGAAACTGTTCCGCGGCCAGTAGGCGCCGGAATCGACGCTTACCGGCACGACCGGCGCACGCGTGGAACGGTACAGCGCGCTGACGCCCGGTTGCAGTGCAACGCTACGGCCAGGGGCGACGCGCGTACCTTCCGGAAAGATCACCAGCGTCTGGCCGGCATCGAGCCTGTCGCGGGCCTGACGCAACAGCTTGCGCATGGCGTTCGCCCCACCGCGCCGGTCGAGCGCGATCTGCCCGGAGCGGGCCAGATACCATCCGACGAGCGGCACGCGCAGCAGTTCCTGCTTCAGGACGAACACGGCGTCCGGGCGGATCACCGGAAACAAATAGGTCTCGAACGCCGACTGGTGTTTGGCCGCGATAATAATCGGGCCGGGCGCCAGCGCCCCTTCCAGGCGGTAGGTAATGCCGACCGTCCAGCGCGCCCATGTCAAAACGAAACCGCTCCACAGCGTGCCGACGCCTCGGGCCCACGATGTCGGCCCCAGCAGCGCCGGCAGGCCACAGAGGCCGATCAGGGCCGTGCCGATAAAAAAACCCGAATGAAACGCCAATGACCGCAAAATCAGGCTCACGCGCTCACCTCCCCGCCGATCTGCAAGCGCGTCCAGGCCCACAGGAACTTCGCATACTCCGCCAACACCAGACGTATGTTGCGGGCATTGAGCCACCAGGGCCCAGCGCCGTCGGCCGGAAACACTGGATGCGGCAGGATTGCGGCTGACGGCAGCGCGCTCTGAAACAGCAGGCGGCTGCGCGGCATGTGATACCAAGATGTTACCAAGTGGATGCGGTCCAGACCATTCGCTTCGGCCCAGGCCACGGCGGCGGCGGCATTGCCTGCGGTGTTGCCCGCGCTGTAGTCGAGTTCCAGGCAACAGGCCGGCGCGGGCCGTTGCGCGCCGGCCAGCAGGGACTCCAATGTGGTCTCGGGATAGACGCCGGTAATCAGCAATTTCACATCGGCCATGGCCAACAGGTCCAATCCGGTCGCTACGCGCGCATAGCCGCCGGTCGGCACAACGATCCCGTCGCCGGCGCGTACCTCCGATAACGGCTGGTTCGGGGACGGCAGCGCGTAGATGAACAAGGCTAGGCCCGCGACTCCACCCGCGGCCATTGCCAATACCAGCCAGCACAAAACCCTCATCCCTGTCACGGCAGGCGGCGCAGATGAAAATAAGCCGTGCGGGCCGTGACGGCGGCCGTCAACAGGATGAACGCCAGCGGCACGATGGCCAGCCAAATCCAGTCCCGGGCGTCCATCCGCAATACCGGCAGGAACGCCTCTTGCAACTCCTGCGAGGCGGCGGTCAGGATCAGCAGCAGAACGAGCGCCAGCGCAAAGCCGCTAACGGCGCTGAGTATCGCCGACGTGCCGGCCTGGCGCAACAGACTGCGAACGATGAAGCGGTCGCCGGCGCCCAGTTGGTGCAACAAGGCTATCGCGTCGCGATGGATCGCCATGCGGCTGAGCGTGAGAAACAGCGCGGTCAGACCGGTCACGACGATCACCAGAACCAGGCTCCCGACGATCCCCACCCGCAGCCATCCGACGTAGTTAACCAATTGCTCGCGCCATTCGCGGTGATCGTCGACAATCGCATCGCCCGCAACACCGGTCGCCAGGTCTAAGATAGTCGCCGCCGATGTCGTGCTGTCCTGCTGCAACTCGACGTGCAGCACGGGCGGCAGCGGCAGCGCCGAGGCGTCGAAATCCTCGCCCAGCCATGGGCGCAGCAGCCGGCTGACACGCTCGCGCGGGATGCGCTCGACTGCCGCCACGCCCGGCTCGGCCCGCAGCCGCCGCACCAACGCATCTGCCCGAGCCTCATCGACGGCGGCATCGTCGCTCGGCGGCAGTTGCACGGTCAGGATCGTCGGCGTTTCGGTTTGCCACTGCGCCAGTGAGCGCTCGACCGCCAGCCATCCGGCGGTCGCGACGGTGGCCAGGAACACCGCCAAGACCAGCAGCCACGGCAGATAGCGGCTGGCGGCGTCGGCCTGAAAAATCTGGATATGCCGGCGCACCGCCTCTACCCCTCCCGCGCCGGTGACCGGCCGATCGACCGAACCCGGCCGTCGGCCAGGTGCACGGCCGGGTAGTCGAGTTCCCGGACCAAATGCATATTGTGGGTGGCGATGACGACCGTTGTTCCCTCACCGTGCAGCGCCTGAAACAGGCGGATGACCCGCATGCCGATGTCCTCATCGATGCTGCCGGTCGGCTCGTCGGCCAGCAACAATTGCGGCTGGCTGATCACCGCGCGGGCGATGGCGACCCGTTGCTTTTGTCCGCCCGAGAGCGTTTGTGGCAACGCCGTCAACCGGTCGCCAAGCCCGACCCATTCCAGCAACTCACTCGCCTGGGCGCGCCGCTTGGCTTCACTGACGCCATCCACTTGCAACGGCAGGGCGACATTTTCGACCACGTTCAGATGGTCGAGCAATCGGAAATCCTGAAAGACCATGCCGATCTGCCGCCGCAACGCCGCACGCTGCGGTCTGGGCAAGGCGGTCGGGTCCACCCCCAATAGGCGCATACTGCCGCTATGGGTCGGCATGGCCAGACCGATAACGTTCAGCAGCGTGGTTTTGCCGGCGCCGCTGCCGCCGGTGACGAAGGTAAAGGAGCCAGGCGCCAATGCGAACGTAATCCCTTGCAATGCCGGCTCGGCCCCCTGATACACGACCGATACGTCATCCAGCGCCACCACTTCCGCCGGCGCATCCGGATCGGCGTAGGAATCCGATTTAGGGTTGATTTGTACGTTCGCCATCACTCGCCTTACTCTCGTTGTCGTGTAGCGTGCTTAGCATTTTGCCGGTATGGTGCACGTTCTCTTTCGTGAGGGGCGGCTTACTCGACGGGCGGCGCTTTCGATCCAGCATAATTCCCGGTTTGGCTATATCATGGAACTCGTCTGCCCCAATTGCTCTACACGCTTCAACGTACCCGATCATGCACTTGGGACGAATGGGCGAAGTGTAAAGTGCAGCCAGTGCAATCATGTCTGGCACGCCCGTCTCACCGGTCCCCAGGGCGATGCGGCAACCGCGCCGACAGGACCGTCCCCCGGCTCGCAGCCCGAAGCGTTCCGCGACCGCCGGCAAGTCAGTGCGACTGACCATAGGGTCGAAAACGATTCGCTCGATGCGGGTAACGGCGCCGCGCCCGAGGCCGAGCCGGCGCCGCTTTGGGACCGCCCGCATTCCGCCGCCCCCTATCCGGAATTTCCGGCACGGCGGCGCGGCTGGGCCTGGGTCGTGGTCGGCTTGCTGCTACTCGCTGCGGTCGCGCTCACCTATGTGATGCGGGACGAGATCGCAAATGCCGTGCCGGCAAGCAAACGCCTGTACGCATTGGCGGAAATCCCCTTGCGCCAGGTTGGCGAGGGGTTGGAGTTTATCGAACTGCAATCCGCACGCCGGGAGGCGGACGGACGGTCGGTGCTGGACGTCTCGGGCTTCGTTCGAAACCGTACAGACATACAGCACGCGGTTCCGAACATTCGCGTCGTCGTCCTGAATACACGCGAGGAGGAGGTAGCCGAATTTTTGGAGTCCGCGCCGGCTCCATTGATCGATCCGCGCGGGGTGGTGCGATTTTCCTACGAGTTGTCACTTCCCGACACCGTGGCCGAAAATCTGGAGGTGAAGGTGGACTTCGCCGAACCCGCGAACCGGTAGCGCCGGACGCAAGAAACTTTCGCAGTTGAACGCAAGGAGATAACGCCATGACCGTCGCCGATTTGGTCCAGCAAATGAGTAAAGCCGCCGCCAGCAGCGATCCGCAGGCCGCCGTGCGGGCGGAGATGGAGAAATTGGCCAGCGACCTGGCAGGCTTGGCGAAAACGCTCGACTATCTGCCCGGCACGGGCGGCAATGCCAACCAGGCCTTCTTCCGCGCGCCCAATTTGAGTCTGCTGAAGGTCGCCTTCCCCAACGGCCGCCGCACTCCGCCGCACAACCATGGCACCTGGGCGACGATCCTGCTGCTGTCGGGCGGCGAGAAAAATACCCTCTACCGCCGCACAAAGGACGAGAGCCTGGAGCGTGACCGTGAGGTCATCCTGGAGCCCGGCTCGGTCATCACCATTCCGGCCGATATGGCGCACGTCGCCGAATGCGTCGGCGGCCAACCGGCCATCGGGCTGCATATCTACGGCGCGAACGTGTTGGGCGTCGACCGGTTGATGTGGGATCCCGACAGCCTGAAGGCGATGCCGCTCGACTGGCGGCAGTACGAGCCGCTGGCGCAACGGGCGTCGGCGATGTCCGCCGCTCCCTGAACCGGCGACCTGCTTCGCGGCTTTCAGCCGAGTTGACGTCATAGCCGCCGCGTCGCATACGGGGCAGCGTTCCGTTTGTACCAAAGCCAAAGGTGGTCCCGTGGCCGGCCATTCTCAGTTCAAAAACATCATGCACCGCAAAGGCGCTCAAGACGCCAAGCGGGCCAAGATCTTCACGCGCATCGGGCGCGAGATCATGGTGGCCGTCAAATTGGGCGCCCCGGAACCGGAGGCTAACCCGCGTCTGCGCGCGGCAATCAGCGCGGCCAAGGCCGCCAACATGCCGAACGAGCGCATCGACCGGGCCATCGCCCGCGGCGCCGGCGCGGATAATACCGAGGACTATATCGAAATCCGCTACGAGGGCTATGGCCCCGGCGGGGTCGCGGTCATCGTCGAGGCGATGACAGACAACAAGAACCGCACCGCCTCCGATGTCCGCAGCTATTTCAACAAGAGCGGCGGCTCGCTGGGCGAGACCAACTCAGTCTCGTTTATGTTTCAGCGGGTTGGCGAAATCCAGGTCGACAAGGCGGAAACTGACTTCGAAGAGTTGTTCGAGATTGCGGCCAATGCTGGCGCCAACGATGTCGAAGACGACGAGGAAAGCTTCACGGTCGTCACCGAGGTCGAGGCCTTCAATCAGGTCTACCAGGAGGTCGACAAGGCTACGACCGTGCAGGAGGCGAAACTGGTGTGGCGTCCGATGGCGCCGGTGTCCGTCGACGCGGACTCGTGCTCTGGGCTGATCAAACTGCTGGAGGCGCTCGACGACAATGACGACGTCCAGAATGTCTACACCAATGCCGACCTCGCGGCGCTCAGCGAAGCGGCGGACGCCGCCTAGACGCTAGGCCGCTCATAACCGTCGGCAAAGTCGATCTGACTTACGCCAGTGAAATCGGCGACCTGTTGCAGTGACTGCTCCAGCTTCCTCGCGCGGGCAGGCGTTAGTTTCAGCCGCGGCTCCAGCCATAGCGCCTGCACGGCGAGGGCATCCGCATCGCGGTCGCATTTCATGTCGATCCGCCCGATCAGCCGCTCGCCTTCCAGCAGGGGGAAGACGTAGTAGCCATACTGACGTTTGGCTGCCGGCACGAAGATTTCGATGCGGTAGTCGAAACCGAACAGGTGCTTGGCCCGCTTGCGGTCGCGGATCGCCGGGTCGAACGGGCTGAGCGCGCGGATCGCACCGGGCAGGCTTGGCGATTCGGTCAGCGTTTCCAGAGTCTCCGGGCGCATGAATGCCAGCCGCGATTTTGCGTTCGCCTCGGCGGCCTCAACGCTAACCTCGATCACGCTCTCGGCCCGCTGTCGTTCGCACCAGGCCTTCGCCTCGGACAGGGAGATGACATCCCAAAACGCCGCGAGCTCCGCCGGTGACGCAAAGCCCAGGCGCTCCAGCGCCGAGGCACAGGCCCAATCGACCAGGCACTCGTCCGAAACAGCCTGCACCCGGGCGTAGTCGGGGATCACCCGCTCCGGCAGGTCGTAGACCTTCTGAAAGCCCTCGCGCTTCGCCACCACCAGGCCGCCAGTGCGCCAGAGATACTCCAACGCGGCCTTCGACGGGTGCCAGTTCCAACCCCATTTCTCCGAATTCGGATCGGGCTTGTCGTCGAAGTCCCTGGCCATCTGCGGGCCGTGCGCGGCGATCTGCGCCATCACATGTTGAATGCGCTGCTGGAACGCCGCGCCGTGATAGCGATGGAACCGGCCGTGCAGATGCTCCGCCCGGCGCTGAAATACCCGTTGCCAATAGGGGAAAAACGCCATCGGGATTAACGCTGCGTCGTGGGTCCAATTCTCGAACACTGCGGCGTCGCGGGCGTGCAGGCGGTCGAGTTGGCGTTGCCGGTAGGTATGATTGCGGGCGAACAGGATCATGTGATGCGCCCGCTCCACCGTGCTGATGCTATCGACCTGCACGAAGCCCAATGCCTCGATTTTCCGGGCGAGCGCCGCTTGGCTGAGCTGCGCCTTCAGCGGCTGCGCCAGGCCATGGCGCTGCAAGAACAGCCGCCGCGCCTGCTCACTGCTAACGACGGGCCGGGACATACGGGCAGCCCCTGTTCATTCGTGCACAATACGCAATAATCTACAGCCGTTTTTGCGGGTTCCGCGCAGAAGCGGCGTGGCCATCTCTGCCTCACAGCAAACAGACCAGGAGTCGCCGGTCATGGCCAGAGCCTTCGCCAAAATCACCTTCACATCGTCGGCCCGAGCCATGCAAGACCGGCAAGGCGTCGGTCAAGCCTGCAAGCGGTTCCTCAGCAACGACATCGACCGGCGCGATGGGTTCGTCTGTCCAGTGCGTGGCGGGACCAGAGGATGGGCGCTGACAACCAAGCAATGGACCACCGAATGCGCCGGGTGCTGCCAACAGACCTCAGGTCACCGCGGGCGCGCAGCCTTTCGATCCCTCCTGGGAAGCGCTACCACCAAAGGCCCCATAACCTACGACATGTTGATCGCACCGGGAGCAAAGGGATAAGCCTTTTCCCTGTATTAAAAACCAACCATAGACTCTTACCCCTCCAGCAACTCCGCCGCTTCCATCGCGGCATAGGTCAAAATGGCGTCGGCGCCGGCGCGTTTGAAGCTCATCAGTGCCTCCATCATTGCCCGGTCATACTCCAGCCAGCCCTGGATCGCCGCCGCTTTCAGCATCGAGTATTCGCCGGAGACGTTATAGGCGACGGTCGGCGCGCCGAAGGTGTCCTTCACCCGGCGGATGATATCGAGGTAGGGCAGGCCCGGCTTGACCATGACCATGTCGGCGCCTTCGGCCAAATCGAGGGCGACTTCGCGCAGCGCCTCGTCGCTGTTGGCGGGGTCCATCTGATAGGTCTTCTTGTCCGCCTCGCCCAAATTCGCGGCGGAGCCAACCGCGTCGCGGAATGGGGCGAAGTAGGCGCTGGCGTATTTGGCGGCGTAGGAGAGGATGCGGACATGGTCGAAGCCCTCCGCATCCAACGCCTTGCGGATCGCGCCGATGCGGCCGTCCATCATGTCCGACGGCGCGATCACGTCGCAGCCGGCGCGGGCCTGCACAATAGACTGTTGGCAGAGGATCTCGACGGTCTGGTCATTGGCCACATAGCCGTCCTGGATCACGCCGTCATGGCCGTGGCTGGTGAAGGGATCGAGCGCCGCGTCGCAGATCACGCCGATATCCGGCACCGCGTCCTTGATCCGGCGCACCGCATCGCAGAGCGCGTTGTTCGGGTTCACGGCTTCCGCGCCGTCCGGTGTCTTCAGCCCGGGCTCGACCAGCGGGAAGATGGCGACGGCGGGAATGCCGCGCTCGTAGGCGGCCTGCACCGACTCGACGATCCGGTCCGGCGAGTGGCGGTACTGACCCGGCATACTGTCGACCGGCTCCACCAAGTCCTCGCCGGCGCGCACGAAAATCGGCCAGATCAGATCGTCGACCGACAGGCGGTTCTCCGCGGCCAGACGCCGGGTCCAGGCATCGCGCCGGTTGCGGCGCATGCGGGTTGTGGGATAACCAGCACTGGGAAATTGCACGACCATGGCTCGGCCCTCTGTCACTCGGGATGAGGGTTCATGCTACAGTCCAGCACACCGCCTGCAAGATGAGCATTTCGCACAGGCCACCCCTCACGGCCAAACGGGAGCCAGATACGACCATGCCCTTCGACCTGAACGAAGACCAGATCGCCTTCCAGGATACCGCCCGCGCCTTTGCCGAGGAGCATTTCGCGCCGAACGCCGCCCGCTGGGATGCGGAGAAAGTGTTTCCGGTCGAGGAGTTGCGCGCCGCCGCGGCACTCGGTTTCGGCGGCATTTACGTGTCGGAGGAGGTCGGCGGCTCGGCCCTCTCGCGCCACGACGCCGCGGTGATTTTTGAAGAACTGGCTGCCGGCTGCACCTCGACCGCGGCCTATATCTCGATCCACAACATGGCGGCTTGGATGATCGACCGTTTCGGCAATGACGAGCAGCGCGAGCGCTTGCTGCCCGGCCTCTGCTCCATGGACTTGCTGGCGAGCTATGCCCTGACCGAGCCCAGTTCAGGCTCGGACGCCGCAGCGCTGAAGACTAAGGCGGTGCGCGATGGCGACCATTATGTGCTGAACGGCGGCAAGGCCTTCATCTCCGGCGCCGGCTCGACAGACGTCTATGTCTGCATGGTGCGCACCGGCGACGACTCGCCCCGCGGCATCTCCTGCCTGGTGGTGGAGAAAGACGCACCCGGCCTCTCGTTTGGTGAGCAGGAGCGCAAGATGGGCTGGAACTCGCAGCCCACCGCCATGGTGCAGTTCGACGATTGCCGCGTGCCGGTCGCCAACCGCATCGGCAAGGAGGGCGAGGGCTTCAAGATCGCTATGGCCGGCCTCGATGGCGGCCGCATCAATATCGGCGCCTGCTCCATCGGCGCTGCCCGCGCCTCGCTGGATGCGAGCCGCAACTACATGGGCGAGCGCAAGGCGTTCGGCTCGCGTCTGGCGGATTTTCAGGCATTGCAGTTCAAGCTGGCGGACATGGCCACCGACCTGGAGGCGGCGCGCCTGATGATCCACCGCGCGGCTCGGGCCGTCGACGCCAACCATCCGGAAAAGACGCTGTATTGCGCTATGGCGAAGCGGTTTGCGACCGATGCCGGCTTTAATATCTGCAACGAGGCCCTGCAAATCCACGGCGGCTATGGCTATCTGCAGGACTTCCCGCTGGAGCGCTATGTGCGCGACACCCGCGTCCACCAAATTTTGGAAGGCACCAACGAAATCATGCGCGTCATCATCGCCCGCCGCCTGCTGCAAGAGGTGAGGGGGTGAGGCCGGCGCCCATCCTCCCTTCTCCCGCCGTTCCCGCGGAAGCGGGGGCGGAGATAGGGAAGAACGCAGAGTTTCCCCCTGATACGTCATAACATCCCCCGAGGACTCCACCCATGACCGATGACATCCTGTTCGACCGCACCGGCAGTTTGGCGACCATTACGCTGAACCGCCCCAAGGCGTTAAACGCGCTGACGCTGGAGATGCTCGACGCCATGGACCGGCAGTTGGTCGACTGGGCCTCGGACCGCGAAGTCGGCTGCGTCCTGATCCGCCCGGCGATCGGCGGGCGGGCTTTTGCGGCGGGCGGCGATATCGAGCGGCTGTATCGCGAGCGCGGCCAACCCTACACCACCACGTTCTTCTGGGACGAGTACATCGTCGACTGGCGCATCCACCACTATGCCAAGCCCTACGTCGCCTTCATGGACGGCATCGTCATGGGCGGCGGCGTCGGTGTGTCTGTGCTGGGCAGCGTGCGTGTCGCGACCGAGAATACCGTGTTCGCCATGCCGGAGACTGGCATCGGTTTCTTCCCAGACGTTGGCGGCGGCTGGTTCCTGCCGCGGCTGCCGGGGCGGCTCGGCCGGTATCTGGCGCTGACCGGCAGCCGTCTGAACGGCGCGGATTGCTGCGCTGTCGGTCTCGCCGACGTCTACATCCCGCAGGAGCGGCTGGACGATGCCGCCGAACTGCTGGGCCACCTCGACGCGGGGGCCTCTCGCGAAGCGGTCATGGGCGTGCTCGACGTCTTTGCGGACAAGCCGCCGGCGGCCAAGATCTCCGGCCTGCAACCGCAGATCGACCGCCTGTTTGCGGGCGAGACGGTGGAGGAGATCTTCAACACCCTGTTCGCCGACAAGAGCGACGACGCGCAGAAATGGGCCAAAGCCATGTCGGCCAAGTCGCCAACTTCGCTGAAAGTCGCGCTGGAACAGTTGCGGCGCGGCGCGTCCATGAGCCTGGACGAAGTGCTGACCATGGAATTCCGTCTCTCCCAGGCTTTCTGTGCCGACCACGATTTTTTCGAAGGCATTCGGGCCCTGATCGTCGACAAGGACAACCGCCCGATGTGGCAGCCGTCTACCCATGCGGGCGTCTCCGATGAGCGGGTGGCCAGCTACTTCTTGCCGGCCGCGGCGGGCGAACTGACCTTCGATCCGCCCAAGAGGCGCTATGATTCCGGGCAGTAGGGGCCTTTACGGCGGTCTCACGGCTGGCGTAGGCTGATATCCAGGAGCAATCGCAGCAAAGGAGACTTTCGCATGGCCAATTCTACAGACGATAAGAAACCCACTGGCGCAGCGGGCCTCGGCAATTATTTCGAAGCGATGCAGAACCAGATGGGTTCGCTGCCGAACATGCATTCCCGGATAATGCAGGAGATGGTGACCTTCAATACGGAGGCGCTGGAATTCGTGCAAAAGCGGGTGGCGCAGGATATCGAGACCTCGACCAAGCTGATGGCCTGCAAAACGCCGGAGGATGCCACCAATGT
>CAXBDI010000079.1:0-18903 GCA_963974445.1 uncultured Alphaproteobacteria bacterium
GCCGTTGTGCTTGACCACGCCCTCCAAAGTCTCCCAGGCCAGATTGAGGCCGTCGAACTCCGCATAGCGCCGCTCCAGCCGCGTCAAAATCCGCAGGGTCTGGGCGTTGTGGTCAAAGCCGCCGGCGGTCTCCAGCTTCGCCGCTAGCGCCTCCTCGCCCGCATGGCCGAACGGCGTGTGGCCCAGATCGTGCGCCAGAGCCAGCGCCTCCGCCAAATCCTCGTTCAGCCCCAGCGAGCGGCAGATGGTACGGGCGATCTGCGCTACCTCGATGGAATGCGTCAGGCGCGTGCGGTAGTAGTCGCCCTCGTGATAAACGAACACCTGCGTCTTGTGCTTCAGGCGGCGGAAAGCATTGCTGTGGATAATCCGGTCGCGGTCGCGCTGAAACGGCGAGCGGTTGACGGCGTCGGCCTCAGGAAAAAGCCGGCCGCGGGATTGCGCTGGATGGCTGGCGTAGATGGCTGTCACGCACCCTCCGCAAAGGCGATTTCGGCTGACCGCATAATGCCAGCATTTGACGAACGTTGCAGGAGTTCTAAATATATGAGAATGATTTGCAACCCGCGGACCTATAGATAGGGTCGCGGCGCCATAGCCCTTGGAGTGTTTCGATGCCCGACGCCCTGATCGAAAACCCGTCTGTCGGCCTGAGCCCATCCGCAGCGGCACGTGTGATGCACCTGCGCAAGATGGAAGGCGACGACAGCCTGATGCTGCGCCTGACCGTGTCCGGCGGCGGCTGCAGCGGCTTCCAATACGGCTTCGATTTCTCGCGCGAAGTCGCTGAAGACGATCATGTCTTCGAACACCACGGCGTGCCGCTGGTGGTCGATGCGGTCTCGCTCGACCTTCTCGCCGGCAGCGAGGTCGACTATGTCGAGGACCTGGCTGGGTCGGCATTTATCGTGAAAAATCCGAATGCTGCCTCGTCTTGTGGATGCGGTAGTTCATTCGCGATGTAGCGCCGCGTTAACCCCGTTCCGCCAGCAGATTCCCCGCCTTCACATGCCGGATGCTCCAGCCCTTCGGCAGCCATAGGGTCGTGTATGGCTCCTCGATGATCATCGGGCCATTGACCGGCGTCTCACCGATGGCTCCCCGCGCATAGACCGCTGTTTCCACGCCATCGACAGTGCGCAAGCCCTTTGCAGGCGCGGCCTTATAGTCGCTCGCCGTCGCTGCATCGGCCTTGTCGAGCAATCCGCGAGCGACGACCCGCAGCGTGACGATCTCCGGCACCTCCGTCAGGTCCTGATGGGCGAAGCGTTCCAGGTGCACGGCGTGAAAGGCGGCAACCGCCCCGGCCAGCCCTTCCGCATCTATCTCACCTTGCCAAGGCACCAACATTTCATAGCCTTGCCCACGATAGCGCATGTCGGCTGTGAGGTCTAAGCGCTGTTGTGCTGCCGGCACTTTATCCCGGTTGAGGACCGCTGTTCCGGCGCTCCGCAGGCGCTCCGCCATCTCCGACAGCATAGGCAGCGCGTCCGCAGACGCCGGCAGCAGCCGGGTTTCCGCCAGATCGTGGGCAATATCCGCGAACAAGATGCCGCGGGCCGATAACGTCCCAGGGTCGGCAGGGAACAGCACCCGGCGCATGTCCAACTCCGCCGCGACGCCGATGGCGTGCAGCCCGGCAGCGCCGCCGAACGGCACCAGCACGAAGTCGCGCGGGTCGGCGCCCTTCTCGAACAGGCTGAGGCGCGCCGCACTGGCCATGGCGGCATTGGCGACCTGCACCATGCCGGCGGCGGTGCGGGCGGTATCGATTCCCAAAGGCTGCGCCAGCGATTCGACCGCCGCCTCTGCCTTATCGATACGCAGCGTCATGGCCCCACCGAGGAAAAAGTCCGGGTCGAAGACGCCGCGCACCGCGTTAGCGTCGGTGACGGCCGGCCGGATTCCGCCTCGGCCATAGCAGGCGGGGCCGGGTACAGCGCCAGCGCTCTCCGGCCCGACGCGCAGGCCGCCGCCGGTATCCTGATAGCCGATGGAGCCGCCACCCGCGCCTATAGTGCGAATCTCGATCATCGGCAGCCGCACCGGCAGACCGTCGATAGCGCCCTCTGTCACCACCGTCGTTTTGCCATCACGCACCACGGCGATGTCGGTCGACGTGCCACCCATATCGAGCCCGACCAGGTTGCGCTCGCCCAATAGGCCGGCCAACTGCTGCATCGCCATCGCCCCACCCGAGGGACCGGACAGCAACAGCCGCGCCGGCTGCTCCGCGGCGACCGCAGGCGTCGTAACTCCGCCATTCGACTGCACCAGGTAGAGCGTCGCGGCGATGCCAGTATCGGCCAGTCTTCGCTCGATCCGCTCCAGGTATGCGCCAACCACTGGCATCAACACGGCGTTCAGCACCGTAGTCGATGTGCGCTCGAACTCCCGCATTTCCGGGCTGACGCGGTGCGAGAGCGACACCCGCAGGCCGGGGGCAGCCTTCGCCAAAATCTCCGCCGTGCGGCGCTCATGATCGAAGTTGCGGTAGGCGTGCAGGTAGCACACGGCCACCGCCTCGATGCCGGCATCCATCATGCGCCTGGCCAGATCGCCAACCTGCGCCTCGTCCAAAGGCGTCTCGACCGAACCATCGGCGCGGATGCGTTCCGTCACGTCATAGCGATATTGGCGCGGGATCAGCAGCGAGCGCGGCTCCGCCTTCAGGCCATAGATATCGGTGCGCAAATGCCGCCCGATCTCCAGCACGTCGCGAAAGCCGTGGGTGGTCAGCAGCGCGCCCTTAGCCAGCTTCCGCTCCAGCACGGCGTTGGTTGCGATGGTCGTGCCGTGCAAAATCAGGCCGATATCCGCCAGGGCAAAGCCAAAGCGCTCCGCCGCGTCTTGCAAGCCGGTCAGTAGCCCTTCGGATGGATCGGCGGGCGTCGTCGGTGTCTTGAAGGCCCAGCACGCGCCGCTCGCCTCGTCCAGCAATTGCAGGTCGGTGAAGGTCCCGCCGATATCGACGGCCACACGGATCGGCGCCATTGGGCTATTGTCCTGAAATTGCAGCGGGTGGAAAGATCCAGGGGATACCGGCGGCCGGCGCGGACTGCAAGCTCAGCGGCTGGCGCTCAGCACGGCGATATACATGATCCGGATCGCGTCCCGCATATTGCCAGGCAGGGATCGCCAGTGCAGTTGCAGAGATGCGAACCGTACCTCGAACGCTATCAGGGCCATCGTGACCAATAGGCGCTAGGTTCGGGTTGCGGCGCGGCGGCTCGTTTCGGGCGGTCAGCCGCGGCGGTGCCGAACGTCAGAAAGCCGATCAGATGCTCAGCGCGGGTCAGCGCAAATGCGTCGCGCAACGGCGCCGCCGCCGTCTTGCGGCCACTCAGAATGCTGCCGGCGAAGCCCAATGCCTCCGCCGCCAGCAGCATCTGCTGCACTGCCGCGCCGACCGCGATCCACTGCTCATGCACCGGGATTTCCGGGTGATCCGCAACCGGTTCGGCGATCAGGGCCAGGACTGTCGGGCCGCCGAACGCCTTGCGCCGGGCCGCCTCGATCTGATCGGCAGACACATCGGGAGATGTGAACCGGTGAGCGGTGGCAAAGGCTTCGGCCAACGCCTCGCGGTCGTTGATCAGCAGCAGGCGCCAGGGGCGCAGATTGCCGTGATCGACGCCGCGCAGCCCGGCGGCCACGATCTGCGCCAAGTCATCGGGCGAAGGTCCGGGCGGCGACAGCCGGCGAGGGCGCACCGAACGCCGCGCCAGCAGGGCGGCCAATACGGGATGATCGGGCTCGCTCGCCATTTATTCTGGCAGTGGCGTGATCTGATACAGCGCCTTAACCAGTCGGCTCAACGGCGCGCCGCCAAAAGCATCGGCGGCGATGTCCTCGATCTGGCCCGAGGCATACAGCGCGCTCAACGTGCGGTCGATCAGCAGGCGAAAGCGCGTATCGCCCAGTGGCAAGGCGAGGGCGAAGGGTTCGACGGTCAGATACTCATCGGCAATCTGCAATTCATTCGCTTCCGGCACGGATAGGCGGAGGAAGTGCAGAACCGTCCGGTCGGCGAAATAGGCGTCGATGGACCGGGCCAGCAGGCCAGTGACGCCATCCTGGTGATAGGTGACGGTGGAGATGTCCGCGTCCGGAAAACTGGCGCGCAAGGCCTCTTCAGTCGTCGTGCCGGCGGTGACCGCTAGCCGCAAATCGGCAAGATCGGCGAGCTCTGCAATGCCGTCGGCACTGCGCACCATGACACCCGCGCCATCGACGAAGGTCGGTAGAGAGAAATCGACCCTGGCGCGCCGGGACAAGGTAACGGTCGTCGAGCCACAGAGAAGATCGATCTCGCCATTCTCCATCATCTCGAACCGGTTTTCCGCCAAGACGGGAACGTACTGAATCACCAGCGCCCTGAGCTTCAACTCGAACCTGACCGCATCGGCGACTGCGCGGCAAAGCTCCAGCGAATACCCGATCCGCCTGCCCGGCTCCGGCTCGGAGGAGAAGGGCGGCGTATCGTCGCGATAGCCGATGCGCAGCGTATTCGTCTCCGCCACCCGCTCCAGCACGCCGGCAGCGGCCATCTGCGAAATCAACAGACTGGCGAGGATCACGGCGGAGCGCAGAAACGCGGAGCGCAGAAACACGGTCAACTCCTTAGTTCATCGGCCATGCGCCCCAAATTACCCCAGCCCTGGGCGGGTGCGCCAGAAGATATCGCTCACGCCGCACGCGCCCGGCATCTCGCCCTATCGCGATGGCGGTTGGCGCGCCCCCAAACCGTATCGGGTTTACCGTGGCAGCGAGTTGAACGACTTGGTAAAGCCAACCAGGGAGAAGGGCGCGGCCACTTTTTTGTTGTTCGGCAGAACGAAGGTGATGGTGCCGCCGGCGCCGCGCTTCAGCAGGTTGACCATGGCGTCGTCCATCGGGCCGGCAACCAGGCAGCGGGGCGGGCGCGCCAAGCATACCGCATACTGAACCCGTTGCGGCTCGCCGTCGTCGATCTTGATCTCCATGCCCGGCTGCAGCAGAACGCCCAGCGGCGTGAAAATGCGGAGGATAGGCTTTTTGGTGTCGGGGGTGAAGCTGACGGCGACCCGCAGCCACTCCTTCTGGGTTTCTTTCTGCACCAAAATCTGGCGCATTTCACAGGTCTTTGTCGTCTTTCCCTCGAATTCGACCTCCTGGCAGGCAACTTCCCAGTCGCCATTGCGGGTGACGTCGATCTTCGGCTCCGTTTCTGGGCTTGTTTCTTGCGCGGCAGGCGGCGATTTTTCTGTGTCCGCGTCCTGTGCGGTAACCGGCAATGGCGCAGCTAGGATGGCGGCGAACAATGCGGCGAACATCAAGCGCATGGTGAATTTCCTTTGTTTGGGTCGGACAAGTGTCTGGTCAAATATTGCGGGACAGACTTAATAGCCCGTGTCGCTCAGGTCCAGATGCGGATACATCCGGCCAAGCAGCGTGATGGCATTGAGGCCCGCCGGAATCGGCTCCGTCTTGGCCAGATGGTTGCTATTCAGTTCGGCCAACGACGTTACGCCCAACAACCCAAGTGCCGAGATAACTTCGTTTTCAAAAATCTCCAGTGCTCGAACCATCGCGGGTATGCCGCCGGCGGCCAGCGCAAAGCCCTGCAAGCGGCCAAGGCCGATGGCGTTCGCGCCCAGCGCGATGGCTTTGACCATGTCGAGGCCGCGCATATAGCCGCCATCGACCCAGACCTCCGCCCGGCCTTCGACCGCGGCGACGATCTCCTCGACCACGGCGGTCGCGCCATGGCCATGATCCAGTTGGCGGCCGCCATGGTTCGAGATGTAGACGACCTCGACCCCATGCTCGACCGCGATTCGCGCATCCTCACCGGTCATGATGCCCTTGAGCACCACTGGGATGTCGAACTTGCTCTTGAAGTTCTCCACATCCGACCAGTTCAGCGCCGCCTGGTATTGCCGGGCATTCTCGCCCGCCGCCCAGGCCCTTTGCCGGCCCCGCGGCAGGTAGCGCTTGGCGATATCGCGCTCGCGCCGGGAATAGACGGCGGTGTCGACCGTGAAGCAAAAGGCGCGGTAGCCGGACTCGACCACCCGCGCGCCGACATCCTCGACAAACGCCCGGTCGCCGCGCACATAAAGCTGATACATTGAAGGCTTTTCGACCGACTTGGCGACTTCCTCCAGGCTCGGCTCGCATGCGGACGACAGCATGTGGTCGCAGCCGAACTGATCGGCGGCCTGCGCGGGCGCCACTCCGCCCTCCGGCGTGAAGCTCTCCACCGAACCAATCGGGGCCAACACGATGGGCAACCGCTTGCGCTGGCCCAGCACGTCGCCGGAGGGATCGATGCTGGAAACGTCGCGCAGCACCCGCGGGCGGAAGGCCAGGGCCTCCAGCGCCAGGCGGTTACGAACCTGGGTCGTCTCGGTCTCGGCGCCGCCGGCCAGATAATCCCAGGTGTTCTGATGCAGATTGATCCGGGCCTGATGCACGAATTCGTGCAAGGTCATGTATTCACGCTCGGCGTACACCGATGGTAATCCTTTGAAGACGAGCAGTCTTGGCGGGCACCATACAGCGCCACCGGGGCTTCGCCAACTACGCGAGGTTTCTCAGCACCGCGGATACCGCTAGACTCGCTGCCGAGCGTTGAAAAGCCGTTCGTTTTTCCGATGAAGTGAGGCCGATGCCGGACCCGATTGCCCACACCACCGCCTGCCTCGACGCAATCGCGACAGAGAATCCCCGGCTGAACGCCTTCACCACCGTAACCGCCGATCTGGCCCGCACGATGGGGGAGGCGGCTGCTTCTGCCACATCGCCGCGCTCGCCCATCCATGGCTGGTGCGTCGCGGTCAAGGACAATATCGACGTCGCCGGCGTCCGCACCACCAACGGCCTGCCTGGCGGACGGATTGCAGAGCGGGACGCGCCGGTCGTCGAGCGGTTGCGCGCCGCGGGTGCGGTGATCCTCGGCAAGACCAACCTGCACGAGGCAGCGCTCGGCTCGACGACTAACAATCCACATTGGGGAGCGACGCACAACCCGCATCGCCATGGTTATACCGCCGGCGGCTCGTCCGGCGGGTCGGCGGCCGCGGTGGCGGCCGGGCTCTGCGACGCGGCGCTGGGCTCCGATACCATGGGCTCGGTGCGCTTGCCCGCCGGGCATTGCGGCGTCGTCGGCTTCAAGCCCAGCTTCGATGCGATTCCGGTGGCTGGCGTAGCGCCGCTCTGCTGGGCGCTGGACCATGTCGGGCCGCTCACCAAGACCGTCGCCGACGCCCGCGCGATGTTTCAGGCGCTGGCCGATCCGCAGCCGCCCGCGAGCGCGCCCAACCGCCCGCGCATCGTCCGCCTCGCAGCATATGACGCGCTGCCGCTGGAGCCGGCGGTTGCCGCAGGCTATGCCGAGAGCCTTCGTCGCATCAAAGCAATATACGGGCCGATCGAAACCGTGGACCTCTCCGGCTTTGATCCGGTCGCCATGCGTTATTCTGCGTTACTGGCGATAGAGGCGGATGCGGCGGCCATCCACACTCACCACCTGGACCAATTCTCGCCGGAAATACGCAAGCTGCTGGACTACGGCGCGAAACTGCCGGCTCCACGGCTCGCTCTGGCTTCGGAGGAACTGCGCCAGGCTCGGAAATCGGTGTTGAGATTGTTCGAGAGCGTCGACCTGATTGTCTCCCCCACCACCGCCATGAGTGCATTCCCGTTAGACGCAAAGTCCCCGCCCGGCCACTCCGACTTCATGGGCCTCGCGGTGTTCGCCGGCGCGCCCGCGATCTCCGTGCCCATGCCGATGGCCGAGGGCGAACTGCCCGCCGGCCTGCAATTGATCGCAGCACCGGGCCGCGACCTCGCGCTGTTGGACTGGGCCGAGCAGGTCGAGGGAGCGCTGCGTCATGGCTGACCTCCCCACCCAGGCCAAGATCGTCATCGTCGGCGGCGGCATCGTCGGCTGCTCCATCGCCTATCACCTGGCCAAACTGGGCGAGCGTGACGTCGTGCTGCTGGAGCAGGGGCAGCTTTCCGGCGGCACCACGTGGCATGCAGCGGGACTGGTTGGGCAGTTGCGCGCGACGCACAACCTGACCCGCCTCGCCAAATACGGGGCTGAGCTATACGAGACGCTGGAGGCAGAGACCGGCCAGGCGACAGGCTTCCGCCGCACCGGCTCGCTCAGCGTCGCCCGTACCGCCGCCCGCACGGAGGAGCTGCGCCGCGGCCTCGCCATGGCCGCTTGTTTCGGCGTTGAGATGCACGAGGTCACCCTCGCCGAAGCCCAGGCGAAAATCCCGCTGATGGCTATCGGCGACCTCGACTCGGCGTTCTTCATCCCCGGCGACGGCATGACCAACCCGACCGACACGACGCAGGCGCTCGCCCGGGGCGCACGGCGGGGCGGTGTAAAAGTGCTGGAGGGCGTCAAGGTTGAGAGCATCGAGCGGGCAGGTCGTACTCCCACTGCGGTCGTTACCGACCATGGCCGCATCGCCTGCGAGCAGGTCGTACTCGCCGGCGGCCTCTGGACCCGCGAACTCGCCCGGCCCCTCGGCGTGGCCGTGCCCTTGCACGCGGCTGAGCACATGTACGTCGTCACCCGTCCTATCGACGGCGTGATCCGCAACCAGCCGGTGCTGCGCGACCCGGACGGCTATATCTATGTGAAGGAGGAGGTCGGCGGCCTGGTCCTCGGCGGGTTCGAGCCGAACGCCAAGCCCTGGGGCACGCGGCACGTGCCGGACGATTTCGTCTTCCAACTGCTCCCCGAAGATTGGGACCAGTTCGAGCCCTTCATGACCAGCGGCCTGCAACGCTTGCCCTGCATGGAAACCGCCCAAATCCGCCAGCTTCTGGTCGGGCCGGAGAGCTTTACGCCGGACAACGCCTATTGTCTCGGCGCGGCCCCCGGCTGGCAGGGCCTCTACATCGCCGCCGGCTTCAACTCCGTCGGCATCGCGTCCGCCGCGGGGGCCGGTAAGGCGCTGGCGGAGTGGATCGTGGCGGGAGAGGCGACCATGGACCTCTCCGACATCGACATCCGCCGCTTTCACGGCTGGGAGTGGAACCGCGCCTATCTGGCGGACCGTGTCACCGAGACGGTGGGCACACTCTACGCCATGCACTGGCCCTATCGCCAAATGACCACGGGCCGGGGCCTGCGCCGCTCACCGCTGCACGAGGCGTTGAAAGGTGAGGGGGCTTGCTTCGGTCAGGTGGCGGGCTGGGAGCGGCCGAACTGGTTCGCCTCCGAGGGCCAAAAGCCGGAGTACGAATACGCCTATGGCCGCCCGAACTGGTTCGCGAACCACCGCGCCGAACACATGGCCGTGCGCCAGGCGTGCGCTCTATTCGACATGGCGAGCTACGGCAAATTGCTCCTCCAAGGCCGCGATGCGGAGCGCGTGCTCTCGCGCCTGTGTGCGAACGAGGTGCGCGTCGCACCGGGGCGGGTGGTCTACACGCAAATGCTGAACGGGCGCGGCGGCATCGAGGCCGACCTGACCGTCGTCCGCCTCGACGGCGACCGGTTTCTGGTGGTGACCTCCTGCGGCTCGACCGCTCGCGACCGCGCCTGGATCGAGGATCATATCGAGGCGGCGGAGCACGCCCACCTCACCGACATCACCTCCGGCATGGGTGCGTTCTCCGTCATGGGGCCGAACGCCGTCGCCCTGCTGGAGCAAGTCTCCGGCGAGACCCTCGACGACGCCCGCTGCCCCTTCGGCCACTGGATCGACTTGGAGATCGGCTTTGCCACCGTCCGCGCCCTGCGCATCACCTATGTCGGCGAGCGCGGCTTCGAACTCTACATGCCGAGTGAGATGGTGGCGCACGCCTACGAGGCCGTCCGCGCCGCTGGCCCCGATCACGGCCTGAAACTCGCCGGCTACCACACCCTCGATTCCTGCCGCATAGAGAAAGCCTTCCGCCACTGGGGCCACGACATCGGCCCGGACGACACGCCGTTGGAGGCCGGCCTCGGCTTTGCGGTGAAAAGTGAGACGACCTACATCGGCCGCGACGCCATCGAACGCCAGCGCCAGGACGGCGTCACCCGCCACATGCGCCAGTTCCTGCTGGAAGACCCCAGCGTCCACCTGTTCCACGACGAGGCCGTCTGGCATGAGGGCGACCTGATCGGACGCATCACCAGCGGCAACTACGGCCACGCCCTGGGCGCCGCCATTGGCATGGGCTATGTGCCCGCCGCGCTCGCCGATGCCGAGAAATTCACCATCCAAGTCGGCAATCGCAAGGTTCCCGCTTGCGCCAGCCGCAGACCGCTCTACGATCCGCGGTCCGAGCGCGTAAGGGGCTAGTCTTTCGCGTGATGAAAATTGCGTCCAAGGGGCGGAACGCGACAGAAAAACACAATGACGGTGCGGAATTTGTAAGATAATTTCGCGCATAACTTGACCTATACGATGCGAAGGAGTTCCGCGCCATGGCCGATACCGGATTGATCCCATTTGACGACCGCGACGGCGTGATCTGGATGGATGGCAAACTCGTGCCCTGGCGCGACGCCAAACTGCACGTCCTCACCCACGGCCTCCATTACGCCAGCGGCGTGTTCGAGGGCGAGCGGTGCTACACCGGCAACATCTTCGCCTGTCGGGAGCATTCGGAGCGATTGCACAACTCCGCCAAAATCCTCGGCTTCGAAATCCCCTTCACGGTGGAGGAGCTGGACGCGGCCAAGTATGCGACCCTCGCCGCCAACAACCTGAAGGAGGCCTATGTCCGCCCCATCGCCTGGCGCGGGACGGAGCAGATGGGCGTCTCCGCTCAGAAGAGCAAGATCCACGTCGCCATCGCCGTCTGGGAATGGCCCAGCTACTTCTCACCAGAGGCCCTGATGAAGGGCATCCGCATGAAGACCGGCCCTTGGTGCCGCCCGCCGCCGAATGCCGCGCCGGTGCACTCGAAGGCGACCGGCCTCTACATGATTTGCACGCTGTCGAAGCATTGGGCCGAGGCCAACAAGGTCGACGACGCGATGATGCTGGACTGGCGCGGCTTCGTCTCGGAAGGCACCGGCGCCAACATCTTCCTGAACATCGACGGCAAGCTGCACACGCCGACGCCGGATTGCTTCCTGAACGGCATCACCCGGCAGACCGTGATGAAAATCGCCAAGCAGCACCAGATCGAAGTCGTAGAGCGTCACATCCTGGTTGAGGACCTGAAGGTAGCGACCGAATGCTTCGTCACCGGCACCGCGGCGGAGGTGACGCCCGTCGGCTCCATCGACGAGCACACCTTCACCGTCGGCCCGATGACCCAGACGCTGATGAAGGCGTATTCGTCTCTGGTGCGGTCCGGCGGGTCCGCATAGCGATGCCGCCTCCCGCACGACCCACCTCCCGGCGTCATTGCGAAACTGTGGAGCGGGCGTCGCAACCCATCGGAACTGTGCAAGGCGCGCCCAGGCGTGCCGGTGATCTGGCCGCCGGTTAATCTTCTCGAAATCATCGGTGTGCTAGCCATCGTTGTGGAGTGGTCGGCAAGCTCCTTTGTTGAAAGGGCCGCCGGCATGGCGTTGATGCGACTGACACTGATCGGAATGATGGCTGTGGTTTGGTTGAATGCCGCCGCTGCCGCCCAGGAATTGGGTAATGTGAAAATCGTCAACAAGCCAGTCCTGTGCCTGGAGCTGAATGCGACAGGCACAATTGTCTATAACCACTGCTCTGAGTTTGTCCGTTTCGGCTGGCGCAACACCACCAACTGCACCGATGGCTGCGAGACGGAAATCGCACCCAACGGCTTTGCAACGGTGGCCGGCCTGAATGGCCGCTTTTACTACGGCGCCTGCCGCAGCGATCAAAAGGTCACCTGGCTCGGCTGGAAATATTCCTGCTATCGCCGAGACAGGTAAACCACCGAAATCAGACGCTGACTTCGTCCGTGAATGGGCTCACGTCACGGTCATCCAACACCAGGTGTAGAAGGGCAGGGCCGTCAGTCGCCAAAGCTTGTTTCAGAGCCGGCCCGAACTCGCTTGTATGCTCGACCCGGAAGGCTGCGAGGCCGTAGCCTTCAGCAACCTTGGCGAAATCCGGGCTTTGCAGCCTTGTGCCGTGCACGCCCTCCTCGCCATAGCGGCGCTGCTGCGACACCATGATCGAGCCCCAGGCGCCATTGTCGCAGAGGATGCAGATCAGGTTGAGACGATGCTGCGCTGCGGTCACCAATTCCTGACCACTCATCAGAAAACCGCCATCGCCGACGAACGCGATGGCCGGCGTATGCGGCTTGGCCAGCGCCGCGCCAATCGCCCCCGGCACCGAATACCCCATCGCGCCGGACATCGGGCCGGCCTGCGTATGCGGGCGGTTGAAGCGGTAGTAGCGATGCACCCACCGGGCAAACGTGCCGCTGTCGCAGAGGATGACCGCATCCTCCGGCGCCTGCTGCTGCATCTCCGCGACGCAGGCGGCCAGATCGACCTTTCCGTGGATCTCGATAGAGCCCGGACGGGCGAAGGCATCGAACGCGCCATGCAGGCTGTCGCGCCACGCCAGACGCGCCGCCGACGGGTTGGCGACCGCCTCGGTCAGTGCCTGCAACGCCGGCAGGACGTCGGCGGCCGCGGCCACTTCCGCCGGTCCACGCGCCAACACCTCGCGGTCGGGGAAGATGTGGATGAGCTTTTGATCGGCGCGCGGAATAGTGAATTCCTGCGTCGATATCCCATCGAGCCTGGCGCCAACCGCGACGATCAGGTCGGCCTCCTCGAACGCCTCGCGCTGGAAGGCCACCCGGTTGATCTCCAAATGCCCGAAATAGGCGGCGTGCTGGTTCGGAAAGGTATCCTGGCGGCGATAGGCGGTGGCGACCGCAACGCCACTCGCCTCGGCAAATGCGACCAGGGCAGGGGTGGCGTCGTCGATGGCGATCATCTCCCCGGCGATGACGATGGGCTTCTTGGCGCTGTTGATCAGCGCCGCCGCCTCGGTCACATCGTCCGGTGCCATGCCGGCCCTGGCTCTGGGGCGCAAGGGCGGAGCGGCGCTGTCGCCGGCGTCGCCATCGGTAATATCCTTCGGCATGACGACGATCACCGGGCCCGGCCGGCCGGCGGTGGTCAGCGTTACGGCGCGGGCGACGACATCCGCCACCTGAGCGCTGTTGGCCGGCTCCAGCACGGCTTTGGCGATCTTGCCGAACATCTGATGATAGTCGATCTCCTGAAACGCCTCCCGCCCCTTGGTGGGCGTTGGCACGTGCCCGACGAACAGCAGCAGCGGCGTCGAGTCCTGGGAGGCGGTGTGCACGCCAATCGAGGCGTTCGTCGCACCTGGCCCGCGCGAGACGAACCCGGCGGCGGGCCGGCCCGTCAGCTTGCCGAACGCCTCCGCCGCAAACGTGACGCCGGACTCATGTCGCGGCGTGATCAGCCTGATGGCGTTGCCGGAGTTCTGGATCGCCCGCAGGATCGGCAGATAGCTCTCGCCGGGCACGGAGAAGGCCGTGTCGACACCGTATTCGATCAACGTCCGAACCAGGGCTTGTCCGCCATCCATTGGGTTGCTCCTCAAAGTGCAGTTGATTACTTAGAGAAGCGTTTTACCCCAAGGAGCGAAGTGCGTCTCGCTCTGTGATGCGCCTCGGCGGCATCACCTGCCCTTCGACAAGCTCAAGGGTGAAGGCTACCCGCCCCACCCGGAAGACCGCGCGCCGAAGCCGCCGCGGCTCAGGGTGCGTGTGCGGGTTTGGGTCGGCTTTGTCGCCCAATCCGGCAGTCTTGTTTTGGTGCCATAGCTCTTGCTGACCGGATAGTTGCGCAATGTCCGCAAAGTATTCGGGTCGTCGGAGGAGCGGTAGAGCGGCGCGGCGCCCCGGATACCGCCGCCGACCCCGTCCAGCGCCCGTGACGCGAGGAAGCCCATGAGCAGCGGCACCCAGACATTGCCGCTGCCGCCGGAGGCTTGCTGCTGCGGCTGCTGGCAGTTTTCATAGCCGAAATCGGCGTAGCAGTCCTCGCGCGAGCGGTATTTCGGTGCGGATTTAAGGTGCTCCGCCAATGCGGCTTTGTGCAGGTCGACGCACTGTTCCTGGCCGAGTTCGCCGGCATCGACGCAGCTCTTGATATCGCGGTAAACCTGGGCCTCGATCTGCGGATCGTCACAAGCTTGCAGCAACACGGCGCTGGCGCTCATCAGGCTTAGTGCGACGGCTTTGGAGCGTTTCATCGGCCATTGCCCTCCTATGGGCTTAGATTACTCGACGTCATAGCGTGAAGATCAGCGGGTCTAGTAGGTCATGCTCGCGGCATTCAGGATGCCGGCGGCGAGCGAGCCAGCGCCGAGCCATGCGCCTGCGCCGATCTCACCTGCCGCAATCCGATCCGACAGCCTGTCCACGCCAAGCCTCAGGGCGAAATATGCCAGCACCTGAACCACCAGTGCAACCACACCCCAGATCAGGCTATCGCCCAGGCTGACCGAATTGGAGATAGCGCTGGCCAGTGGGATGACGAAGCCCAGCAGGCTGCCGCTGAAGGCGATGGCGGCCGCGGCATTGTTCTGGCGGATCAGCGCCAACTCATTGTGCGTGGTCACCAGGCCATAGAGGACCGCATAGATGACCGTCAGTATCAGGGCGGCCCCCAGATACATCAGAAAATCAGGCAATCCACCTATCGAAGCAGCGACGGAAAAGTCCATGTTTCGGTTCCTTTGGCCCGGAATTCGCTTGGAAAATCAGCCGATTCACTACGCCTCGGCCGACGTGTCAGATGACCGTGAACATGCCACGGTCCAGATCAACACCTAACATGGCTTCGACGCTGCGGCCATCGTCGTGTTCCTCGATCGCCAACAGCAGATATTCGCCGAAGCCGGGGCCATCCGGGATCTGACGGCCGAACAGCATGGCATCCTGCGAGATCAGGCTCACCGTGTTTTCGTCATCGACCACCCGTTCCTGAAACCGCACCGGCGAGCTCCAGCCGGGATCATCCTTGAACCAGATGCGTTCGTAGAAGGTGCCATCGTCCATGCGATAGGCGATCTGGCCGAGCCTGCCGCCTTCGCCCTCCCAATCCTTCCAGGCTTGCCCTTCCGGGTAAAAGCTGGTGAAGGGGACGTAGAGCGTCACCTCCTGCACATTGTCCTCTGCCTCGCCGCCGACGCACATGATCTGAAACATGGTGTGCCGGTCCGTGTAGTAGCGCAGCACGATGGAGCCATCGCCCAGATCGATGCGCCCGGTGCCGGTGATGAACAACGTGTCGCTGGGCAAATCGAACTTCAGGCGATCTTCCATCATCTGGAAACGTAGAGTATCGATCTCGACCGCCGCGCCGATGCGCAACCCGAACGGCCCGCCCGGCGGCTTTGGCGGCTCACCGTTGCCGAACAAGCTTTTAAATACGCCGAACACCATCAGTCACTCTCCCGCGCCAGCGCGCTCCAGTCGACGCTATGGTCGGCCAAGCGCCGGTCTGCGATGTAGTAAAGGGTGTGGCCGGCTTCCACCATGCGGTCTTCTGGCGGGTTCAGGGTCATTGCCTCGTTGGCGCGGCCGGCGGAAACGCCCAGGATGGTCGAGTGCAGTTTCCGCTTGAAGCTGCGGAACAGCTCGCCGAAGCGCAATTCCGCAACGCCGTCGGGGACCGTGATGCTATAGAGTGTCGGGTCGACAAGAGTGGACAGCATGATCTTAGGCACCCGCGACGATCCCGGATCGTCCGCGGTGCGCACCAGTAGTTCGATGGACATCGGCACCAGACATTCTACCTGCGGGCAGTGCGATTTCAGCAGGTCGGCCACGGCCTCATCGTGAAAGAACGCCGCCAGATGCAGATTGGGATTGCGCGCGGCGACGGCGAGGCCGGCAGCCAAAGTCTCGTTGTCGTCCCGCCCCAGGATGACCGCCCGGCCCGCCGTGATGACTCCCGAGCGCTCTAACACGTCAGCATGGGTCAGGGTTTCGCCGCGGACGAAGCGTACCTGATCCGGCATCGGGTTCTCGATGGCCTGGTCGGCCACCAGCACGATCTCCCGGTCCTTCGAATCGCCCCGCATATAGCTGACCATGCGCCGGGTGCGGTCGCCCGCCCATCCCAGAATGACGGTGTGGTCGGTGAGATCGCGATAATCGCCGAGCCCTCGCATGCGTTGTCTCCAGTAGCCAGAGGCTGATTGCACGATCTTGGCGATCACGCTGGTAAACAGCGCGATACCGCCCGGCATCACCCACAACACCGCTACGGCCCGGCCAAATGTGGTCGTGGGCGAGAGGTCGCCATAGCCGACCGTGGTGGAGGTCACCAGGTAAAAGTACCAGTAGACCGACGGGCTTGCGATCTCGCTGCCCTCCGTCAGCGCCATCAGGCCCCACGACGATATGTAGTGCAGCACAGCGATGACACCGATTGCTGGCCATGTTACCTCTGCAATATGGCGGTAAACCGCGTGGCCCAGGGCGGGCAAATGCAATAGCACCCGGAAACGCCAGGGCGAGTGGAACGGAATAGTCAGCCTCCCCTCGCTGTCGCAGGGCTTCGGTCTATCGTTGCGCATTATGGCGCTGCGGCTCATGTATGGCCAGCCCGCAAGATGCGCGGCGACGATCTGCAACGACTTTCGGCGGGAGCCGCATATGCAAAGTGATACCTGGACAACCGAAAGCCTGTTCATGGCTTTGGAGGGTACGGAGGCCGCAACCAGCGGCATAATCCGTTTTGAGCTCGTTCGCGGCGCCGATGACAGCATCGCCGCGACGATGGTGGAGTTCGGAGACCTCTCCATCGTCATGAGCGTTGGCACGGAGCAGCTCTTGGCGCAGGTGCTGTTGTGGCCGGTCGATAGCCTGAAGGACCCGGCGGCCTTCGCAACCACCGCCTTGCGGACGCATAAGCTGATGCCGCTTTCAACCTTCGGTATCACCACCGGCCCGGATGGCGTGGACTATTACGAGCTGTTCGGCGCGCTTTCGGCGTCCTCCAAGCTTGGGAATGTGGTGCTGGAGCTTGAAACCCTGGCCGACAACGCCATCGAGGCGGTGGAAGCCTATGCCGGCGACCGTAAATAAGCCGGACTGAAAGGAACGAATCCCATGGGAATTTTTGCAAAATTGGTAACCGCGATGCGGGGTGGCGCGACCGAGGTTGGCGAGTCGATTGTCGATAGCCAGGCCATGCGCATCCTCGACCAGGAAATCCGCGACGCCGACGCCGAGTTGATCCGCTCGAAAAACGCCTTGGTCGGCTTGATGGCCAAGAAGAAGGTGATCGAGCAGAAGGTCGCCGACCTGACTCGTCAGAAATCCGAGTACGAGAATTACGCGTTGCAGGCCTTGAACAAAGGCGACGAGGCGCTCGCCGTCGATATCGCCAACAAGGTGGCCGAGATCGAGACTGAACTGACGACCGAACAGGATCTGGCGAACCAGTATCGCGAGTCCGAGCTGCGCGCTAAGAGTGCGATCCATTCCGCCGACAGCAACCTGCGCCGGTTGAAGCAACAGGTGGATACCGTCAAAGTCACAGACAGCGTGCAGAAGGCGCAGGCGACGATTGCCCAGCGCCATTCCGGCGCGCAGTCCTCCATGAATACGGCGCTGGGTTCGTTGGAAAAGATCAAAGCGCGCCAGGCGGAGCAATCGGCGCGATTCGACGCGGCGCAAGAACTGGAGCAGGGGCCGACTGGGGACTTGAAAGCCCGCTTGCAAAGCGCTGGCATCCAGCCCGGCGGTGCGTCGGGCGCGTCAGTTCTGGCCCGGTTGCGCAGCCAAAACACTCCGGCATTACCGAGCAGTTGACGCCGGAGCTTGTGAGCCTGGGCAGTCTTTGATTGTCCCAGGCCGCCGCCCGAGCAATTTGGTTCACCTGTCCCGGGCTTGACCCGGGATCCATGCCAGAGAACCTCTCACGCTAGACAAAACCCACCTAACGGAGCGCGGGCCTCGATTGAGGCCCGCGGTTTTGCGTCGAAATGGGGTTTCCATGCAACACACCCCAATAACGGCAACGACCAGTTGTATTGCCTATTTACCGCCACATTCTCGTTATGGTAAAGAAATTAACGATTTACACACGTTATGTTAGTTTTTTGGTGTCGCACAACCGGCCGGTGGGCCTTTGGTCGACGCTTAAGCGGCATTTGGGTAGGGCATCGGCCAAGGTCATGCGAAACAACATGTCAAAAAAGTTCACTGACTGCAGTGGGTTTGAAAGGATCCCCCTCTCGGCCATGTCTCGCCGAGAGGGGTTACCCTGCGAAGGTCGCCTTCTTAACACAGCTTCCCTCCAATCGTCCCACGATCGCAACATAAAATCACCTTTAGGTTGTGTCCAGCCTAATAAAAACCCCAATCCGATTGGGGTTTTCCAGGAAAAGCTCACGCGGTCTTGCGCGGGTCTGCCGATACGCAAGGGCGCCGCGCTGGGAATCGACCTCGGCACCACGTCGTGCGGGCTCGCACTGATCGACAACGGGCGGATCGTATTTGCCGGGGTCCGCCTTTTCGGTACCTCACAGCATTCTTACAAAGGCGAGTCCAAGCAACAGGCGCGCCGCAATATCAAAGCCGCGCGCGCCCGGCTGCGGCGGCACAGGCAGCGTCGGTCTGCGATCGGACGGTTGCTGGTCGAAAGCGGTCTGCCGGACCCACGCCGGCTGCAAACGGCCGCCGATCCTTATCGGGCCCGGGCCGAAGGACTGGATCGGCGGCTTTCGGAGGCGGAGTTTGCGGCAGCCCTCTACAATATCGCCAAACGCCGTGGTTATGTGCCGAAGCCGGAAAGTGCGTGCGCCGGCCTCGATGGCGGGCCGGGGCTCTATGCTCCGATCTCCCAGCAAGTTTCACGGAACGAAGCGCGCGCCGCGGCATACCGTACGGTGGGCGAGATGCTGGCGATGTAAGCGGCGGTGGAAAAGTCGGCCACGGTAGCGGCGGGATAATCTCGCTGCG
>CAXBDI010000080.1:0-18737 GCA_963974445.1 uncultured Alphaproteobacteria bacterium
TGACGACGCTGGCCGCCGGCCTGATCAAGCTGTGCGATATGCACGATGCGTCATCTGTGCATGTCAACTTCCTGCCGGAGAATCAATGGCACGCTTTGGCGGACTGCGGATTCCTGCAACGGCAAGGCCAGCAGTTTCATTGGCAGAACGACGGCTACGAGACGTTCGACGATTTTTTGGCGGCGCTCTCGTCGCGCAAACGCAAGAATATCCGCAAAGAGCGCGAGGCTGTTGCGGCATCCGGTGTAAAAATTCAAGCATTGAACGGCGACGATCTTAAACCGCACCATTGGGACGCCTTCTACCGCTTTTACCGCAACACCACCGACCGCAAATGGGGCTGGGATTACCTGAAGCGCGACTTCTTCACCCTGCTGCATGAGCGGATGCGGGATAAGGTCGTGCTGATCTTCTGCGAATATGACGATCAGCCGGTCGCCGGCGCGCTGAACATGGTCGGCGCCGACACGATCTATGGCCGCAATTGGGGTGGACATGCTCGGTTCAAGCATTTGCACTTCGAGGCTTGCTACTACCAGGCCATCGACTGGGCCATCGCGCATGGATTGAAGCGGGTCGAGGCCGGCGCCCAGGGGCAGCACAAGATCCAGCGGGGCTATCTGCCGTCGGCGACCTACAGCGCCCACTGGATCCCGCACGACGGCTTCCGCCGCGCCGTCGCCGACTTTCTGCGGCGCGAGCGGCAGGCGGTCGGCCACGACATGGAAATCCTGATGGACTACTCCCCCTTCAAGAAAGGCGAATAGGCCCGCCGCGCAGATCGCGAGCCGATGCTGTCAGGACGACGGATGGGGCATAGCTGTGACATTGCCGGGCGCAGGCGCTTCCTGCTTTGCGTACAGGAATTCCTTGTGCTTTTCCAGGAAGGCGAGGGCGGCGTTCTGGCCGACTTCGAACAGCGTTGACAGGTTGCTGTAGGACCAGTCGTAAACCTTCGGCCATTGATCTTTCGGCATGAACTCTTCGAACTGCACCTTCAGCAGGTTGCGCTTGTCGCTGCCGTCTTTGTTCTTGTTGTGCAGCAATTCGAACAGACGTGTATCGTCCTTGGCGATGGCGATGAGCGGCACGATGATCGATTTCACCCAGGCGTCATAGAGATTGCGCGGCACGCCGACGACCTCGTCCATGCCGAGGATATCGAAGACGACGATGGTGTCGATATCCTTCTGCTTGGCCTCGCAGAGTTCGATCAGACCCTTGTAGTTCAGGGCATCCTGCGCCGCACCTTCCAGGTAAGTTTTGCCGTACAACTCGTAGGGCGAATAGATGAAGGGCATCGCCAGCGCCGCCTTGAAGTGCTCGCCGTCGATCTTGTCCTTGTCGAAGGTCACATGCTGCCTGTCTTCGATGCAGTAGGCGGAGAGGAAGAAGTCGCCCGGGAACGCCTTGAGCTTTTCAAAATCGACCACCGACTCGATCCAGGGCGCCGGCTGGCACAGGCCCTTGCTCATCATGCCCAGATCGGTGGGCGACATCAGCGCCGCGCCCAACTGCCACCAGTCCATGACAAACCGCTCCATCTCCGACTGCGGCCGGCGCGGGGGCGTCAGTTTTTGCAGGGCCTTGGTATACATCTCGGCCATTTTTCCCGGCTTGTGAAAGACTTTGTAATTCACCGGGAACAGGTTGTAGATCCAGTCGTGGATGCCCAGGTCCTGCGTCCGGATCAGCGCTTCTTCGGTCGAAATGCCCTTGGCGGCTGCATATAGCAGACCGATCAGCATGCCAGCGCCCGAGGTGGAGACCACGTCGAATTTGACGCCCGCCCGGTGAAATTCCAGCAATGCGCCGGACATCAACGTCATATTCGGCGCGCCGCCGCCCAGTACCAACGCGATTCCCATACCATCTACCCTTCTTGTGAGTTCAATTGGTGTAGTGCTTCCAGATTATGCCGGGAGCAGCCTGCTTGCAACTTTGTACTACGATCATATCGCGTTCGCGTATTCGACTATGGGGTGTCTCGAACAATCGGCTTGCTGATCCGGGCGAGAGAGTGCGTGCCGGCTCGGCGTGCTGGCGCGTGCCGAGATTGCGCCACGCAGTGGCGAATTCTGGTTGTTTTTAGCCGATCCGCGCCGGGCCAGGCGCACTTCACCCCCGATCAACCGCTAGGTCGGCGCTCTGGCGGCGAACAGTCCCTCTCTCATTCACCCTTGTCGAATGGCGAAGGAGGGCAGATAGGGGTACGAATGGACCACCATTGCCATTAGCTCCCTATAAGCACCTCTCGAAGAGAAACGCCATGACCCAGCCCGTCGCCGCCATCCTCGCCGATACCCTCGCCAATCACGGCGTCGACTGCATCTATTGCGTGCCGGGTGAGAGCTTCCTGCCCCTCACCAACGCGCTGCGCGACCGGCCGGAGATCAAGCTGGTGGTCTGCCGGCACGAGGGCGGGGCCGGCTTCATGGCGGTCTCGCACGCGCGGGTGCGCGGTGAGCCGGGCGTTTGCCTCGTCAGCCGCGGGCCGGGCGCGATGAACGCCGCCATCGCCCTGCACGTCGCCTACCACGATGCCGAGCCGGTGGTCTTCCTGATCGGCCAGGCCGAACGGGACGAGTTGAACCGTCTGGCCTTGCAGGAGATGAATTATTCCAAGACCTTCTCCGACACCGCCAAGGCCGTGATCGAGGTCATCCACCCGGAAAACATTGCGGAGGATACCGCCCGCGCCTTCCACATCGCCCAATCCGGCACACCCGGCCCGGTGGCGCTGATCCTGCCGGAGGACCTGCTCTATGGCGATTGCAACGCGGTCGCCGCCCAGCCCCGCGCCAAGGCCGCACCGGGCGTGGCGCCGAAGGATATGCAGGCTGCGCTCGCACTGATCCGCGGCGCCGAGCGTCCCATCGTCATCGCCGGCGGGCGGCTGCACGGCGAGGGGCTGGCCGACCTGCAACGCTTTGCCGAGAGCTTCAACCTGCCGGTCGCCACACCGCAGCGCCGCTTCCACACCTTCGACAGCAAGCACAAGAACGCCGGCGGCCGCCTGCCGAACCGTGCGAACAAGGCGCTGCTCGACCAACTCCAGACCAGTGATCTGGTGTTGGTGCTGGGCGAGCGGATGCTGCCGTCGATGACTCAGAACTTTACTTTCCCGAAAGCCCCGATCGCCGACCAGCCCTTCATTCACGTCTGGCCGGATGCGGAGGAGGTTGGCCGCGCCTATTCGCCGACCCTCGGCATCGCCGCCGACCCGCGCCTGTTCCTGCAAGCCATGCTGGAGGCCGGGCCGGGCGATATCCCGGCGGCGCGACAGGGATGGGTGGAGAAGCTCAACGGCCTGCATCGCGAAAACATGACCTGGCGCGGCAAGTCCTCGAACGATGGTCTTGTGTTTGGCAATGTGATCGCCGCCATCGACAAGCACATGACGGACACCGCCATCGTGACGTGCGACGCCGGCAATTTCTCGTCCTGGATGGCGCAGTATCTGAACATGGGCCCCGGCAACATGTTCGTCGGCGCGACCGTGGGCGCGATGGGGCCGGGCGTGCCATCGGCAGTCGCGGCGGGCATCTGCTCGCCGGGCCGGCAGGTCATCGCCTTTGTCGGCGACGGCGGCGTGATGATGACCGGCAACGAGTTGGCGACCGCCGTGCAGTACGGGGTGCCAATCAAGCTGTTCATCGCCGACAACAACGCCTACGGCACCATCCGCATGCACCAGGCCCGCAGCTTCCCGGGCCGGGGTTATGCCATCGGGCTTCAAAACCCGGATTTCGTCAAATGGGGCGAAAGCTTCGGTGCGCGGGGCATCCTGATCGAGACTGAGGCCGAGGTCGAAGCCAAAGTCGCCGACGCCATGGCGCATGACGGGCCGATGGTGATCCACTGCAAGATCAGCCTCGACCACATCTCCCCCAGCGCCACGATCAGCGGTATCGAGGAAGCGGCGAGTTAGAGCGATCTCCCCATCTGCTCAGATCGAGATCTGCTCAAATCGGAGTACCCAGGCATAAACCCCCGTCGGCGCGCTATCCGCCGATGGAGGGCGGCACTTCCGCGCCCGCGAACCGCGCGGCTGCGATAGTTGTGTTGCGCAGCAGGCAGGCGATGGTCATCGGCCCGACTCCGCCGGGTACGGGCGTTATCGCGCCGGCAACCTCCTCCGCCTCCCCATAGGCGACGTCGCCGACCAGCCGGCTTTTGCCGCTGCCGTCCTCGCGCGGGATGCGGTTGATGCCGACGTCGATGACGATAGCGCCCGGCTTGATCCAGTCGCCCCGCACCATTTGCGGCCTGCCAACCGCGGCGATCAGCAGGTCGGCCTCGCGGACGACCGCCGGCAGGTCACGCGTCCGCGAGTGGGCGATGGTCACCGTGCAGTTTTCGGCCAGCAACATTTGCGCCATTGGCTTGCCAACGATGTTCGAACGCCCGAGCACGACCGCGTGCAGGCCGGTCAGGTCTTCGCGGATCGACTTGGCCAGGATCACACAGCCGCGCGGCGTACAGGGCTCCAGCGCCGGCAGACCCAGCGACAGACGCCCGACATTGACCGGGTGGAAGCCGTCAACGTCTTTGGCCGGGTCAATGCGTTCGATGACTGTCTGCTCGTCGATGTGATCCGGCAGCGGCAATTGCACGAGGATACCGTGCACGCTGGTGTCGGCATTCAGTCGGTCCAGCAGAACAAGCAGTTCGCTCTGCTCGGTCGCTGCCGGCAGCAAGTGGTGCAGGCTGGCGATGCCCGCTTCTTCGCAGGCTTTTATTTTGTTTCGCACATAGACCTGGCTTGCCGGGTCCTCGCCGACCAACACGACCGCAAGGCCGGGCTTGATCGGCAGCGTCTTGACCGCATCCGCCACCTGGCTGCGCAGGGATTCGGCGATGGCCTTACCGTCGATACGGATAGCGCTCATAGATCGGCCTCTATCTGGCTGCGCAGGGTGGCGGTGTCGCCCTCCAGGCGCAGGATCTTGTTGCGGGCGGACGCGCCGCTGACAATGCAGATGGCGGACTTTGGCAGCCGCCATCGCTTTGCCAGAAGCTTGACCAGCGCCGCATTGGCCTGACCATCGACCGGCGGAGCGCTCACCTGCACGCGCAGCCAGACACTGCCCGCGGCATCGGTCTCCGCCCCCTCAAGCTTGTTGCTCTTGGCTCCGGGGCTCAGGCGGACGGCCAGGCGCACGCCCGCATCGCATTCGGACACGGGCGAGGGCCGGCTAGCCGGCATATACGATCCTGGCCAGAACATCGCGCAGGAAAATCAGGCCGAGGATCAGCACGACCGGCGATAAGTCGATGCCGCCCAGAATGGGCAGAATATTGCGGATCGGCCGCAGCGCCGGCTCCGTCAAGCGGTAGCAGATGTCGCCGACCATATAGACGGCGCGATTGCCGGTATTGACGACCTTTAAGGTCACCAGCCAGGTTAAAATTGCGCCGATAATGACGATCCAGATATAGATCGAAATGACAGTTGCGATGATATTGAACAGCGGGATCAAGATGACATCCATTCGGTGGGCTCGCTGCGCGATCGGGCGGGAGTATATCGAGCGCAAGCTAGCCGTCCGCCGCCGCTGCGGCAAGGGTGGTGGTATGGCAGGGAAGCGCCCGCTGCATTTCGTCTCTTGCCCTTCGGCGCTGCAAGCGGGACAAATCCGGCCAATCGCTATGTTGGAGAGAACAATCCATGGCCTTAGCCATCGATCAATTGCGTGCCGATTTGTTGGCGCAGGTAGAATCGGCCGCATCGACCGCGGCCTTGGACGACGTGCGCGTCTCGGCATTGGGGCGCAAGGGCGCGATCACCGAGCAGATGAAAACCCTCGGCCAATTGCCGGCGGATGAACGCCGCGCCGCAGGCCAGGCATTCAACGCGTTGAAAGACGAGGTCGCCGCCGCGTTGGAGGCGCGCAAGGCAGCCCTCGAAGCCGCCGAACTGGAAGCGCGCCTGGCAACAGAGCGCGTCGACGTCACCCTGCCGGTGCGTCCCCAGCCGGAAGGCCGCATGCATCCGATCATGCAAGCGTGGGACGAACTGGTCGCCATCTTCGGCGAGATGGGCTTCGTCATCGCCGAGGGGCCGGATATCGAGGACGACTGGCACAACTTCACCGCCCTCAACATCGGCGAGGAGCATCCCTCGCGCCAGGAGATGGACACCTTCTACCTGACCGAGGATGCCGACGGCGCCTGCCCCGTACTGCGAACCCACACCAGCCCGGTGCAGATTCGCACCATGCTCGCTCAAGAGCCGCCAATCCGCATCATCGTGCCGGGCCGCACCTTCCGTAGCGACCACGACGCCACTCACTCGCCCATGTTCCATCAGGTGGAAGGTTTGGTGATCGAGGAGGCGACGCACATGGGCCACCTCAAAGGCACGCTGATCGAGTTCTGCCGCGCCTTCTTTGGCGTTCAAGACCTGCCGGTGCGCTTCCGCAACAGCCACTTCCCCTTCACCGAACCGAGTGCGGAGGTCGATATCGGCTGCGACCGCTCCGGCGGCGGCCTGACCATCGGCAGCGGTGGCGATTGGTTGGAGATCCTCGGCTCCGGCATGGTGCATCCGAAGGTGTTGGAGTATTGCGGCATCGACTCGGGCCGTTACCAGGGCTGGGCCTTCGGCATGGGGATCGAGCGCATCGCCATGCTGAAATACGGCATCCCCGACTTGCGCACCATGTACGACTCGGACCTGCGCTGGCTGCGCCACTATGGCTTTGCGCCCTTGGATGTGCCGAGCCTGCTGGGAGGGTTGGCCCGATGAAGTTCACCCTTGGCTGGCTGAAAGACCATCTCGACACCACAGCAACTCTGGACCAGATCACCGACCGCCTCACCATGCTGGGGCTGGAGGTCGATGGCGTCCACAATCCAGCGGAGGCACTGAAAGCCTTCCGCGTCGCCTATGTGATCGAGGCGAAACAACACCCGAACGCCGACCGCCTGCGCGTCTGCCGCGTCGATACTGGCGAGGGCGAGGTGCAGGTGGTGTGCGGCGCTCCCAATGCCCGCACCGGCATGAAGGGTGTGTTCGCAGCCGAAGGCACCTTCATCCCCGGCACCGGCATCACCCTGAAACCCGCCGAAATCCGTGGTGAGGCGTCCTCTGGTATGCTGGTCAGCGAGCGGGAGTTGGAGCTTTCCGACGACCACGAAGGCATCATCGACCTGACCGACCTCAACCCGGAAATAGGGACGCCATTTGCCGACGTTTTGGGTCTGAACGACCCCGTCATCGAGATCGGCCTGACGCCGAACCGCGGCGACTGCGCCGGCATCCGCGGCATCGCCCGCGATCTGGCGGCGGCCGGCCTCGGCATTTTGAAGCCGGAGCCCTATGCCGGCAAAGTGCCGGGCTCTTTCGAATCACCGATCAAGGTACATCTGGAGGCGGGTGACGCCTGCCCGATGTTTGTCGGGCGCTACATCCGCGGCGTCAAGAACGGCCCCAGCCCGGCCTGGCTGCAACGGCGGCTGAAGGCCATTGGCCTCCGCCCGATTTCCGCCCTGGTCGACATCACCAACTATTTCACTATGGACCGCGCCCGGCCGCTGCACGTGTTCGATGCGGATAAGGTGCATGGCGATATCCACGTGCGTTTTGGCCGAACCGGTGAGACGCTGGAGGCGCTGGACGGGCGCACCTACACCGCCGACGAGACCATGACCATGGTCGCCGATGAGCGCGTGGCGGAGGCGTTCGGCGGAATTATCGGCGGCGAGCCCTCCGGCTGTTCCGAGGCGACCGTCAACATTTTCCTGGAAAGCGCCTGGTTCGACCCGATCCGTACCGCCGCAACGGGCCGCAAGCTGGGCGTGCACTCCGACGCCCGCTATCGCTTCGAACGCGGCGTCGATCCGCAATCGCTGGTCAGCGGCGCCGAGGCAGCGGCGGCTATGATCCTGGAACTTTGTGGCGGCGAGGCGAGCGAGCTGGTCATCGCGGGCAAGGAGCCGGCATGGCTGCGCAGCTTTGAGTTCCGCCCGGCCCGCGTGCAGGAACTGACCGGCGTCAATGTGGCTAAGGCCGAAGCCCGCCAGACCCTGGAGGCGCTCGGTTTCACATGGCACGAGGGCTGCCTTGGCGTCCAGGTAGCGGCGCCGTCTTGGCGCCCGGACGTGCACGGCGAGGCCGATCTGGTCGAGGAGGTCATCCGCGTGCACGGCTATGACGCCATCCCGATTACGCCGCTGCCTCGCCTGACCTCGCTGCCGCAACCGGCGATGACGGAGACTCAGGCCCGCCGCCCGCGCGCCCGTAGGGCACTGGCGAGCCGGGGTTTGCTGGAGGCGGTGACCTTCTCCTTCCTGCCAAAGGTTCAGGCGGTGAAATTCGGGGGAGGGGACGACGCCCTCAGCCTGATCAACCCGATCTCAGCCGAACTGGACCAGATGCGACCCTCGATCCTGCCGAACCTGCTGTATGCGGCGCAGCGCAACCGCGACCGCGGCCTGCGCTCCGCTGGTCTGTTCGAAGTCGGCCCGCAATACCGCGACCCCTCGCACACCGGCCAGGACCTGATGGCGACCGGTCTGCGCTGGGGCCAGGCCGGCCCGCGCCATTGGGCCGAGGTGCCGCGCGCTGTCGATGCCTTCGACGCCAAGGCCGATGCTCTGGCAGCCCTGGAAGCCGCCGGCGCACCGGTCGCCACCGCCCAAATCGCAGCGGAGGCGCCCGGCTGGTATCACCCGGGGCAATCCGGCTCGATCCGTCTCGGCAAGGTCATTCTGGCGACCTTCGGCGCGATCCACCCGGCAATCCTGCGCGACTACGATATTGAGGGTGCCGCGGTCGGCTTCGAATGCTTCCTCGACCGCATCCCGCTGCCGCGCGCCAAAGGCGGCAAGGCCCGGCCCTTGCTGAAGGTCGAGGCACTGCTGCCGGTCGAGCGCGACTTCGCCTTCCTCGTCGATGCGGGCGTGACAGCGGATGCTTTGGCACGCGCCGCCCGGCAGGCGGATAAGGCAATGATTACGGACGTTTCCGTGTTCGATCTGTACACTGGCAAGGGTGTGCCGGAGGGTCAGAAGTCTCTGGCCATCGCCGTCACCTACCAGCCGCGCGAGGCCACCCTCACCGACGAACAGATCGAGGCGCTGGGCGAAAAGGTCGTGGCGGCGGTGGCCAAGGCGACAGGCGGGACGCTGCGCGGGTAGAGCACTCTTCTGGCTGTCTTTGCGAACCGAAGACGAAGCATTGACGGCGCTGGCGTATCAGCGGCGATCCAGGCAGGTACTTCTTGATTCTGCTCTAGCGGAGGGGAGGGGGCGGCGACGGCTTGCCGGAGGCACTGCGCAGTGAGCCCGAAAGGCACCTCTACCGTACCGAATGCCCCAAAAGGCCTTCCAATTCGTCCAGGGCTTGGGCCGGCGAGGTCACCTTGATCGTCGCCATGCCCATCGCCCGCGCCGGTTTCAGGTTGACGCCCAGGTCGTCGAGGAAAATCGCCTGCGAAGGCTCGATCTCCAGCAGGGCGCAGGCGTGCTCGTAGAACTTGGGCTCCGGCTTGCGCACGCCAACCTTGGCGCTTTCGACGACGACGCCGAAAATCCCCATGATCTCGTCGATCTGGGCCTGTTTCTGTGGCGTGCGCGTCCTGGCCTTAACGTTGTTGGTCAGGCAGGCGGTCTTGTAGCGCGCCGCCACATTGCGCAGGGCCACGACCATCTCCGGCCGCACCTCACCAGCCAGCAGGGAGACCACCTTGTGGCCGGAAAGCTCGCCGCCAGCGGCCCGCGCCTCCGCTTCGAACAGGGCGCTGAACTCGTCGACCGTCACGTCGGAGCGCTCCAGCTTCGCCCAGGCGTTGTCATGCGGGTTGCGGGTGTTGAGCTGGCGGATGAAGTCCCGCGGCAACCCGATTTCCGCCTCATAGCGGGTGAAGGCGTCGAAGGGGCTGGAGATGATGACGCCGCCGAAATCCCAAAGTACGGCGGAGAATGGGCCAGACATGCGTGATTGCCCTCATATTGACGAACTGAGTCCGGCACCAAACCACGCCGGCGCGCCGAGCGCCAGCCCTAGGGCCGATTCTTCTCGAATTGGATGAATGCTCCATTCCGCCGTCCCTGGCTTGACCAGGGACCCATGCCGGAGAGCCAAACATAATGGTCGTGTTTTGAGAGAAGCGCTCAGGCCTGGGCTCCCGCTTCCGCGGGAGCGGTGGGAAGAGGGTGGCTCAATCGGGTGGAAACGCCCTACCGGTCCCGGAACACGGGCTTGCGCTTTTCCAGAAAGGCGCTGGTGCCCTCCTTGGCATCCTCCAGCGAGAAGGAGAACGCGGCCAAATCCGCCTCCGCCTTCAGCCCATCGGCGATAGTGCGGTCGAGCGCGCCGCACACCGCCTCCCGCGCCAGACGCAATGTCGCCAGGCTCATCGACGTAAATTCCCGGGCGAAGGCCATGGTGCCCTCCATCAAATCACCCTCGATCACCCGGTTGACCAGGCCGATGCGCAGCGCCTCCTCTGCGTCGGCAAAGCGGCCGGACATGACGAACTCCAACGCCCGGCCTTCGCCTATCAGCCGTGGCAGCCGCTGCGTGCCGCCATAGCCCGGCACCGCGCCGAGCTTGACCTCCGGCAGGCCCATCCGCGCCGACGGCGAGGCTGTGCGGAACGTGCAGGCGAGCGACAACTCCATGCCGCCGCCGAGCGCGAAACCGTTGATTGCGGCAATCGAGATGATCGGCAGCATATCCAGCCTGGCCAACACGCTCTGGCCGCGGCGCATCTGGTTGCGAAACTGGATCGGGCCGAGGCTCTGCAACTCGTTGATATCCGCCCCGGCGCAGAACGCCTTGTCGCCCGCGCCGGTGAAGATCAGAGCGCGCGCGTCACTGGCGGCGGCCTGGTCGATGGCGGCGTCGATCTCCTCCACCACAGAGAACGCCAGCGCGTTCAGCGCCTCCGGCCGGTTCAGCGTGATCACCGCGAACTCGTCGCGGCGGGAGAATTCGACCGGCATCAGGACGCCTCGTCGAAACCGACGAAGGTCGCCACCTCACCCACCGGGCGGCGGCGCGACTTGACCGTGTTGGCGACGAAGCTGTCGTCCGGGTAGCCCATGGCGACGCAAGTCATAATCACCTGGTCGTCGGGGATTTGTGCATGCTCGCGCACCACCGGCGACTGCATGATGCCTTGCCCGTTGATCACAGAGCCGAGGCCGCGGCTCCACGCCGCCAGCACCAGCCCGTAAGTCACTGCGCCCAAATCGAAGTGCGCGACGGTCGCGCCCGGCTCCAGGCTTTTGTCATAGGTCACGACGATGGAGACCGGCGCGTCGAACTGCCGGAAGCCGCGCAGCACCCAATCCTGCCGCCGCTCCTTGTCGTTGCGCTCGATGCCCATCGCCTCGAAAAGCTGGATCGCGACCTCGACCTGGCGCTGCCGGTGAATGCCCTCATAGCCGCCATGCATCGGAATTTCCCGCGACGGCTGGACGCCGGCCAGCGTGCGCTCGGTATTGCCCTGGCGGATGCGGTCCAGCGGTTCGCCGGTGACGATGTGGAAATACCAGGGCTGCGTGTTCATCGACGACGGCGCGCCGGTCGCCAGATCGACGATTTCCTCCAGCACCTGCCGCGGCACCGGGTCCTTCTTAAAGCCGCGGATACTGCGCCGCGCGCGAACCATTTCATCGAATTGCATGAGCTTGAGCACCTTGTCTCGGATCGGAGAAAATTGACCGCATCCTAGGCCACCCGGGCATTGCTGCAAGTCCGGTCGTGGCAGCGTGCGCCATGCAACATAACATGGGGCGGAGAGAACCGCTAAGCCGCCGTCCAACCGCCGTCTACCGGAATGGCCGCGCCGGTGATGTTCTCGACGGCGTCGGAGCAGAGGAACAGGGCAACGCCTGCCAACTGCTCGACTGTTACGAACTTTTTGGTCCATTGCGCCGCCAGCCGCTCCTCGACCAGAGTCTGGCCGATGGCGGCGGCTTCCTCCGGCGTGTCGGCTGTGATGTAGAGAAAGACAGGCTGCATGGGCTGCGGGTTCCGGGCACAGGGCAGGCCTGCAAGGCGCCATGGCTTCGTTGCCCCTGTCAAGACCTCGCTGCGGTGTTTACCTGCCGGCGAATCTGGCTTTTCCGACCATTTGGTCTCCGCTACGATGCTGAGGATTGACGCGGCACGCCGCATCATGCGAACGGAGACGGCCCAGACAAGATCTGAGGAAGACGGCATGACATCGTTACAACGCGGGGTCCGAGCGGGATTGCTATTCCTATTGCTGCCGCTCGCGGCCTGCGACTCCGGCCTGCCGGAAGGCGTCTGGCTCAACATGTATGACAAGGACGATCGCATCGTAGTCACATCATCGACAGAGGCGAAGGTGACCGCCCTTTTCGGGCAGCCGCTCGATGCCTGGTTGCAAACAACCCCGTCACAGTCCAATTTTGGACAGCAGATCGCCGATGCGAAGCGCGCGCTCGCGGTCTTCGAACTGGTCAATGTCACCTATACCGTGAATAGCGAGACCGGCGAAGTGACTTTTTCGTCTGATACGCGCGGCTCCAGAACCGTTGTGTTCAACGGCGGGGACATGATGGACGATCCCAGATTCACGATGCGCGGCTACCTGTTGCAAAAAACGAAATAAGCTCTTTCCGAGCGGCCGTGCTGGCCGGCCGGCGCAGCGAGGAAATGACACCCAGCACGGTGGTCTAGGCGACCAGCCGCTCTGCCAAAAGGCCGCATGGGCGGCGGCGGATTGGGCGAATGCGACAGTGCACGGCACATCGGGGCCCGGGTGCAGCAATCGGGCTGGGCTTTGCGCGCGTCCGCCGTCATTTCGCCGCCTTTTCGAAGTCCAGCGTCTCGGTCACCGGCGCGCCGGTCAGCAGGCGGCGCAGGCTGTCGAGCGTCATCTCTATGGCGCCGACCCGCACCCGCTCGGCATTGCCCACCAGGTTGGAGCCACGGCGGATCACCTGACCCGCGGTGGCAATGGCAATCTCGATCTGCGGATCGCGGACGCCGGATGTATCAACAATGACCGCCAGCCCGTGCGTCGTGCCCGTCTGCACCCGCACCGTCGTCGCGGCGTTCTCCACCAGCGCCTCGCGGTTGTGGGATAGGTCGAGCAGCATCGCCAGGTCGTCCGGCCGGTTGGTGACGGCGCTGCGCCGGAACACCTGGCCGGCCGGATCGGCCGCCGCCAGACGCATGCCGACATGGCCGAAGGTGCCGACCTCCGCCACCGCCACGTCGCCGCCGATGGCCTTGAGCTCATCCAGGATCACGCCCTCCAGCGACTCGTCGTCCTCTGCCATAATCACGGTGCCCAGGCGCTTGCGCACCTCGTTCGCTACCGGTGCGACAATGGCCATGGCCTGTTCCAAGGTCGGCGCCTGCACCGCCAGCTTGGTCTCCAACTGCGGATAGTGCGCCTGAAAGCCGAGCTTGACGGCACCGGGAGGCGCAAGGTCCTCGACACCGGACAGCAGGTTATCGACCCGGCTCTCGCCCATGCCGAACGAGTGGAAGCGCTTCAGGTAATTCACCTGCCGCACGCCGAACAGCTTGCGCAGCCTTGGGATGAGCTGGTCTTCCAGCATCCGGTAGATCTCGCGCGGCACGCCCGGCGTAAAGAAGAACCGGGCCTTGCCGATGTCGATCTGAAAGCCGCAAGCGGTGCCGACCGGATTGTCGACCAAATCGGCGCCCGCTGGCAGCATCGCCTGCTTGCGGTTGTTCGGCGGCATCGCCCGGCCACGCTCGGCATAAAACGACTCGATCTTGGCGAGCCAGTCCGGCCACAGCACCAGTTCGACGCCGGCGACCTCCGCCGCGACTTCCTGGGAGAGGTCGTCCTTGGTCGGACCCAGGCCGCCATTAACGATCACCGCATCCGCCCGGCTAGCCGCCAGGTTGAACGCCTCAATCAGGGTCGCCCGGTCGTCGCCGACCGTCGTCTCCCACGTAACCGGCAGACCCTCCTCCTGCAAGCGGCGGGCGATGTGGCTGAAATTGGTGTTGACGGTCTTGCCGCTCAGCACCTCGTCACCGGTGCAAATGATTTCAATGCGCATGAATGGGAGGGTCCTGGGTGGAAGAAAAAGCAAGCGTGCGAGTGTTATGCCCGAAATCCGACCGTGCCAAAAGAGGATGCTGCGGACGGCCGCCACCGCGCTTGGCGCGCCGCCGCTAATCGCCTATCAGCAGCGACTGGCCCATCTCCGTTACGCAAAGCGCCATGACCGACCCCGCGACCATCCTCGCCTATCTGCTGACCGCCGCCGCCATCGTCGTTTCGCCGGGGCCGGATACGACGCTGATCGTTCGCCACACCCTGACCAGTGGCTTACCGGCGGGCATGGGTGCAGTGGTGGGGACCAATATCGGTCTGCTCGGCCATACGGTCGCGACCGTGCTCGGCCTCTCGCTGATCATTGCCGCCTCGAAGACCGCACTTGCCGTCATCGCCATAGTCGGCGCCGCCTATCTGGCCTATCTGGGCTGGCAGGCGTTTTGCGCCGGGGTGGTCTCCTTCAGCGACGCAACCGCATCGGTTGGCGCGCCCTATGTCTCGGCCAAGCGGGCGCTGCGGGATGGACTGATCTCCAATCTGTTCAACCCCAAGATTATCCTGCTGTTCCTCTCGCTGATGCCGCAATTCGTGCGGCCGGAGGCGGGGAGCGTGCCCCGGCAACTCGCCATCATGGGTGCGCTGCTGATCGCCATGAGCATCGCCTGGCAGGTGCCGCTGGCGCTGGCGGCGGAGAGTGTGCGCGGTTGGCTGGCGCGGCCTGCTGTGCAGCGGGGCATCAACTGGGCGACCGGCGCGATCCTCTTGGGCTTCGCCGCGCTCATGCTCTACGATCACGTGCTCTGAGTGCCGCCCAGCCGTGAAAGAGGGCTTGCGGCTGCGGCCAGGTTGCGACACTCTGCTGCAACCACAGGTTCACGAAAGAACTCTGGCATCAAGGAGGAAAAGCCAATGAAGTATGCACTGACGGCGATAGCCACCGCCGCATTCCTGCTGCCTGCCGGCATGGCCAAGGCGGAATGCAGCCCCGACAACTGGAAGGACTGCAAGGGCAAAGCTTGGGTCACCGGCGACACCATGGAGACGCCGCTCGGCTCCAAATGGTGGCCGCACCCGCTCTGGGGCGCGGAAGACACCGCCGGCTCGACCAACTGGTACACCAAGCCGGAGGTCGTGAAGCGCGGCTTGGCCGAGGCGGACAAAGGTGACGTCTATCGTCTCGGCCGCGACTACTCCGCCAAAATGCCGCTGTTCGGGACACGCACCTTTGCCATGATGATCCCGCATCGCCGCGGTCCTTTTGGAGCGAACAAGCTGCTTTCGCATCAGGAGTTCGTCGCGACCAACATCGGTCAGGTCGGGACCCAGTTCGATGGGCTTGGCCATATCGGCGTTCTGGTCGGCGATGAGAACGACCAGAACCAGATGCGGTTCTACAACGGCTTCACCGAACAGGAGATCGTGGCGGAGGGCGGCCTCAAGAAGATCGGCATCGAGAACCTCTACCCGATCGTCGCCCGCGGTATCCTGATCGACGTCGTCGCCTCCAAGGGCGTCGAGAGTCTCGAGCGCGGTTACGAGATCACCATGGACGACGTGCGCGAAGCCCTCACCAATCAGGAGATGGCCGACTTCAAGTTCGAGCCCGGCGACGCCGTCTTCTTCCGCACCGGCTGGGGCACGCATTGGGATGACCCCGCCACTTTCAACAATGGCGCGCCCGGCATCGGCATGGAGGTGGCGCGCTGGCTCTCTGACGAGGTGCAGGCCGGCGTGATGGGTGCCGATACCTGGCCGACGGAGGTGGTGCCGAACCCCGACAAGGGCTGCGTGTTCTGCGTCCATACCCACATGATCACGCGGCACGGCATCGTGAACCAGGAAAACATGAACCTGGATGGGTTGAGCGAGGACGGAGTCTATACCTTCCTCTATATGTACAGCCCAACGCCCGTCGCCGGTGCGACAGGTTCCATGGCGTCGCCCGTAGCAGTCGACTGAGATGGTGGCGCTGACCATACAGACTCTTCACCCTGAGCCGGCTCGTAGAGCCGAGTCGAAGGGTCGGTAGCAGGTCCGCGCAGGCCCCTTCGACTCGCCGACGTTGCCGGCGGCTCAGGGTGAGGGGTAGCCATTGGATAGGTCTAACCAGCCAGGCGCATCTGCTTTAGGATGGGCGTCTCCCATGCCAACGTCAGAGAGATACCCATGCTGAAAAGCGACGGTCGCATCCTCACCACCCACGCGGGCAGCCTGCCGCGCCCGTTCGACCTGACCCGGCTCTATGCCGAGCGGTCGCGGGGCGAGGCGGTCGACGAAGCGAAAATCGCGGAGATGGGCGAGCAGGCGACGCGCGCCAATGTGGCCCGGCAGATCGAGGCCGGCCTAGACCTGGTGAATAATGGCGAGCAGCCGCGCGAGGCGTTCTTCCTCTACCTGCAACGGCGGATGAGCGGTTTCGGCCCCGGCGGCCACCGCGCGGCGTTCAAGGACATCCGTGATCACCCGGACTTCGCGCCAATCCGCGAGGCAATTTTCGACGGCAAGCCTGTCGTCTCAAACATGACGCCGCCAAAGGTGGTGGGCGCGTTGAAATACCTCGACCCCGACGCCGTCGCCGCCGAATGCCGGCAGTTCAAGCGGGCACTGGAAGGCCAGAACCCAACCGGCACCTTCCTCACCGCGCCCTCGCCGGGCATCGTCGCCACCGCCATCCCGAACGAGTATTATGACAGCTTCGACGCCTATCTGCGGGCGATCACCGACGCCATCGCCATCGAATACCGCACCATCATCGAGCACGGCTTCGACCTGCAGATCGACGCGCCCGACCTGGCTTTGGAGGGCCACGGCCACTTCGCCGACCGGCCGCGCAGCGAGTTCCTGGCCTTTGTCGAGCAGGTGATCGACGAAATCCGCCGCGTCACCTCTGGCCTGCCGAAGGACCGCATTCGCCTGCACGCCTGCTGGGGCAACTACGAAGGCCCGCACGATGCCGACGTGCCGATCGCCGAAATGCTGCCGATCCTGACCAAGGCGCATGCGGGTGCGGTGCTGCTGCCCATGGCCAACCCGCGCCACCAGCATGAATACCGCGCCTTCACGCCGCAAAACATTCCCGACGACATGAGCGTCATCGTCGGCTGCATCGACACCACCACCAACTATGTCGAGCACCCGGAGACCGTGGCTGACCGGCTGGAGCGGGTGGCGCAAACCCTGGGCGACCCCACCCGCATCCTGGCCGCGACCGACTGCGGCTTCGACACCTCCGCCGGTGCCGGGCGCGTCGCGCCCAGCGTGGTCTGGTCAAAGCTCGGGGCCATGGTCGAGGGCGCTAAAATCGCCTCTGGACGGTTGTTTTAAGCGCCATGCAGGCCGGCATTCTGTCGAAAATCACCGTCATCGACATGACGGAGGGCGTGGCCGGCCCCTATGCCACCATGGTGCTGTCCGATATGGGCGCTAACGTCATCAAGGTCGAGCGGCCCGCCGGCGACTGGTCGCGGCCCGCCGATCACTCCCAAGTTGATGGGGAGAGCAACGCCCAATTCATCGCCCTCAACCGCAACAAGCGCGATATCGGTCTGGACGTTACCAGCGCCGAAGGCCGGCAAATCCTGGAGCGGCTGATCGCCAAAGCCGACGTTCTGATCTCCAACTTCCGCCCGGGCGCGATGGCCAAGCTCGGCTTCGGCTATGAGCGTTGCCAGGCGATCAAGCCGGACCTCGTCTACTGCACCATTTCCGGCTTCGGCCAGGACGGCCCCTATGCCGAACTGCCGGCCAGCGACACCATCATTCAGGCGATGAGCGGCATCATGAGCCTGGTTGGCGAGCCAGACGGGCCGCCGCTGCGGGTGGGCTTTCCGCTGACCGACATGGCGGCGGCCAACGCCGCCGTCCAAGCGATCCTGCTGGCGCTTTTCGGACGCCTGAGCGGCCACGGCGGCGCCAATATCGACATCAGCCTGATGGCCGCCGCTCTGGCACTAATGGGCGCCAGCTATACGCGGTTTCTGGCCTCCGGCAAGACGCCGCTGCGGCAAGGCAACCAGAACACCAACCTGGCGCCGGCCGGCGCGTTCAAGGCGTCGGACGGGCGCTTCCTCAGCATCGCCGTGCTGCGGGATTCCCATTGGCAGAAGTTCTGTGCGGCGCTGGAGTTGAGCGACCTGGCCGGCGATCCGCGCTTTGCCACCAACGCTCTCAGGGTTGAGCATCGGGCGATTCTGGACGAGGTCGTCACGCCGATGTTCGCCTCGCAACCGGCGGATTACTGGCTGGAGCGGCTGCGGGCGGCGGATATTCTCTGCGGCCCGATCAACACGTTCGCCGACATCGCCGCCGACCCGAACCTCTCCGCGAGCTTTCCGTTGGTGGAGGCGATGGCGCAGACGACCCGACAGGCAGTGGGCATTCCGATCCGCCTTGACGGAGAGTACGCGGCCACCTATCGCCCCGCGCCGGCGAAAGGCCAGCACACGGCGGAGGTATTGGCCGAGTTCGGCTATTCCGATACCGAGATTCAGGCGTTCCTGGATGCAGGCGCGGTCTTTAAAAAGAAGGCCTGATGCGCGCGGTAAATAGGTTCGTCGCTCCAACAACTCTCCCCGTCCCAAACTTGATTTGGGACCCATGCCTGAGACCTTTTCATAGAGACCGGACTTTGTGGTCGGCGCTCAGGCATGGGCACCGTGTCGAGCACGGGGCGGAGGGGGAAGTGGAAAATGGGTGCCGTCTTCACAAACCGCC
>CAXBDI010000081.1:0-18475 GCA_963974445.1 uncultured Alphaproteobacteria bacterium
GGCCGCGGTTGGTGTATTTCTTGGCGATGGAGATGACCAGGCGCAGGTTGGCCTCCACCATCTCCTTCTTCGCGCGGCCGGCCTCGCGTTCGCCCTGCTGGACGGCTGTAACCATGGCGCGGAACTCGTCGAACGGCAGACCGACATTGTGGCAGATATCGACGATATCGCTGCGCAGTTCCTTGACCTCTTCCGCATGCTGCTTGCAGAAGGCCTTCCACTCTTTCTTTTGGCTGATGGAGCGCAGCCATTTCGGGTCGGTCTCGCGCCCGCGCCAGTCCTTCAGGAAGGTTTCGCGGCTGACATTGGCATCGAGGGCCAGCCGCAGAATGCGCCCTTCGACCGCCACCAACTGTTTGTTGCGGGCGTACAGATCGTCCATCAACTGTTCGATCTTGGTGTTGTTCAGGCGAACCAGGCTCATGCGGTCGGCCATCGCCGCCTGCAAGTCTTCGTAGGTGCGGCGCGCCTCGTCGCTGAGCTGTTCGCCGCCCTCCATCTCCGCCAGACGGGACTGTTGCAGGGCGATCAGGCCGGGTTGCAACTCCGCAACAGCGTTCAACGCCGATGTGACGCCCGGCAGCACGGCCTGCTCCATCGCCGCGAGCGACAGGTTGTTGTCCGCATCGTCGTCATCGTCGTCCGAAGACTCGCTCGTGTCGGAGGATGACTCGTCGTCATTCTCGCTGTTGTCGTCGGCACGAACCTGGCCATTGGCGCCGTTTGTTGCGACGGGTTTGGCGCCATTTGCATGGCCATTGGTGTAGGCGGCGCCATTCCCTTTCGCGCCGGCAGCGCTACCGCCTTCGCCGTCCTTGCCGCCATCCTGTTGGGCGGCAGCGCCGTTGCCATTCGAGGCCGCAGCCGATCCATTACCCGCCGCCTGCAACGCCTGATCGGCGCTCAAGGTCGCCTCCAGGTCGATGAATTCGCGCAGCATGATCTCGTTCGACTGCAGCCGGCGGCCCCATTCCGCAACGGACATAATCGACAACGGGCTGCGGTACAGCGCGGCGATCATTTTGATGCGCCCGGCCTCGATCCGCTTCGCAATGGCGATTTCGCCCTCGCGCGACAGCAGTTCTACCGAGCCCATTTCGCGCAGATACATGCGAACCGGATCGTCGGTCCGGCCGGTATCGTCATCGACATTGCCGCTGGCGGCCTTCGGTTCGTCTTCGCGCTCCGCCACCGCTGGCGTGGCGGGCGACGCGTCCTCTGCTTCTTCCGACTCCACGACATTGATGCCCAATTCGGACAGCATCGCCATGGTGTCTTCGATCTGTTCGGAAGAAACCTTCTCCGACGGCAGCGCCTGGTTCAACTCGTCATAGGTAACGAAGCCGCGTTCCTTGCCGCGTTTGACCAGCGCCTTGATCTGCGCGCTATCGTCAACGACCAAAGTATCCTGGGTCTCGTCGCGCGTTGTGGTCGCATCGCCGGTTTCTGCAGTTTTGGTCGCCATTGATTTTTGTCCCGCGTTTTTCAAATTATCTGCGTCCTTAACCCTGGCTGTCCGTCAATCGCTGCCGCTCTACCGCGACGAGCCGGGTTAATCGGTCGTAGGCTCCGGTCTCGTCGTCTATTGTCGCCGCTTGATGGCGCAAGTCTGCGTGCACACTGTCACTTTCCAACGATTGGAGCAAATTGGTCGCCGCATTGCGTGCCTCAACGATTGCATCCTCGCCTTCTGACGCCCTCATCGATATTGCAGATTGGCCCGCTGCTCGAGCCGACATCAGTGCCGCCGCCACATTATGCCCCATTTTGGAAGCGAGCGCGACACTGTCATTTAACTGTGATGCCAACTGCGCAGCGTCAAGGTCACTATGGGTCACAAGTACGCTTAAAATTTGGTTGCGCAAACTGTCAAGAGCCATGTCGCTTAACGGAATAGCGGCCAGGCGCTCCGCCATTTCTTCGGCTAGCGTTGGAAATAGCACCAGCAGGCCCAACAGGATCCGTTCGCGTTGTTGGGCCAGGCTGGCAGGATTCGGCCGCCGATTCGGTTTCAACCGGCGCGTGTCCGGGCCGAAGTCGCGGCGGCGGCTGGCATACAAAGGCCCCTGTGTCTGCGCGGCGCTGGCGGCGAAAACGGTCCGCAGGCGCTCCCGCATATCCTGATCGTAGTAGGTGCGGACGGTCTCGTCCTCGATTTGGCGGACGTGCGCGAGGACCGCGCGATGGAACGCCGCCCTGCGTTCGGGAGAGGTCGGGGCGTTGCGCTCCCACTCCGCCTGCCAGATCACGTCGGCCAGCGGTGTCGCGGCCTCGACGATGGCCTCGATCGCTTCTGTGCCGTGCTGTCGGACCAAGGTATCGGGATCTTCGCCCTGCGGCAGCATGGCGAAGCGCAACGATTTACCGGGTTTCAGCCCCGGCAAGGCCCGTTCCGCCGTGCGGACGCCGGCGGCCCGGCCGGCGCGGTCGCCGTCGAGGCAGAGGATGGGCTCTGCGGCAAGTGTCCACAGCAATCGGATCTGGTCCTCGCCGATGGCCGTCCCCAGCGGTGCGACCGCTTCGTTCATGCCGGACTGCGCCAACGCGATCACGTCCATGTAGCCTTCGACCACCAGCACGCGGCCGCTTTTATGGGCGGCCTCTCTGGCCGACGCGAGGCCATAGAGCACGGAGCCTTTGTGGAATACGGCAGACTCCGGCGAATTCAGGTATTTCGGCTGCGCCTCGCCCAGCGCCCGTCCGCCGAAGCCGACCACGTGACCCTGTCGGTCGGTGATCGGGAACATGACGCGGTCACGGAAATAGTCGAACGCGCGCCCGTCATCGCGCTGCTTCAGCAAGCCGGCGGCGGCCAATTGTTCGCCGGAAACGCCATCGCGGGCGAGGCCGGCGGCCAAACTGCCGGCGGCAGGCGGTGCATAGCCCAAACGGAAGCGCCGGATGGTGGCGTCGTCCAGCCCGCGCTCCTTCAGGTAAGCCATGGCATTGCGGCCAGCCGGCAGGCGCAATTGCTGCTCGAAATAGTCGGCGGCCAGCGCGACGCAGTCCTGTAGGCTTTGCGCCTCACGGCGCCGCTCCGCCGCCTCGGGCCCCTCCGCCGGGATGTCCATCCCCGCCAGTTCAGCCACGGTCTCGACCGCCTCACGGAATGTCAGGCCCTCGACCTCCATCAGGAACGAGAACACGTCGCCATGCTTGCCGGAGGAGAAACAATGGTAGAAGCGCTTGTCGTCGTTCACGAAGAATGACGGAGTTTTTTCCTTGTTGAACGGGCTGAGCCCAGCCCATTCCCGCCCCTGCTTGCGCAATTGCACGCGCCGGCGGACGATGTCGGATACCGGAATCCGGGTCCGAAGCTCGTCTAGAAAGTCGGCCGGTACAGTCATCAGCACTCACTAGTGGCGCCGCCGAAGCAGCGGGTTTGCCAGGGTTCGGCACATCGTTCGAGCAAGCCGGATCGGCCCGCACGCAGGTTTCTCTCTAACGTCTATAGCATCTCCCGAGGGAAAAGGGGCGATAAGCGGCGCATGATCGATTGGGCGCCGGCTAGTTCAGCCGGGATTTGGCGACGGCGCTTGCCCGGCCGAAATCCATCACGCCCGCATAGCGCTCGCGCAAGGCGGCCATCAGTGGGCCCATATCTTTCATACTCGAAGCGCCAATCTCGGCAATCACCCCGTCGACGGCGCTTTTCACCTCGTCGTCGCTCAGTTGTTGCGGCAGAAACCCTTCGATGATCTCGATCTCGTCGCGCTCCTGCTGCGCCAGTTCAAGGCGCCCGCCTTCCTCATACATTCTGATGGATTCCTGGCGCTGTTTGATCATTTTCTGCATCAATTGCATGATCTCGTCATCGCTGACGCCGTCGGTGATGCCGTCGGAGCGTGCCGCGATATCGCGGTCCTTGATGGCGGCAGTGATCAGACGCAGCGTTGACACAGCATGCGGGTCTTTCGCACGCATCGCATCTTTCAAGTTTTGTGACACCTGGTTACGCAACATTGTGAATGTCTCCTTGCCGCGGCGACCGGCTCAGTGGGGGTAGGGTGCCGGCGCAGCCTGTTTGGTGAGCCTTTGGAGGACATTTCGTCCAACTCTCTAACCCATTGTTTTATAGTCATTTATAACGCAGTGTGCGCCTTGACGTTTCTGCGCTGATCGCCTATCAAACCCGTCTAGCTAACGAGTTCGGAACACCCTCTCATATGAGGGGACGCGCCTGATCGTCAAGCGAGGTGAAACTGAATCGGTTTTGCCGCTCAGTGGCAACCGTTAACCTCGCTTTGACCCGACGAAGGTCCGATGTCTAATATTGAACATTCCGCTGCGCCGCTTGCCGGCGTTACACAGCCGCGCGGCGCGACGGCTGCGCTCGTCCTGGCCGATGGGTCGGTGTTTTGGGGCAAAGGCCTGGGTGCGACCGGCCAGACGGTTGGCGAGGTCTGCTTCAATACGGCGATGACCGGCTATCAGGAGATCATGACCGATCCGTCTTTCGCCGGTCAGATCATCACCTTTACCTTTCCCCACATCGGCAATGTCGGTGCGAATGCCGAGGATGTCGAGACGCTGACACCGGCGACGCGCGGTTGCGTGTTGCGGATGGATATTACCGAGCCGTCGAACTTCCGCGCGGCGGAGCACCTCGACGCCTGGCTCGCCCGCCACGGCGTCATTGGAATCGCCGGCATCGATACCCGCCGCCTGACCCGCCGCATCCGCGATGGCGGCGCGCCCTCCGGCGTTATCGTTCATGCCAAGGACGGCGCGTTGGATATCGCAGGCGCCTTGGCCGAGGCTAAAGCGTGGCCGGGATTGCAGGGCATGGACCTGACGGGCGAGGTTTCGTGCACGCAAACCTATGCATGGAGCGAGACGCCCTGGCAGCTGGGCCTCGGGTATGGCTTGCAGGAGCACCCGGAAAGGCACGTGGTTGCAATCGATTATGGCGCCAAGCGCAACATCCTGCGCCGGCTGGCCGGTGCCGGCTGCCGTGTCACCGTTGTGCCGGCACTGTCGACGGCACACGAGATCATGGCGCACCAGCCGGATGGCCTGTTCCTCGCCAACGGCCCCGGCGACCCGGCGGCTACGGCGGAGCACGCAGTCCCGACCTTGCAAGCCCTGCTGGCCAAGAACCTGCCCACCTTCGGCATCTGCCTCGGCCATCAATTGCTGGCGCTGGCGCTGGGGGCGAAGAGCCACAAAATGGCCATCGGCCACCGCGGCGCCAACCATCCGGTCAAGGACCTGGTGACCGGCAAGGTGGAAATCACCAGCCAAAACCACGGCTTCGTCATCGACACCGATACGCTGCCCAAGGGCGTCAGCGCGACGCATGTCTCGCTGTTCGATGGCTCGCTGGAGGGCCTCCAGGTCGAGGGGCGACCGGTGTTCTCGGTGCAATACCATCCCGAGGCGTCGCCCGGTCCGCACGACAGCCATTATCTGTTCCAGCGTTTCATTCAAGCCATCGATCAGGCGGGCTAGAGCTTCCATGCCAAAACGCACAGACATTCAGTCCATTCTGATCATCGGGGCTGGCCCGATTGTCATCGGCCAAGCCTGCGAGTTCGACTATTCCGGCGCACAGGCTTGCAAGGCTTTGCGCGAGGAAGGTTTCCGCATCATCCTGGTGAATTCGAACCCGGCGACGATCATGACCGATCCGAACCTGGCCGACGCCACCTATGTGGAGCCGATCACGCCGGAGATGGTCGCAAAGATCATCGCCAAGGAGCGGCCGGACGCTCTGCTGCCGACCATGGGCGGGCAGACGGCGCTGAACACGGCGTTGGCATTGGCCGACAACGGCACGCTTGCGCAATACAATGTCGAGTTGATCGGCGCGAAGCGCGACGCCATCGCCAAGGCGGAAGACCGCCTGCTGTTCCGGGACGCCATGACCCGCGTCGGTCTCGAATCGCCCAGCAGCCAGATTGCCAATAGCTGGGATGAGGCGCGCGAGGCGCTGGAGTTCGTCGGCCTGCCGGCGATCATTCGCCCGTCGTTCACCTTGGGCGGGCAGGGCGGCGGCATCGCCTATAACCGCGATGAGTTCGAACAGATCGTCCGTGGCGGCCTGGAAATCTCGCCGGTGCATCAGGTGCTGGTCGAGGAAAGCGTGCTGGGGTGGAAAGAGTTCGAGATGGAGGTCGTGCGCGACCACGCCGACAACTGCATCATCATCTGCGCTATCGAAAACATCGACCCCATGGGCGTCCATACCGGCGACAGTGTCACCGTGGCGCCGGCGCTGACGCTGACCGACAAAGAATACCAGATCATGCGCGACGCCTCGATTGCGTGCCTGCGCGAGATCGGCGTCGATACCGGCGGCTCCAACGTGCAGTTCGCGGTCAATCCGGACACCGGTCGTCTGGTGGTGATCGAGATGAACCCGCGGGTCTCGCGCTCGTCCGCATTGGCGTCGAAAGCGACCGGCTTTCCGATTGCCAAGATCGCGGCCAAGCTGGCGGTCGGCTACACGCTGGACGAGTTGGACAACGATATCACCAGGGTGACGCCCGCCTCGTTCGAGCCGACCATCGACTATGTCGTCACCAAAATGCCGCGCTTCACCTTCGAGAAATTTCCCGGCGCCGACCCGACCCTGACCACCTCGATGAAGTCGGTCGGCGAGGCGATGTCGGTCGGCCGCTGCTTTGCCGAGTCGCTGCAAAAGGCGCTGCGGTCGATGGAGACCGGCCTGACCGGCCTGAACGAGGTCGACATTCCCGGCGGCGACGATCCGGAATCGGTGATCGCCGCGCTCGCACAACCGCGGGCCGACCGGCTGCTGACCATTGCCCAGGCCTACCGCGCCGGCCTTTCCACCGAAACGATCCAGGGGGCCTGCAAATACGACCCCTGGTTCCTGGAGCAGGTGTGCGCCCTCGTCGAGGCCGAAGCGGCGGTGAAAGCCAACGGCCTGCCCGAGGACGCCCAAGACCTGTGGAAGCTGAAACGCGCCGGCTTCTCCGACGCCCGTCTGGCGCAGTTGGCCGGGACGGATGAGGCCAGCGTCTGGGCGTTGCGGGCCGAGCTGGACGTGCATCCGGTCTACAAGCGCATCGACACCTGTGCCGCGGAATTCGCGTCCGAAACCTCCTACTTTTATTCCTGCTACGAGGGCGACGGGTCGATCCCGCCGGAGTGCGAGGCGGAGCCGACCGACCGCACCAAGATCATGATCCTGGGCGGCGGCCCGAACCGCATCGGCCAGGGCATCGAGTTCGACTATTGCTGCGTGCACGCTGTGATGGCGCTGCGCGAGGCGGGGTTTGAGACCATCATGGTCAATTGCAACCCCGAAACGGTGTCGACCGACTACGACACCGCCGACCGCCTCTATTTCGAGCCTCTCACCGCCGAAGACGTGATCGAGATCGCCCGCAAGGAGCAGTCGAACGGCACCCTGAAGGGCGTCATTGTGCAATTCGGCGGCCAGACGCCATTGAAACTGGCGGAGGCGTTGGAGGCTGCCGGCATCCCGATTCTCGGCACTTCGCCCGACGCCATCGATCTGGCGGAGGACCGCAAGCGGTTCCAGATTTTGCTGGACGATCTGGGATTGCGCCAGCCGCCGAACGGCACGGCCACATCTCTGGCGGAGGCAGAACAGATCGCCAGCCAGGTCGGCTATCCGGTGCTGCTGCGGCCCTCGTATGTGCTGGGTGGCCGCGCCATGCGCATCGTGCACGACCGCCACGGCTTGCAGGAATATATGGCATCGGCGGTACAGGTCTCAGGCGACAGCCCGGTGCTGGTCGACTCCTATCTCAACGATGCCATTGAGGTCGATGTCGATGCCCTCGCCGACGGCACCGACGTGCGCGTCGCCGGTATCATGGAGCATATCGAGGAGGCCGGCGTGCATTCCGGCGACAGCGCGTGCTCCTTGCCGCCATACTCGCTTCACGACGACACCGTCGCCGAAATTGTTCGCCAGACAGAAAAGTTGGCCAAGGCGCTGCGGGTGGTCGGCCTGATGAACACGCAATTCGCGGTGCGCAAGGAAGATGGTCAGGACCAGATTTACATCCTGGAGGTCAACCCGCGCGCCAGCCGCACCGTGCCATTCGTCGCCAAAGCCATCGGCGTGCCGATTGCTAAAATTGCCGCCCGCCTGATGGCGGGTGAGAAACTGGCAGCCTTCCCGCCGATCAACCTCAAGCCGGATCATATCGCCGTCAAAGAGGCCGTCTTCCCCTTCGCCCGCTTCCCCGGCGTCGATATCCTGCTGGGTCCGGAAATGAAATCCACCGGCGAGGTCATGGGCATTGACCGCGACTTCGGCCGTGCCTTCGCCAAGTCGCAACTGGGCGCCAGCACGAATTTGCCGTGTGCGGGCACCGTCTTCATCTCGGTCCGCGATACGGACAAGGCCGCGGTGATCGCGCCGGCGCGCCGGCTGGTCGAGCTGGGGTTCACGCTGATCGCAACCGGCGGCACCATGCGGGCGTTGCAGGATGCCGGGTTGCAGGCGGGGCGGGTGAACAAAGTGATGGAGGGCCGGCCGCACATCGTCGATGCCATCCGCAATGGCGATATCAGCCTGGTGATCAATACCTCGGAAGGCAAACAGTCGGTCGCCGACTCGTTCAGCCTGCGCCGAGCCGCCCTGTCCGACCGCGTACCCTACTACACCACCATCGCCGGCGCGCGTGCGGCAGTGGAGGCTATAGCCGCCCTGCGCGAAGGCGACCTTGAAGTTTCACCCTTGCAGGACTATTTTGATATTTCGTTCTGAGTTGCGGTACGCAATGGAACCACGCCTCCACACAAATGATTAGTAACGGATGGGGCGTAGAGAACAGGTATGATTAAGGTGGCGGGCGAGCGATGGCTCCGCTCGCCCTAACGCTTTGGAGTTGTATGCATGGATAAGGTTCCCATGACACCCGGCGGCCACAAACGGCTGGCGGAGGAATTGCGGCGTTTGAAGGCCGAGGATCGTCCAGCGGTGATCCGGGCGATTGCGGAGGCGCGCGCGCATGGGGATTTGTCGGAAAACGCCGAATATCATGCCGCCAAGGACAAACAAGCCTTTATCGAAGGCCGGATCGCGGAGTTGGAGGACAAGACCAGCCGCGCCGAAATCATCAATCCGGTGCAGATGGCCGGGACATCCAGCGTAAAGTTCGGCGCCACCGTGAAAATCCTCGACGAGGATACGGAGGAGGAGTCGATCTTTCAGATCGTCGGCGCCGACGAGTCGGATATCGACAACGGCCGGATTTCGGTCACCTCGCCGATGGCCCGCGCCTTGATCGGCAAGGAGGCCGGCGATCAGGTGGAGGTCAATGCCCCTTCCGGCTCGCGGTTTTATGAGATCGTGAACGTAGAGTATGTCTGAGCCCCACGGGTGAGGGCAGGGGAGGCGCAGCGTGCCCGACTATTCCGGCGGTTGCCATTGCGGCGCAGTCCGATTGACCGTTCACAAGGAAGAGCCGATCAGCTCCGCGGTCGAGTGCGACTGCTCGCTTTGCACAAAAAAAGGCATTCTGCTCGTCGGCGTGGAGGAATCGGAACTGGAACTGGTACAAGGCAAGGAGGCGTTGTCACTCTATCAGTTCGGCAGCAAGACAGCGCACCACTGGTTTTGCAAAAATTGCGGAATCCATGTTTTCAACCGGCCGCGCAACAATCCGGAGCGCTATGCTGTCAACGTCCGTTGCCTGGATGACTTCGCGGCGCTGCGTCCGACCCTGACCATCGTGCCGTTCGACGGCCAGAATCACCCGAAAGACCGGCAGGGCTAGCATGCCCTACAAGACCTTCGGCTTCACGTCCGGGCAGGTCATGATGCGCGCGTCCGGCAGTACCCGGCCAATGCCTGAAGATCATCGAGATCGCCAAGGACCGGGCGGTGCGTCGCGTTCGGCCGGAAGATCACCGAGTTCCAGGCGATTGCCCGCAAGTTCGCCGAGATGCAGATGATGACGGCGGCGGCATGTTAGCGTCGATTCAGGCTAGCACTCTTTTGTTTCGCTCGCGCCACTAGCTGAGGACGGCAAATCGGTGTTTTCTGCAGGATCCTTCCTCGACGCCGTCACTGAGGCAACGGTGCGCCGGGCTTGACCCGGGATCGGGGAAAGGTGGAGCCTTGGATTAACCGGCCAATCGGAAATACGGCAAAACCCAATCGCCCGTCGCCGCGCCAAACACCACCTCCACCGGCAACCCAAGCTTCAAATCCTCGATCTTGGCATCCAGCAACTGCGTCTGAATGCGCACACCTTCCTCCAGATCGACGGTGGCGAGGATATACGGAATATCCGCCTTGAAGCCGAAATGGAAGGGATGGTGCGTCTCGGTCCAGCTATAGAGTGTGCCGCGGCCGCTCGCCTCGGTCCAATGGCATTCCATCGAATGGCACTTCTCGCACATTGGTCGCGGATAATGCCGGATCGTGCCGCAGTCGGAGCAGGTTTGCAGCATCAGCCGCCGCTCCTTCAGCCCATCCCAGAACGGCTGCGAGTCGATGGAGGGTTCCGGCAAAGGCTTCAGGTACTCTTCCACCATAATCAGGCCGCCTTCTGCATGATCGCGACCGAGCCGTCGCCGAGGTCGCCATAGCCGGTCACCAGCCCGACCTCCGCGTCCTTCACTTGCGCCTTGCCGCCTTCGCCGCGCAACTGCCGCACCAATTCGTAGACGTGGTTCATGCCGGCGATATGCGCCTGGCTCAGCAGCCCGCCATGGGTATTGATCGGCAGTTCACCGCCAAGCCGGATGCGGCCGCCCTCGACGAACGGCCCGCCCTCGCCTTTCTCGCAGAAGCCCAGGTCTTCGATCTCGGCGATCACCATGCCGGTGAAGCAGTCGTAGATCTGAGCGACGTCGATATCCTTATGCTTGACGCCGGCCATCTCGAAGGCGCGCGGAGCGGCCTTGGCAAGGCCAAGCTCCAGCATATCCGGGCGTTGCGTGATGGTGCTGGGCGAGTCCGGATGCCCCTCCGCCACGCCCAGGATGGTGACGGGCGCGCGCGTGTCCCGGGCGTATTCGGCGCTGCTGACCACGACGGCGGTGCCGCCATCGCTCTCCAGGCAGCAGTCGAACAGGCGGTAGGGGTCGGAGATCATACGCGAATTGTGGTGATCCTCCACCGTCAGCGGCTGCTTCATGATGGCGTTGTCGTTCAGCATGGCGTGGTTGCGCATGGCGACCGCGATCTCGGCGAACTGGTCCGGGTTGGTGCCGTAAAGCTCCATATGCCGGCGGATCATCGGTGCGTAGAGTTGCGCCGGAGCGAACGCGCCGACCGGGTTCTCGAACTCGGCGATCTGGCGGAATTGCGGCATGGCGGCCAGCCGTGTCGTCACCCGCGCATCGGAATAGCCGCGCCGGCCCAGCACCACCAGCACGTGATTGCACACACCGGCGGCGATCACCGCGGCGGCGCATTGCAGGGCTGCGACAGGGCTTGCTCCACCCAAGGGCGTCTGCGCCGAGAAGCGCACATCGGTCAGACCGAGGCCAGCCATCACCTCCTCCGCCACCGGGCCGAGCGAATAGGGGATGATGCCGTCGATCTGATTTGGCTTCAGGCCGGCGTCGCAGATCGCCTTAATCGAGGCCTCCAGCATCAGGCCAATGGAACTCTTGTCGGTGCCGCGCGAGTATTTGGTCTCGCCGATGCCGGTAACGGCGGTTTTGCCGTTGAGACTGTCAGGCATGGCTGGTGTTCCTCCGGTGGGGGCGGGAGCGTTTTCGTGGAAGCTTAGCGCATCGGCTGGGGATTTCGACGGAAAACTGCGGAGGGGTCGCTCGTGATGAAGGCCTTATCTCTATTTTCGTCCTGAGTAGGCCCGAAGGGCTGTATCGAAGGGCGAGCGAACACGGCAAGCCCCTCCTTTGATACGCGGCTGCGCCGCTACTCAGGATGAGATGGCGTAGGAATGAGGGCTTTATCGCACCCGCTCACCCTGAGCCTGTCGAAGGGTCGGTCTATCCAGCGTCACTCCCCGCCCAAATCCAACTTGCCCAGCCGTTCCAGCGTATCGGCCAGTTCAACCTGCATGTCGTACATCACCTGGCGCACCGTGGTTTCCTCCGTCATCGTGCCGACCACTTGCCCGGCGGGGAAGGAATAGAGGTCGGCCCGCTCCGCCCGGATCACCCTGGCCGTCATCTCGTTGAACAGGATGCCTTGCAGCGGCGGGTCAAGATAGGCCGGCGCGCCCGGCTGCTCCCATGCTTCGGAGAGGCGGGAGCGCAGCATGCGCACCGTCTTGCCAGTGCGGCAGCGGCGGCGGACGGCGTCCTCGGTTTCGGCTGCGAAGTAGACGGATTTCTCGAACGGCGTCAGCTCGCTTTCGCGGGTGCCGAGCCAGACGGTGCCGCACCACACCCCCTCCGCCCCCAGCGCCAGAGCCGCCGCGATCTGGCTGCCGCGGGCAAAGCCGCCGGCGGCGATCACCGGGATCTCGCCGCCCAGCGCGTCGATCACCTGCGGCACCAACACCAGGGTAGAAATTTCGCCGGTGTGGCCACCGGCCTCCGTACCCTGGGCGATCACCATGTCGACTCCGGCGGTCTTGTGGCGGGCCGCGTGCTTGGCGCGGCCGCACATGGCCCCAATAGTAATGTCTTTCGCCCGCAATTTCTCGACTACGTCCGCTGGCGGCGGGCCGAGTGCGCTGACTACCAGCCGCACCTGCGGATGGCGCAGCACCACGTCCACCAGCCGGCGCGCGCCATCCGGAGTCATCGCGCCGCGGCCGGTGATGATCTCCTCATTGATGCGCTTGCGCTCGTCGTCAGGCAGTTCCGGCACGCCTTCATCCGCTAAAATCTTCGCCATGAAGGCTTTGTGTTCGTCCGGGATCAGGTCGTGCAGATCGACCTTGCCATGCCCGGCCTCGGCCTCGCGGTCGTATTTGCCGGGGATGATGACGTCGACGCCATAGGGCCGGCCTTCTGTGTGGCTGTCGATCCAGGCGAGTTCGATCTCCAACCGCTCCGGGCTGAAGGTCGAAGCGCCGAGCACGCCAAAACCGCCGGCCTTGCTCACCTCAACCACCACGTCGCGGCAGTGGGAGAACGCGAAGATCGGCACGTCGAAGCCAAGCCTTTGGCGCAAATTCATGGCTAATTCCTTACTCCGCCGCCACCAGGTGCGCTGCTGCAGCGGGCGAGCCGGCGCGCGGGTCCTTGTAGAGCACGCCGTCCTTCATGATCATCGCCAGGTTCTTGCGATGTTGCAGGATGGAGACGTCGGCGGTCGGGTCGCCCTTCACCAGCAACAGGTCGGCGAGCTTGCCGTCGGCAATCGTGCCCAACTCGTCCGCCCGGCCCATCAGGTCCTGCCCGACGATGGTGGCGCAGCGCAGGGCCTCTGCCGTCGAATAGCCGAAATACTCGACGAAGTGGCTGATGTCGCGGGCGTTCATGCCCATCGGCGTCGCGGCAAAGCCATAGTCGCCGCCGATGACATTGCGGATGCCGCGTTTGCGCACCTCGTGATAGGTGGCGCAGCATTGATCGAACTTACGGTAGAGGTCGAATTTCTCGCAGATTTCCGGGGTCACGCCAAAGCGATCGCCATCCTTGACGTTGTTGTGCACCAGACCGAAGGCGGGGCCGACGAACACCCGATCCTTGGCCGCCTCCAGCATGTCCAGGGCCTCTTCATCCGCGAAATCGCAGTGATAGATGCAGTCGACGCCATGGCGCACCGACATCTTCACGCTCTCCGACGAGCGGGCGTGGCTGGCGACCTTCAGGCCGTGCGCCTTGGCCACCTCCATGAAGGCGGCCAGTTCCGTGTCGGTCAGCGGCGTGATCTCCGCCCGGGCCGAGGCGACGAACTGGTCGCCCGAGACGTTGATCTTCAGCACATCGACGCCGTCGCGCACGCACTCGCGGGCGATCCGGCGCAACTCGTCCGGTCCGTCGCCAACCAGGCCGAAACTTTCCTGGTAGAGGTGCCGCAGCCGGGCGTCGCCCAGGCCGGCGGTCACTGTGATCTCCGGGCTGGCGGCCAACATGCGCGGACCGACGATCAGCCCGCTGTCGATGGCGTTGCGGGCCGTCACGCCCAGCATCGGCTTGGCCGACGCTGCTTCGAAGATCGAGGTGAAACCGTGCTCCAGCAACAGGCGGCAGTTGGCGGCGGTCAGCAGCATGTGCTGCTCCGGCCCGATGACGCCCAATTCCTCCGGCGCGCCGACCCCGGTAAAGCTCGGGTGGCAATGCCCCTCCACCATGCCTGGCATCAGCGTCATGCCGGTGGCGTCGATCACGTCGGCGCCCGCCGCATCCAGCGTCGCATTGCGGGCGACCGTCTTGATGCGGTTGCCCTCGATCAGGACCGAGGCCGGGTAACGCTTGTCCTCGATAGCGTCCCACACCTCGGCGTTTTCGATCAGGATGCGTTGCATGGGGCGTCTCCCTTTGGCTCAGCCAAGTCTTGGCAGTTTTCAAGCAACAGCATAGGGCGCAGCGGCGGTGGCGCAACGGTCCACATCTTTACCTTGCCGCGGCGGCCATCTGGCGTCGCAGTCTATTCAGACATCGCAATCGAACCCCAAGGCGGACATCCATCAGGGTCTGATGGATCAAATCGTGGTTTACAAGATCGACCGGCTGACTCGGTCCTTGGCCGACTTTGCCAAAACCGTTGATCGATTGGAGAGTGCCGACGCGTCCTTTGTCTCCGTCAACCAATCCTTCCGACCGGAACTACGCCGCAATCGGGGTTAGCTTTCGATGTCAGAAGTATAGGCACTTTAAGGAATGGCTGGCTGGGGAACCTGGATTCGAACCAGGGCTGCCGGAGTCAGAGTCCGGAGTTCTACCGCTAAACTATTCCCCATTCGATGCCTGAATGGTGTCAGGCTCGGAGCGAGCGCGCCCTTTAGCATGCTGTGGATACATTGCCTAGTCCTTTCGCTTAGCAGACGTCTAGCGGCTGGCGCTGGCGGGCAAATCGGCGTATGGTATTGATTAATGAGCGCAGCAGCGACCGGTTCGGTCGCAACGGGAGGCTGCCGTGGGATTCGTAGATACCCGACCGAAGCGCTTTGCTGGGAGCAAAGGGCGACGGGGGGGAATTGGGGACGAGCCGGTGTATGCCGCTCTCGACCTCGGTACTAACAATTGCCGCCTGCTTGTGGCGTTGCCTGCAATCGAAGGATTTCAGGTCATCGACTCGTTCTCGCGCATCACGCGGCTGGGTGAGGGTTTGCAGTCCACAGGCCGGCTTTCCGACGCTGCGATCGTTCGGACGATTTCGGCGTTGCGCATCTGCGCGGGCAAAGTGCGCCGCCATGCACCGCTGCGCGCCCGGTTCGTCGCGACGGAAGCCTGCCGTGGCGCCGCGAACTGCGCCGATTTCGTCGGCAGGGTCGCCGATCAGACCGGAATAGACCTGGAAATCATTTCTGCCAAAGAGGAGGCACGCCTGGCGGCGCGCGGCTGCGGCCCGCTGCTGGTGCCGGAACGCCAGTTCGCCCTGGTCTTCGATATCGGCGGCGGTTCGACGGAAGTCACCTGGCTGCGGGTCGGGGAAGGCGGCTGCAAGGGCGAAGTGATCGACAGCCTGTCGATGCCGTGGGGCGTGGTCCGCATGGCGGAGGAATTCGGCGGGGCGGAGGTCGACCACGAAACCTACGAACTGATGATCGCGACCATCCGCGACCTGCTCTGCCGCTTCGAAACCCGGCATGGCATCCGCGGCCATCTGGGCCAGGGCCGGGTGCAGATGATTGGCACCTCGGGCACGGTCACGACCATTGCCGGCATTCATTTGGGGCTGGAACGATACCAGCGCGACAAGGTGGACGGACAATTGCTGCATTTCGATCAAATCCGGGAGGCCGTCGATCACCTGACGACGTTGTCTTTGGCGGATCGCAGCGCCCATCCCTGTATCGGCCCGGACCGTGCCGACCTGGTGTTGCCGGGGTGCGCCATCATGGATGCCATCCTGCGGGAATGGCCGGTCGGCCGCCTGCGCGTCGCCGACCGCGGCCTGCGCGAGGGCATCCTGTTCAACCTGATCGCCGCTGACCAGGGCCGGAAGTTGGCCACAGCGTGAGGGGCGCGGGGACCAGCGGCCGCGGGGGCCGCGAACTGACGGAGCGTGTCCGCACCGCGCGCCGGCGCAGCAACTCCTCGACGCGGTGGTTGCAGCGGCAGTTGAACGACCCCTATGTCGCGGCAGCGAAGCGCGACGGGTATCTTAGCCGGGCCGCCTACAAACTGCTGGAGTTGGACGAGCGGTTCAAGCTGCTGAAGCGCGGCGCCCGCGTGCTCGACCTTGGTGCGGCGCCTGGTGGCTGGAGCCAGATCGCCGTGCAGCGTATCGGCGGCAGCGGCGAAACCATCGTTGCAGTTGATATCCTGCCGTTCGGGCCGGTGCCGGGCGTCGATTGCCATGTACTGGACGTCGAGACACCGGATAGCGAACTCCAGATGCAGGAATGGCTCGGCGGGCCGGCCGATCTGGTGTTGAGCGATATGGCGCCGGCAACGACCGGCCACCAACCGACCGACCAGATCCGCGTGCTGGCGTTGGCGGAGGTCGCCTATGAGGTCGCACAAACGACTCTGGCGCCAGGCGGCGGATTCGTTGTGAAGCTTTTCCAAGGCGGTGCGGTCGGAGAATTCCTGGCGCAACTCAAGCGGGATTTCGCGACCGTGAAACATGCGAAACCGCCGGCCAGCCGTAAGGATTCCTCCGAACTCTACCTTGTGGCGCAGGGCTACCGCGGCACTGTGCGCGGGGCGGACGACACCTGCTAGCTTGGAACTGTCGCGGCCAGGGTATATAGAAACGCGTCAACCCAGACTTGCCCGCTTTCCAGCAGCGTTCATTTGCCGTTGCTCGGGCCGTCGCCTCTGCTGAGGGCTGACATGCCGGATATTTTACCGCCGCGCGACCCTAATATGATCCCGTTGGCGCTGACGTTCGACGACGTCCTTCTTCGCCCCGCCGCATCGGCGGTATTGCCGGGCAGCGCCTCCACCAAGACAAAGCTGACGCGGGAAGTCGAGCTCGGCATTCCCCTGATTGCCGCTGCCATGGATACCGTGACCGAAGGCCCGATGGCGATTGCCATGGCCCAGGCGGGCGGCATCGGCGTCGTGCACAAGAACCTCTCCATTGAGGCTCAGGCCGACGAAGTGCGGCGGGTGAAGAAGTTCGAGAGCGGCATGGTGGTCAACCCGGTCACCATCGGCCCCAATCAATCGCTGGCCGACGCTCTGCACCTGATGCAAATGCACCGCATTAGCGGCATCCCGGTGGTGCAGGAGGGCTCCGGCCGGCTGGTCGGCATCCTCACCAACCGAGATGTGCGCTTCGCCACCAATCCGGAGGAGCCGGTGCTCTCGCTGATGACACGCAACGTGGTCACCGCTAGCGAGGGTGTCACCCAGGACGAAGCCAAGCGGCTGCTGCACCAGCACCGCATAGAAAAACTGGTGGTGGTCGACGACAAGCACCGTTGCATCGGCCTCATCACTGTCAAGGACATCGAGAAAGCCGCCCTGAACCCGAATGCCGCCAAGGATGCTCAAGGCCGCCTGCGGGTGGCCGCCGCCACCGGCGTCGGCGCCGAGGGCGTAGCGCGCGCCCAGGCGCTGTTCGATGCGGAGGTAGACGTTCTTGTGGTCGACACGGCGCACGGCCATTCCGAGGGGGTGATGGAGGCGGTGAGGGCCATCCGCAAGATGTCCAACTACACCCAGATCATCGCCGGCAATGTCGCCACGGCAGAGGCGGCTCTGGCGCTGATCGACTGCGGGGCGGACGCCATCAAGGTCGGCATCGGCCCCGGCTCGATCTGCACCACGCGGGTTATCGCCGGGGTCGGCGTGCCGCAATTGACCGCGGTGATGCAGGTGGCGGAAGCGTGTGAGGCACTGGGCGTGCCAGCTATCGCCGATGGCGGCATCCGGGCGTCGGGAGACCTGGCGAAGGCGATTGCCGCCGGCGCCAACTGCGCCATGATCGGTTCGCTGTTCGCTGGTTGCGACGAGAGCCCTGGCGAAGTGTTCCTCTATCAGGGCCGCTCCTACAAATCCTACCGCGGCATGGGCTCGGTCGGCGCGATGGCCAGAGGCTCCGCCGACCGCTATTTCCAGCAGGAGGTCAACGACACCCTGAAGCTGGTGCCGGAGGGCGTCGAGGGCCAGGTGCCCTACAAGGGCCCGGTCGGCAATGTCATCCATCAGTTAGTAGGCGGCTTGAAGGCAGCCATGGGCTACACCGGCAACGGCACCATCGCCGACATGCAGCGCAACTGCCAGTTCCAGCGCATCACCAACGCCGGCCTGCGCGAAAGTCATGTGCACGACATCACCGTGACCCGCGAGCCGCCAAACTATCAGATCGGGCCAGGGGCGTGAGGTGTTTTGGGGGGAAGTCCTACACTATCGGTAAATTAGGTGCGTGAAGTTTATCGCGGCGTCAGATCGCTTGGAGCAAAGCACGAGGTATAGGGCGAGTAACTGCTCACCCCCCCCCTCGTTGAACGGGGGTTTTGCCGGAGGGCAATTG
>CAXBDI010000082.1:0-17432 GCA_963974445.1 uncultured Alphaproteobacteria bacterium
AGAATCAGACATCGCCCAATGCGTCCAGGACAGACTTCGTCAACGGCCTGTTAAGGGCTCGGAGCAGACATCTCCAAACTGAGACACTACCTGTCCGCGCCAAGCCGCTCGATGCGACGCAATCGTATGAGCGTCAGATAGCTGGTTTCTGCGACGGCCTCGCGCTGCCCACGCGCAAGATGAGGCACGGCGGGATCGCCAAAACCGCGACCACGGCCATTGCCAGGATTGCCGCCGACACACCATAAGCATCGCCGATCAGCCCGAAGCTCAACGGGCCGATAACGGACGACAGGCCAGACCCGCCGTAGATCAGGGCGAACCCCCGGGACACGCGGCTCGGGTGCACGAAATCATTGACCATGCTGTAGGTGATGGAGGTCGATCCCTGCAAAACAATTCCCAGGAATGGCATCAGCACGTAGGCCAGGATGCTGGGCGAGAACACGACCGCGACCAGGCCAATCGCCGTTAGGGTTTGGGCCAACGCAAACGCCGTGCGCGCGCCGATCCGGTCGGCCATGAAGCCGCAAATCGCCTTGCCAAAGATGCCACCGACCAGGATCGCCGTCGCGGCAAAAGTGGCCAGATAGAGTGGCACGCCCTTGGCCAGCATGAGGAACGCGGCGAACGTCAAAGCGCCTGCCTGGACCGTGCTGTCTAGAAACACAACGGCAAGCAGGGCAATGAACCTGCGCTTGTCGATGATGCCCCATTTGGTCGCTGTTTGCTGCGCTCCGCCGCCGATCTGTCTCACCGCCTGATAGGCGACCGAACTTGCCAACCGGGAAGACCGCAGTGCCGCGAATACGACCGCAGCTGCCAAGACACCGGCAAGGCCGAAGGCGAAGATCGGGAAGTTCCAGGCCAGCCCGGCGCCGATAGCCAGGCTAAAGCTGGTGGTGAAGATCAGCTTGCCGACATCGCCCGAAGAATTATAGAGGCCAAGCGCACCGCGCCGCCCCTCCGTCCCATAGGCCCGGCTGACCAGGGCGGAGGCTGGGGCGTGCTGGAATGCAGTGCCGACGCCAACAGCGATCAGGCTGAGCAGAACGCCGGTGGCGCTGTCGACCAGCGAAAACAGCAGGTAGGCGCAGCCTGACACGGCAAGGCCGAATACCAGCAACCTCCGGTCACCGAACCGCTCCGACGCAACGCCAGAGACGATCTCCAGCAATCCTTGCGCCAGGCTCTTGAGGCCCTTGAACAGGCCAACCTCGCTCAAATTCAACCCGAGAGATTGAGCCAGCACAGGCAATAGGACATAGACGGTTGCGGTCAGTCCATCCTGGATTGTGTGCGCCAGACAGGCCACCCACAGGATGACCCGGCGTTTCGGCTCGGTCCGTTGCAGCGGCGGCCGCTGTTTTTCCGGCATGCGAGGATGCTTTGTTGTGCTCCTCCAAGGCGACTTGCCGGAGGAAATTTGTCTAGACTAATCCCAATTCTTCATCGAGTCGATCCAAGGCCGGGCCGCGCTTCGCTACGGGTCCCCAACCGCCGCCACCGCCGGAATGGACGCGGAAGATGTCGCCGGGTTGCACCGGAATGCCGACCACTTTGGTCTTGAGCTTCTCGACCGAGCCATCCGCCGCATGAACCAGCCGGTAGTCGTGCGGTGCCCCGTCCTCGCCGCCGGAGATGCCGCGGGCGCCGTGGCGGATGCCGTCGCCGGCGGTGTTGGCGCGGGCCGGGCCGGCGGTCTCCACCTGCATTTCCATGACGGCGCCGACGCCGCCGACGAACTGGCCGCGCCCGCCGGAGCCAGGGCGGAACTCGTGCGATTTGAACAGCAGCGGGAAACGCACCTCCGCCACCTCGACCGAGCCGAATTTCAACCCGCCGGCCGAGTGCCACTCGCCGGAGCAATGCCAGCCGTCGCCATTGATCGAGCCGCCGCCCCCTGGCCTGGCGTGGAACATGTGCCAGATGAAGCGCTTGCCGGTGCGCGGGTCGTCGCCCTGGATCGCGAGGCGCAGACGGCGGCCCCAGCCACCCATGGCACGCTCCGGTGTGGCTTGGGAGAGGGCGACGATGACCGCCTCGATGATCTCGTTGCCGCAATGGCTGGTACACATGGTGACAGGCCGGCCCTCGTTCGGCATGACGATGGTGCCCTGCTGGAGTTTCACGGTCAGCGGCCGGATCGTGCCCGAGTTCTTCGGCGTCGCCGGGTCGAGCAGGAACGAGAACGCCATGGCGATGGCGCTCTGCGTGTTGGCGTGGGAGGAGTTGACGAAGCCGCGGCTCTCCGGGTCGGAGCCGGTCATGTCGATCTCGATCTCCTCGCCCTGCACCGTGACCTTGGCGTGGATCAGGATATCCTCGCGCCCAAAGCCATCATCGTCGAGCCAGGCAGAGCCCTCATAAACGCCATCCGGCCATTCGGCGACGGCGGCGCGGGCCTGACGTTCCGCCGAGTCGAGGATGGACTCCACCGAGGCGGTTACGGTTTCCGCACCAAAATCCTTGAACAAGGCCTCCAGCCGCCGCTCCCCCAGATGGACGGAGCCTAGCTGCGCCGCCAGATCGCCCAGAAAATCGCGGGGCAGGCGGGTGTTGAGCGCCAGCAGGTCCAGCAGGTCGTCGCGGCAGACACCCTGGTCGTAGAGCTTAATCGGCGGCAGGCGGAAGCCTTCGTGGAAGATCTCCGTCGCCTCCGGGTTATAGGCGCCATGCGTGGTGCCGCCGATGTCGGAGTGGTGCGCCCGGTTGACCGTCCAGAACAGCAGCTCCTCGCCGGCAAATACGGGCACAAACGCCGTCACATCCGGCAGGTGCGAGCCGCCGCGGTAAGGGTCGTTCAGCAGGTAGAGATCGCCCTTTTTTACTTTTCCGTCAAAGCGCGCCACCACTTCTTTGAGCGCCCAGGTGAGCGCGCCGACATGCACCGGAATATGCTCGGCCTGTGCGACGAGGCGGACGTGCGCGTCGCAAATCGCGGTGGAGAAGTCGCGGCTGGAGTTGAGGATTTGGGAGTAGCTGGTGCGCAACATCGCCTCCCCCATCTCCTCAACGATGGCGGTCAACCGGTGTTGGATGACGGAGACGGTGATGGGGTCGGGGGCGTTCTGGCTGGTCATGCGATTGTTCCGCTGTGCGAAGCGTTCGGACTGTAGATCAACCAGCTTAGAGAAAGCCTGCACCCTGAGCCAGCCCTACTCCTCCGGCACGCCGAGTTCGCGGAGGCCTTCAATGAAAGGTTCTCGCCAAAGCATCGAAATATTCCGTCCAGCGCTCTCAACCAAACTCAGGTTAAACCCTGGCCACCTTGCATAGAGATCTTGTATCGCTTCATTCGCCAACGTTGTGTTGCCCAAGCGCACCTGCGATATCGCCAAAGCGCCTCGCGTCCAAAATCCTTGCACACCCATAACATGGCAGCGCTTGCAGGTTTCGATACAGTCTTCGTATCGCCCAACCGAAAACAGCCCGATCGCTTTGATCATCAGCAGTCTTGGCAGGTTTGAGTCGAGCGGGCTAAGCTCAATCGCCTTGTCCAGGGCAATGATCCCTTCAGCGGCCTGGCCGACCTGAACGTATGCATTCCCAAGGCTATAAAAGCCGCCGATATGGTTGGGATTGAGCTCAATGGATTGGAGGGCACACGACACTGCCTCATCCGTTTTTCCCATCGCGGTGTAAACGCGGGAGACCGCCCACAGCACTTGCGAGTCCCGGTGATCCAATGCCAAAGCCACATCCGCATCGTCCCGCGCCCGGGCCATCAGTTCGTCATAGCGGCTCGGGTCGAAGGATTGGGCTATTGACGCGCGGGCTTGTGCTGCGATCGCGATCGCCGGCGCAAAATTCGGATCGAGTTCGCGCACACGATCCAAAATGTCGATGGCTGCATTATAACTCTCCAGCGAAAACACGCTGCTGTGAGCGAGACCTTGCTGATAGAGCAGCCAGACATTGATCTCAGTCGGCGGTAGTCGCGCGATGCGGCTGCGCTCGGCGTTTTCGATTTCGGGGCCAAGCGCCGCTGCGATGGCGTTGGTGATTTCGTCCTGGATCACAAAAATATCATCGACTTGTCGGTCGAACCGGTGGCTCCAAATCGAATTGCCGATTTCGGTGTCGATCAACTGGATCGAGATCCGCACCCGTTGCGCCGCCTGCCGGACGCTGCCCTCCAACACATAGCGGACACGCAACTTGTCGGCGACGTCGGCAGCGCTCACGGTCTGGGATTTGAAGGTAAACATCGTCCCGCGGGCGATAACGAAGAGCCAGCGGAACTTGGAGAGGGCGTTGATGACGTCCTCGGTCATGCCGTCAGCGAAAAACTCGGCGTCTGGGGCGGAGGAGAGGTTCTGGAAGGGGAGGACGGCGATGGAGGGTTGGGAGGAGCGGCTGGGGGTTGGGGTTGGTGCGGCGGTCGCCTCACCGGCGGATGGCCAGAGCCAGATGCGGACTGGCTGGTCGATATTCTTGAGCGAGCGCTCGCCAGCGTCGGCGAAGGCAAACGCAGTCTTGCCGCGAAGATACTCATACGTCCCCGCCGACACCGCTATCCCACCGACCGGAGCCACCTCCTGCAACCGGGCCGCGATGTTGACGCCGTCACCGTAGAGGTCCGAGCCATCGACCACCACATCGCCCAGATTAATCCCCATCCGCAGCAACACCCGCCGCTCCTCCGCCTCCCCCTCCGCCCGAGCATTCGCCGCCGTCTGAACCGCCTCGGCAGCATTCGCAGCATCCACCACGCTGCCAAACTCCGCCAGCATGCCATCGCCCATCAGCTTAAACACCCGCCCGCGGTGAGCCCGCACCGACGGCTGCACCACCTCGCCTCACAACGCCTTCATCGCGGCGAGCGTGCCCGTCTCATCGGCTCGCATCAGCCGGGAATAGCCGACCACGTCGGCAGCCAAGATCGCGGCGAGTTTGCGTTGCAAGGCAGAGCATCCCTTGATTGGGATAAGGTGCGGCGTTCCCGCGGCATGAAACCGACGTTAGACTAAGCCAAAGGACCGACCGGTTCTACCCCTTCGCCGCACCTTGGTCTGGAGTTTCATTCATGCTCATCTCCCCTCACCTGCTCGCCGAATTCAATGCCTGGGCGGATGCGCGGCTGCACGGGGCGGCGGCCAGCCTGCCGGCGGCGGAAGTGGCGCTGGACCGCGGCGCGTTCTTTGGCTCGATCCTGGGGACGCTGAACCATATTTTGTTGGTGGACCTGCTCTATCGCGACCGGTTGGAGGGGCGGCAGAGCAATTTCAAGGGCCTGGACGATATCCTGCAGGCGGACATGGCCGGGCTGACTGCCGCGCAGGCGGAGATAGACGCGCACTATCTGGCCTTTACCGCCGGCCTGTCCGCCGCAGACCTGGACGGCGAGGTTGCCTTCACCACCCTTATGGATCAGGCGGAGGATTGGCGGGTGCCGCTGCGCGTGTACCTCACCAACCTGGCGCAGCATCAGGTCCACCATCGCGGCCAGGCATATGCCTTGTTGAACCAGGCCGGCGTCGATGTTCCCAGCATCGGCTTTGTCGAGTTCTGCATGGAGGAAAAGCCCGGCATGGTCTCCCGCAAGCCAGCTATCGGGAGGTAGGTGCCATGGGCGAGACACCGGTCGAACGCCTGGTCCGCACCATCGCTGTCGACGGCATTCGCGATACTCGGGTTCTGGACGCCATCAGGGCGACACCGCGGGAACGCTTCGTTCCGGACGATCTGCGAGGCGCAGCTTATGACAACACCGCCCTGCCGATCGGCTATCGCCAGACCATCAGCCAACCCGGCGTCGTCGCCATGATGACCGAGGCGCTGGCCGTCGAGCCGCACATGCGGGTGCTGGAGATCGGCACCGGCAGCGGCTATCAGGCAGCGGTACTGGCCCGTCTTGCGGCAGAAGTCTACTCGGTGGAGATCGTTGCGGAACTGGGCGAACGCGCCCGCCATGTGTTGGCGGAACTCGGCGTCGCTAACGTGCACATCAGGGTCGCAGACGGCAACGCCGGCTGGCCGGAGGAGGCGCCTTTCAACCGCATCATCGCCACCGCCGCCGCGAAACGCCTGCCGCCGAAGCTGCTGGAGCAATTGGCGGCGGATGGCGTTCTGGTCATGCCGCTGGAGGAGCCGAACGGCGATCAGAACCTCGTCCGCGTGACCAAAGGCTCGGACGGCCGCCCCAACGTCAGCCGCTTCTGCCCGGTGCGGTTTGTGCCGTTTGTTGGCGACGGCAATCCCGACTAACCGGTTTCGTCCGGCTGTCACGAGGGCTATGCTGACCCCCGTCGCTCGCTCACCCGCGCCGAAAGGCTGTCACCCATGATCCGCAAAGACACGCTCTATGACACTGCGCACGAACTGACCCGCCGCGCGGCTATCGAAATTCCGCAGGATTACCTCACCGGGCTGGAGGCGATGGCGGAGCAGGAGAGCGAGGACCTGTCGTCCTTCGTGCTGCGCGCCATGCTGGAGAACTATAAGGCCGCCAAGGAGGACGCCCGCGCCATGTGCGCCGACACCGGGGTGCCGCGTTTCTACGTCAAGGCCGGCAACGATGCCAAGGTCGAGGGCGGCATGGTGGCGCTGGAGGAGGCGCTGCGCTCAGGCCTCGCCAAGGCCACTCATGACGTGCCGTTGCGCCCAAACCGGGTGCATCCGCTCTGGCGCCACGACAACAACAACAATGTCGGCATCAATGCGCCGGAAGTGGAGTATTCGTTCGAGCCGGATGCGGATTGGGTCGACATCACCACGGTGCACAAGGGCGGCCTGTTCGGCACCGACTATCGCATGTTGTTTCCGGGCGACGGCATTGACGGCATCAAGCGCTTTTTCCTGGACGCCATGATCGCGTTCGGCAAGCGCGGTCTGGCGTGTCAGCCGGCGATTGTTGGCATTGGCCTGGGCGGCTCGAAGGATACCAGCATGGTGCTGGGCAAGCAGGCGGCGTGTTTGCGCACCGTCGGCGACCGCAACCCGGACCCTAAAATCGCCGAGTTGGAACTCGAACTGATGGAGATGGGCAACAATATCGGCATGGGGCCGATGGGGTTTGTCGGCTCCTCCATGGTGGTCGATTGCCATATCGAGATCGGCTACACCCACACTGGCGGCATGCCGATGAGCGTGCACTCGTTCTGCCTGTCGAGCCGCCGCTCGGTCGCCAGGCTCCATGCCGACGGGCGGGTGCAGTACCGCACCGATCCGAACTGGTTCACCCCCTATCACCGCAGGAATGACGTGTCATGGCAGCCGGAAGCCGCAAAACAGTCCGCCTGAAAACTCCGGTCAGCGCGAAGGATCTGGAGCCGTTGGCGCTGGGCGACGTGGTCTATCTGGATGGCCATGTCTACACGGCCCGCGAAGGCGTCTACCGCATGGTGCTGAAGGAAGGCCATGCGCTGCCAGAAGGGCTGACGGAGTTGACCAATGTCTCGTTCCACTGCTCGCCGGCGGCCAGTGTGAACGAGGACGGCACGTTTAATATCGGCGCCGTCACCGCGACCGCCAGCTTCCGCTTCGGCGCGCTGATCCCTGCCTGGTTTGAGGCGAGCAACTCGCTGTTGATCCTGGGCAAAGGCGGCATGACGGAGGAGGACTACCGCAACGAGTTCGTCCCGCGCGGCGCCCGCTACCTGACCACGGTCGGCTATGGCACCGGCGCTCTGCTGGGCCGCGGCATCAAGAATGTAAAGGCCGTGCACTGGCTGGAGGAGTTGGGCATCGCCCAGGCGATCTGGGTGCTGGAGGTGGAGAATTTCGGGCCGTTCCTGGTGGAAAGCGACGCCGAAGGCCGCTCCCTGTTCGAGCAGCACAACGCGCGCCTGAACCAGCGGATCGAGGGGCTGTACGACGGCCTGAAACAGCCCGCCCTCTCCCGCCACGGCGAGAGCACGGATCGGCGGGAGGAGCTGATTTAGCGGCCTGAGGCAGTCGAACGATCCGGCCAGAGCATTTCACCCTTGGTGGCCCAGGCGATACCGAATGCGACAAGGGCGACGGTCTCGATAAAGAAGACCGCGCGGAAGCCCTCCATCCACATCTTGATATCCTCGCCCAAGAAGGTGCGCACGACGAGCAGGCCGGCACAAAGGAAAATGATTGTCGCGGTGTAACGGTAGACGGTATTGCGCCGAAGCTTCTGGTCGGTCGGCTCAGGTTTGTCCGACTTGGTGAATTGGAACATGGCCAGCAATCCGATCATCACCATGAACACGATAGCCGACAGATTGTGCGCCGTGCTGACCCAATCGGCCCACCAGATCGGAACTTGCCCGAGCTTGAATTCGGTGCAGTCGCCGGCCCGCACGCAAGGGTGCACGGTCGGCAGTAGCGCTACGCCGATAATGCCGATCCCAGCCAAGCTGCTATGGAGATTGTCGGAAGAATCGTAACCGGTATAGGCAATCAAGAACACGCCAAGCGCACACATCGCCGCCACCATGACGTCGCGCATTCCCGTATAATAATAGGCGCTGATGGAGGGCCGAATGCCCCAAGTGTCCGTAAGCGAGTCACCCACGACCAAAACAATCGGCAGCAGAAAACCAATCGTGCCGAGCGCGCCACGCAATGTCAGGTAAGACAGCACCAGCGTTCGAGCGCCGGTGTCGGAAGAGCCGGAGTGTCGAGCCGCCATTGCGTAAATCCCCACGCGCACCGGTTTGTCAGAAGGGCTAGAATTTGCCGAGTATCAGACTATCACATCTTGAGCCAACAGCAACGGATCCGGCATTCGCGGCGCCTGGAACGCATCGCGGTAGTGAGCCCTCGACCGGCCGTCAGGACATGCCATGGACCCGCTGATCAATGTGGTGTTCCCGGTGTTTGCCATCGTTGCGGCGGGCTATCTGGCCGGCCGGTACAAGGTGCTGGCAGCCGAATCCGCCAACGCGCTCAACCGGTTCGTCTACTTCTTTGCGCTGCCCGCTGTCCTGTTCATCTTTCCCGCCCGCCAACCCATCGCCGACGTTCTGAACTGGCCCTTCATCGCCGCGTTTCTGGCGGGTGCGGCGGTCACGTTTGCCTTGGCATTTGCCGCAAACCGATTGTGGTTCCGCCATGACGCGGCGACCTTTGCGGTGCATAGCCTGAATGCGATATTTCCGAACACCTCCTATATGGGCGTGCCGCTGTTCCTGACAGCCTTTGGGCCAGAGGGGGCGATGCCTGCCATCGTCGCCACGCTGGTCGGCATTTCCTTAATGGTCGGCGGCACCATCGCCACCCTCGAAGCCACCCGCGCCAAAGGACCGAGCGTCGGCAAGATCGTCCGCGAGGTCGCGAGAGTGCTTTGCCGCAACCCGCTGCTGATCGCGACGGTGCTGGGCATTATGGTGTCGTTCCTGGCGGTGCCCATTCCAGTGCCGATTGGCAATTTTCTCGACCTGATGGCATCGGCAGCCGGCCCGGCGGCACTATTCGCGCTTGGCCTGTCGCTCGTCGGGCGTTCGCTGTTGAACGGGCTGGGAGAGGTGTCCTGGATCGCGCTGCTCAAGCTGGCGTTTCAGCCGTTTGCAACTTGGGTGATGGTCACCTATGTCCTTGACGTCGATCCCCACTGGGCCGACGGCGCGGTGATCCTGGCCGCCTTGCCGGTGGGCGCGGTCGCCTTCGTCGTTGCACAGCAATACGATTGCTATACGCGCCGCACCTCTTCGGCGATTGTCTTGACGACATTGTTGTCAGTGCTGACCATATCAGGCTTGCTGGTGATGCTGGAGATTGGCTGAGTGAAATGGAGGCAAAGCGATGACCGAATTTTCAATCCAACAACTCGATCATGTGGTGCTGCGCGTCGCCGATATGGATCGCGCGATCCGGTTCTATTGCGACGCGCTGGGCTGCAAGGTGGAGCGCACGGTCGAGAGCATCGGCCTGGTGCAGTTGCGTGCCGGCGCCTCGCTGATCGACTTGGTGCCACGTGCCGAGGGGGATACCGAGAGCGGCGATCTGGATCATTTCGCCTTGCGCATCGACCCGTTCGAGCCGCAGGCGCTAAGCGCGCATTTTGCCAAGCACGGCGTCTCTCTCGGCGAGGTTGCCCGCCGCTATGGCGCGGAAGGCTATGGCCCGTCGCTCTACCTGAACGATCCGGACGGCAATCAGGTCGAGTTGAAGGGACCGCCGGAGGGCTGAACGAAAAAAGGCCCCGGAGTCAAAGCGCCGGGGCCAAATCGATCAGTTCACGCCGGCGTTAGCCAGCGGTCGCCGCAACGCTCGGTCGAGCCGCGACGCGGTCGTACCAAGCCTGGACGTTTTTATGGTCCGGGTTGATCGGCTGGTTAATGTTCTTGAAGAAGTCCAGCCAACTGAACAGCAGCACATCGGCCATGGTGAAACGGTCACCGCAGAGCCACTGCCGGCCCTCGATCCAACCGTCGAGCTTCCCCAGGTTATCTTGGGCAACGGCCTTCAGCCCGTCGGAGGCTTCGGGCAGGCAGCGCATGCGGCTGCTGAACATCTTCACGCCTTCGCCGAACCGGAAACCGTTCGCCATCGGCTCGCAGATGTTTAAATCGACGCGGCGGGTCCACATGCGGGTTTCCGCCCGTTCCTCCGCATTGCTGCCGATCAGGGCCGGCGACGGGTTTTTCTCCTCCAGATACTCACAGACAGCCGTGATCTCCGAGAGGTAGTTGCCGTTGTCCAACTCCAGTGTCGGGCTTTGTCCTGCCGGATTCCGCTTGAGGTGAGCTCCCTGACGGTTTTCGCCGCCACGCAGGTCCAAGGTTTCCATGGGCAATTCGATGCCCTTTTCCGCCATAAACATGCGCACCATGCGAGGATTTGGACCGATCGAGGTAAACAGTTTCATTTCAGGTTCCTTCGCTCTTCTAAGAGTCGATGCGGGCGGTGGCGGTGCCGGTCACGACGGTTTTGCCATCCTGATTGACGGTCGCCAGTTCCAGATCGACCACCTTGTCACCGTCCTCGTCGCGGATATCGACCACGGTTGCCTTCGCAGTCAACGTATCGCCCGGCCACACCTGGTTGGTGAAGCGCACGCCGTACTTCTTCAGCCGGCCATCGCCGACATAGTTGGTCAGCATCTTGCCGGTCAGACCCATCGACAGCATGCCGTGGGCGAATACGCCTGGATATCCAGCAATTTCCTTGGTGTATTTGTCGTCGGTGTGCAGCGGGTTGTAGTCGCCGGACGTGCCGGCGTACATCACCAACTGGGTGCGGCTCAGGTCCTCGATCACCACTTCTTCGTGGGTGTCGCCGACTTTGATCTTGCTTGCAGAGAGTGCCATTGGTTCCTGTCTCCCTTATTTCTGCTCGACCGGACGCTCGGTTTTCACACCGACGCCGCGGGACGTGACGACCAACTCGCCGTTCTGGTCGCGGTATTCCTGGATGGTTTCTGTGAAGGTCAGCTTGCCCGCGCGGGCGCTGGTCTTCTCCCAGGTTTTGCCTGGCTTGGTGGTGACGGTATAGACGTCGCCCGGCTTTGGCTGGCGGTGATACTCGAAGTGTTGCTCCGCATGCAGACCGCCGGAAGATTTCGCCGGCTCGGTCAAACCGGTGGCGTTCTTGCCGGAACCGAACCATTTCTGGCCGACCTTCGGGCGCAAAAAGTAGTCGGGATCGAACTGAGCGACAGCGCGCGGAAAAGTCGGCGGCGCGATAATGTGCCCGACTTCCGTCTTTTTCGCATACTCTTCGTCATAGTAAATCGGATTATCGTCGGCGACGGAGCGCGCAAACATCATGATGTGGGTCGCTTCGACTGGGAACTTAACCTCGTCAGCCACGGGGGTTCCTCCTAAGTTTGGTTCAAGGGTTTCGTTCGTTAACGAACTTGGACTATACCGCCGACTTGTGGCCGGCTCCAGATGATTAAGGCCTAAGGCAGGAGGAATATCCGATGAGTGCTCGCCGAAGCATCCCGCAGCGCGGGTTTGAAGACTTCGAAATCGGTGAGAAATTCTACGCGCCGTCGCGGACCCACACGGATTCGCTGTTCTATGCGTTCCAGTTGGCCAGCGGCGACAACGCGCCCATTCACTACGACATCGAGTATTGCCGGCAGAAAGGCTATCCGAACCTGATGGCGCACGGGTTTCAAACCCTGATCCAAACCTGCCCGGGTGCTACCGGGCTGGCTCAGCAGATGGAGGACGCGCTCGTCGGCTTCCTGGAGCAATCGTCGCGATTCCTGAAGCCGGTTTTTGCCGGCGACACCCTGTATCCGGAGGTTGAAATCACGGCCTTAACGCCGCAGCGCACGACGGGAGTGATGACACTGGCGAACCGAGTGTTTAATCAGCGGGACGAGCTCTGCCTGGAAGGTCAGATGAAGTTTCTCCTCCGCCTGCGGAAAGATTGAGGCTATTACCTTTCCGTTCGAGTTATCGGAGCTAGAGAGTATTGGGGCAGAGTTTTCATCATCCACGGAAGCAAGGGTTTGTTCGGTCGGTTTACCAATCCGTTGGACACCCAGTGCTATATGAATGGCGACGGATGCCGGATCGTACTTCATGCCAGCCGGCATCTGGCGCACAATTTCGCCGTCGGCACATTCCGCAATCGGGCCAGGTTACGTTCAGTTCATGACGTCTGCTGATCGGACAAACACCCTTACGACAAACCCGCCTTCTGGTCCAGGCTCGCCCTCGCCGCGACCCGGGTTGGAGGGCGCGCCGACCTTGTGGTGGCAGCATTTGCTGCGCCAGTTGGATGATGGCGTCATGGCCACGGCATCGCGCATCGCGGGCCAGCAAGGCTTTTTGATCGTACTGATGTTCCATGGCCTGTTCACCAGCGAGGAAGAGGCATTCGCAGGCGATATCGATCCATACCAGCCGCTGACCGAGCAGGACTTGGCCGCGTTGATCGAATATTTTCAGGCGAACGGCTATCAGTTCATCAGTCCGGCAGACTTGGGCCGCGATATCGCCCCGTCCTCGCGCCGGGTCTTGCTCACATTCGACGATGGCTACGCCAACAACCTGCGGGCGTTACCGATCCTCAAGCGCTACGACGTGCCGGCAACATTCTTCATCGCCGCCGGCAACGTCGCGTCTGGCGAGCCATTCTGGTGGGACGTGCTCTATCGTGAGCGGGTTCGGCGAAACACCGGGCGTGCACAGATCGTCGACGAGCGGCAGCGTTTGAAATCTTTCAACAATCGTGAGATCAAGGCGCAGCTCCGGTCCATGTTCGGCGCCGATGCCTTCACGGCACAAAGTGACGCCGACCGGCCGATGACGGTGGCTGAAGTGCAAACAGCCGCAAGAGATCCGCTGGTGACCATCGGCAATCACACGGTCGATCATGAGTTGCTGACCCGCGTTCCTTTGGACGACGCCCGGCGTCAGATCTTTGACTGCCAGGCCATGCTGTCCGACTGGACAAACGAGGCCCCACGCATCATCGCCTATCCCAACGGCATTTACGATGACTCGATCGTCAAATTGGCGGCGGAAGCCGGTCTGACAGCAGCGGTCACCTCAATGCGCGGCAAGGTCCGATTGCCGCTGACCGCAAACCAACGGATGCGGCTGCCGCGCTATGCCATGATCGGCGGCCCCAGCCTGCTGCGCCATTGCCGGGTGGTCATGGCGCCGTTCAGCCTGAGCGGCATCAAACATGCGATCCATTCGCGCCGACAACAGGCGGCCCTTCCTTAAGCGATTTCCAGGTCGTCGCGCCAGATGTGCCTGATATAGAGCGCGATGACAAAACTGCCCGCCGATAACGCCGCCATCACCCAAAAGGCGCCGCCGCCCAGGTTGGCGTAGAGCCAGCCGCTTGCGGCCATGGTGAGCCCCAAGGCGACGCCCATCCCCAGCGACGAGTACAGCGCCTGAGCGCTGGCGGAGATGCCGGGTGCGATATGCCTCTGAATCAGGGTCATGCCCGCCAGGTGCGTCGCGCCGAACGTGAAGCCGTGCAGCACCTGCATCGGCACCAGCAACCAGAGGTCGGACGTTGCGCCTGTGCCGGTCCAGCGAATGACCCCGGCGCCAGCACCGAGCAGCAGCATTCCGGGAATGCCGATCCTGTTCAGCAACGGCTTCGCCCAGGCGAAAAGGGCGATTTCGGATACGACGCCGACGGCCCAGAGAAAGCCGATCAGGCCCTCGGAATGTCCGGCTGCCTGCCAGTGCAAGGTCGCAAAACCGGTCAAGACTGCATGGCTCGCCATGTTCATCGCCGCGCACGCCAGGAAGATCAGAAACAGGCTGTTGGATAGCAGCGACCGGATCGGCGGCCGCTCGCGCCTAGCCGGGGCGGCATGAATTCCGGGTAGGCCCAGCGCCGCCAGCCAGATCGCGCCAAGGCTCAAGATGAAGAGGTACATCATCCAGTCCGGTGAGTTCCCCTCCAAGAACGCTCCAAAACCCATCGACGTGGCAATAAACGCCGCAGAACCCCAGGCGCGAAGCCGGCCGTAATCGAGGTTGCGAACCCGCAGGTTCAGCAGGATCAGGTTCTCGCCCAGCGGGTTGACCGGCCCTTGCACCGCGACGTGGACCATGGTCAGCAGCAGCACGGGCCAGAAGCCATAAGCCGGCAACATCGCGCCGGCAGTGACGATGCCGGCGAACGACAGCCAGCAGACCAACGGCTTGCGCTCGGGCCTGGTATCGGCATAGCGGGCAATCAGCGGGTTCGCCGCTGCCCTGACAAACAACGCGGCCGACAATAGCAGCCCAATTTCCGCCGCAGTCAGGCCGCGGCTCGCCAGCCAAATCGGAAAGAATGGCTGATAGATGCCGACCATGCCGAACATACAGCTATAATATATGGCGATGCGCAGACGCGGCGTGGCGCAGGGTGCGGGCGTGATCTTTGTCATGATCGGCAGGTCTCTACACCGGTTCGCGCGCAAAGGCTTGCCTGAATAGCCGCCGGAGTGCTTATGTCCGACCGAAGTTTGCGACCACTGTGCCTGCAAACCCATCCATCCGACGGCCCGAACCAAGGAACCTATGCCCCCATGAGCGAATGGCGCGATGACATTTTCGAGTGCTTACGAGAGGCGGGCGTCCGCCAGGTCGCCTATGTGCCGGATGCGGGCCACGCCCGCCTGATCACGCGCTGTCAGGAGGCGAACGACATGCGGGCCTTGTCGCTGACGACCGAAGAAGACGGTGTTGCGCTGTTGGCTGGCGCCTGGCTCGGTGGCGACAAGGGCGTTCTGCTGATGCAGTCGTCCGGCGTCGGCAACACTATCAACATGTTGAGCCTGATCAAGAATTGCCAATTCCCTCTGGTGACGCTGGTGACCATGCGCGGCGAGTGGGGCGAGTTCAACACATGGCAGGTGCCGATGGGCCAGTCCACTCAGGCCCACTTCGAGCTTTCCGGCGTCATTTGCTATCGCTGCGACAAGCCGGAAGACGTCGCGGAAACAGTCGCTTCCGCATTGCGCTTTGCCTACTACACCAATTCTGCCGTCGCGGTGCTGCTGGGGCAGCGGCTGATCGGCGCCAAAATCTTTGCCGAGGATTGAAACGATGCCTGCATTGAACCGACGCGACATCGTCGCAAAACTGCTGGCCGACCGCGGCGACGATCTGTTGGTCATTCCCGGCCTGGGCCAGTGCGCCTATGACTGCTATGCTGCCGGCGACGACCCCCGCACCTTCTATCTGTGGGGTGCGATGGGCGGCGCCGTACCGATGGGCATGGGGTTGGCCGTAGCGCAACCGGACAAGCGCGTGCTGGTCGTCACCGGCGACGGCGAGTTGCTGATGGGGCTCGGCTCTCTGGCCGCCGCCGCCGCCGAGAACCTGCCGAACCTCGCCATCGCGGTCATCGATAACGAGCGCTATGGCGAGACCGGCCAGCAGCAGACCGCAACCGGACGCGGTGCCGACATCGCAGGGATCGCCGCGGCGGCGGGCTTCGGCACGACCAAACTGGTCCGCGATGCCGCCGGCGTCGCCGAAGGGGTTAGCCTGTGCCGCACGGCGCCGGGCCCGGTGCTGGTGACCTTCAAGGTCGATCACGCCTCCCAGGATATGGCGATCCCGCCGAAAGACGGCGCCTACCTGAAGACCCGCTTCCGCCAGGCTGTTATCGGCAAGATCTGAGGCGATCCGCCGCCGGCTTGCGTTCCTATCGCACCGCCGGCGGCACCTTGCCGCCAAAATCCGTTGCGGTTTCAAACGCATGCGCGATGCGCAGCGCCATCGCCTCCTGCTGCTCGCCACAAACGACTTGCAGCGAGGTAGGCAGCCCCTCGCTGGTAAAGCCGTTCGGCAGCGAACACGCGCAGCCTTCGATCAAGTTTACAAACCGGGTGAGAACCGCCGGCGTATCCATCTGATCGACCTCGGCAACCGGGATCGCCGCGGTGACGGTCGTGGGCGTCAACAACGCATCGAAGCCTTGCAGCGCCGCGGCAAACTCCGCCTTGATCCGCTGCTGATCCGCCAGAGCCCCGATGTACTGGGTCGCCGTGATCGATTTGCCGATCCAGATGCGGGGACGCACCGCCGGATCGATCGGCAACGTCATGTCATCGACCAACGCGCCGACATGATAGTAGCCGTCACAGCCAATGATTCGTCCCAAGGCAGCTCCCAGATCGTTCAGCCGATACGGCAGATCGCACTCCTCGACGATGGCTCCCAGCCGGCGGAAGGTTTCGAGCGATGCGTCATAGGCGGCCAGAACCTCCGGGCCGCAAATCTGCCGGTCTGCGGTCGGCATCGCCGCCAGCCGCAGGCCCGCAACACCGCGCTTCAGCGTCGGCAGCGGGTCTTCGTAGGAAAGCCCCAAGGTTCGCGGCTCTCGTGCATCGGGGCCCTGAAGCACGCGATACAGCACTGCCGCGTCCTCAACCGTGCGGGTCATCGGGCCGGGCGTATCGAGGGTGTGGCTCAGCGGCAGGACGCCCAGCGTCGGAATCCGCCCGACCGAGACTTTCAGGCCGACATGGCCGCAGAACGCCGCCGGCAAGCGTACGGAGCCGCCGGTATCCGTGCCAATGGCGCAGGGCACGAGCCCCGCCGCAACGCTGACGCCGGAGCCGGCGGACGAACCGCCGGGAATCCGCAATACGTCTGCATCCCACGGATTCCACGCGGTTCCCATATGCTCGTTGGTGCCCCACCCGCCCATCGCGAACTCGACCGAGTGGGTCTTGCCGATGACGATCATCCCGGCGGCGATCAGACGTTCGGCCAGGATAGCAGTCTGCGGCGAGATACGCTCACGCCAAACGGCAGAGCCACCAGTCGTAACGCGCCCCTCCAGATCGATGATATCTTTCAGCGCAATAGGAATGCCGTGCAGCGGGCCGATACGATGGCCGGAGCGGATCGCGGCCTCCGCCGCCTGTGCCGCGGCGCGCGCCTCCTCCCCATAGACCGTGACGAACGCATGCAACTTCTGATCGAAGCGGGCAATTCGATCCAGATACTCGCCCATTAACGCCGCCGGGCTCAACTCGCCAGCGGCGATCGCCGCCGACAACGACGTGAGGGGTTGAAATGCCTGCATTT
>CAXBDI010000083.1:0-17224 GCA_963974445.1 uncultured Alphaproteobacteria bacterium
CCAAGGCAGTGATCACGCCCTCCGCCGCAGTGGCGCTGTATCCCAGAAACTCTGTCGCACCCAAGTGTTCGCGCAGATCGAACCAGATCGCCTCGTCCGCCGCCTCGCCGGAGCCGGCCCACGCCGCGCGAGCCTCGGCCCGCTGCCGCTCCATTGCGGCGTTGAAGCCATCGGTATCGACCGCGATATCGCGCGTCCGCAGCACGTCCTGGGTGAGGTCGAGCGGGAAGCCGAAAGTATCGTAAAGCCGGAATGCCACCTCGCCATCCAATGTGCCACCGGCAGACAGGTTTTCAGTCTCCTGGTCCAACAGCCGCAGGCCGCGTCCGAGGGTTTGCTTGAACCGCTCCTCCTCCAACTTCAGCGTCTCGGTGATCAGCGGTTGCGCGCGGTTCAGTTCCGGGAAGGCCGCCCCCATCTGGCGCACCAGTTCCGGCACCAGTCGCCACATCAGCGGGTCTTGCGCGCCCAGAATATGGGCATGGCGCATGCCGCGGCGCATAATCCGCCGCAGCACGTAACCGCGCCCCTCGTTCGACGGCAGCACGCCGTCGGCAATCAGAAAGCTGGAGGCGCGCAGGTGGTCGGCGATCACCCGGTGCGAGGCCGCCTGATCGCCGCCCGGCCCGACGCCGGTCGCCTCCGCCGACGCCAGGATCAGGGCGCGCATCAGGTCAATATCGTAGTTGCTGTGCTTGCCTTGAAGCACTGCCGCGATGCGCTCCAACCCCATGCCAGTATCGATGGAGGGGCGCGGCAGGTTCACGCGCTCGTCGGCCGTCACCTGCTCGAACTGCATGAAAACCAGGTTCCAGATTTCAATGAATCGGTCGCCGTCTTCCTCCGCACTGCCGGGCGGGCCGCCCCAGATCGACGGGCCGTGGTCGAAAAAGATCTCCGAGCAGGGGCCGCACGGTCCGGTGTCGCCCATCGCCCAGAAATTGTCGCTGGTGGGAATACGGATGATTTTGTCCTCCCCCAGCCCGGCGATCTTTTTCCAAAGGACAGCCGCGTCCTCGTCCTCCGAATAGACGGTCACGAGGAGTTTGTCTTTCGGCAGCCCGTACTCCCGAGTGATCAGGTTCCAGGCGAAGCGGATCGCCTCGTCCTTGAAGTAGTCGCCGAACGAGAAATTGCCGAGCATCTCGAAGAAGGTATGGTGTCGGGCGGTGTATCCGACGTTCTCCAGGTCGTTGTGCTTACCGCCGGCCCGCACGCATTTCTGAGAGGTCACGGCGCGCGAATAGGGCCGGTGTTCGACGCCGGTGAAGACGTTCTTGAATTGCACCATCCCGGCATTGGTGAACAGCAATGTCGGATCGTTACGCGGCACCAGCGGGCTGGACTCGACGATCTCGTGCCCATTCTTGGCAAAATAGTTGAGAAAGGTCGCGCGAATGTCGCTCGTCGTCGCCATAGGTGGTGTACGCCTGTTGGTCTCGTGATCGTGATAGCCGCCAAGCCACCCTCAACCCTGCCGGTCGAGGGCGCCTCAGCGCATGACTGTCACATATCCCGCACGCGCAAGTCTGTCCAGACGAGGCCTACCGCGCTACCGAAACAAGACGCCCGAGAGGCCGGTCGCACCCGCCCTAGACCAGCGATTCCTTGACGCCGGCAGGTTCGACCGGCTCGACTGACTCGACGCCGTCGGCGTCCTCCTCCGGTTCGCCGGTCAGCATTTTGTTGACGACCAATCCGGCGTTGGCACGGATACGGCTTTCGATCAAAGCCGCCATATCCGGATTTTCCCGCAAGAAAGTCTTGGAATTCTCGCGCCCCTGGCCGAGTCGCTTGCCCTCCGCCGAGAACCACGCGCCCGACTTCTCGACAATACCGGCGGCGACACCCAGGTCGAGCAACTCGCCCATTTTGGATATGCCTTCGCCGTACATAATGTCGAATTCGACCACTTTAAACGGCGGCGCAACCTTGTTTTTCACGACCTTGACCCTGGTCTGGTTGCCGACCACCTCGTCCCGATCCTTGATCTGCCCGATCCGGCGGATATCGATGCGGACAGAGGCATAAAACTTCAGCGCATTACCGCCGGTTGTCGTCTCGGGATTGCCGAACATCACACCGATTTTCATCCGGATCTGGTTGATGAAAACGACGATCGTGTGCGACTTGTTGATCGAGGCGGTCAGCTTGCGCATCGCCTGGCTCATCAACCGCGCCTGCAATCCGGGCAGCGAGTCGCCCATCTCCCCTTCCAACTCCGCACGGGGCACCAGTGCGGCGACGCTGTCAACGACGATAATGTCCAGCGCGCCGGACCGCACCAGCGTATCGGTAATTTCTAGAGCCTGCTCGCCGGTGTCCGGCTGAGAAATTAACAGCTCGCCCAGATCGACGCCCAGCTTGCGCGCATATCCTGGGTCAAGCGCGTGTTCCGCATCGACAAAAGCAGCGGTGCCGCCTGCCTTTTGCGCCTCCGCCACCACATGCAGCGCCAGGGTTGTTTTGCCAGAACTCTCCGGGCCAAAGATCTCGATAACGCGGCCACGCGGAAATCCGCCGATTCCCAAAGCAATATCCAACCCAATCGAACCAGAAGATACAGAAGCAATTTCGGCTGGAGCGTCGTTAGACCCCAAGCGCATGACAGAGCCTTTGCCAAAAGCCCTTTCGATTTGGCTTAACGCGGCGTCCAGCGCTTTTTTCTTGTCCATATCTCCACTTTCAACCAAACGTAGAATTGCTTCGGCCATTTACCATCTCCATTCTCGCATGCGCGGGTGCGCGTTGGCAACGGTCGCATTGTACACATTTTGTTCTTTCCGACAATGTTCTTTTTATAGCCCTAAATCATCATGGAAAATAGGATCATAACCGTTAAATCAGGCGTGCCGACGCGACCGTCTGGAACATACTCGGCAAACGGGAATCGGCGATTAACCATATCCTCACGAATCCTGCCGCCATGGTAGCCCGGTCAGGCAGCCATAATCTCCTTCACCTTCCCAGCCAGTTGTTGGAGGGTGAAGGGCTTGGCGAGGAAATACAGGTCGTCGAACTGCCCGAGCTTGTCGCGAAACGTTCCTTCGGCGTAGCCGCTGATGCAGATCACACGCATATCCGGCCAATGACCGCGCACGTGTTCGATCAGGGTGGGGCCATCCATTTCGGGCATGACAACATCGGTGATGAGCAGGTCGAATGGCTCCTCCCGGCTATCCAACAGGGTGAGCGCGGCCTGGCCGGTTCGTGCCTCCGTTACGTTATAGCCTTTGCTGCGCAGCGCCCGCGCCCCGAACATCCGCACCGGGTCCTCGTCCTCCACCAACAAGACCGATCCGGCGCCGGTCAGGTCGGCGCGGTTGGGGGCGGCCTGAGGAGCGCCGCCGGTTTCTAAGGCATGTCCCTCATATGCCGGCAGGTAGACGCTGAACAAGGCGCCCCCTTCCGGCGGGTTTTCAGCGTAGATATAGCCGTCGGTCTGCTTGACGATGCCATAGACGGTGGACAGGCCGAGGCCGGTGCCCTCACCCACACCTTTGGTCGTGAAAAAGGGCTCGAACACCCGGTCCAGGTGTTCGGGCGGGATGCCGGACCCGGTGTCGGAGACCTGGATCAGCACCCATCGCCCTGGCGGCAACGGCGGGTGGCGCGGCGGGTTGTTAATCTGGCTCGGCAGCACGTCGCGGCTGCGGATGGTCAGGTCGCCGGCCCCATCCATCGCATCGCGGCTGTTGACTGCCAGATTGATCAAGACCTGCTCCAACTGGACGCGATCCACCCGCACGGGGCAGATATCGGCGCCGTGCTCGACGCGCAACTCGATGCCGGCACCCAGAAGCCGTTGCAGCAGGTTCGAGAGGTCGGCGATCACATCGGCCAGGTTCAGCACCCGCGGCTGCAGGGTTTGCTGCCGCGAGAAGGCCAGCAATTGCCGAACCAGGTTGGCGGCCCGATTGGCATTGTGCTTGATCTGCATGATGTCGGCGAACGATGGGTCGCCGGGCTGATGCCGCAGCAGCAGCAGGTCGCAAAACCCGGTCATGGCGGTCAGGAGATTGTTGAAATCATGGGCGATACCGCCGGCGAGCTTGCCCACCGCCAACATCTTTTGCGATTGCGCGAACTGTACTTCCAGCTTTTTTTGCCGGCTGGTATCGATCAAATGCGCGACGCGCCGGGCGCCTTCTGCCGGCCCCAGAAACAGCGTGCCGCTCTGCTGCCGATCCGGCCCGAACGTCACATCGAGGCTCGTGGCGGTCGGGTTAGCCAGTGCTGCGCCCAAATCTGCGTCGTTCGCGGCATCTAGCCATTCTGCCAGCGGCGCATCCAACTCGCCATCCGGCGGAGCGGAGGCCTCACGAGCCAGCAACACGTCGAACGCCGGGTTCGCCTCCCTGATACGCTGCGTCTCATCCAGGATCGCGACGCCAATCGGCCCCTCTTCGAACAGGCCGCGCAATCGCGTTCCATGATCGCTACCTTTAGTAGGAACGGAGGCCGCATCTGTCGCCGGCTGCAGCTTCAAGGACGGGGGCGGATCGGGCGGTTGCACCAGCGGCGCAAAAGACCGTTTCGGACGGCGGATCATGACATAACCGGCAACCGCGCCGCCCAGCACCGCCGCGATACTCACGGACATGACCATCGGATAAGCGATCCAGCCAACCGCGCCGGCCGCAAGCCCGATGACGACCAAAGTCAGGCAGACGAACAGCACTGCCGGCGCAAGGCCGGCAATGGGCGTTGTTCGTCCTGCGGGTAAAGCACGCTCTGGCAGCGTTTGGAGCATGGCGACTCCTCAACCATTTGGGCCAATAAGCCAGTCAGGAACCTATCATTTCCCGTTTTGGTTGACAAACGCTAACAGCCACACAACGAAAAGAGGGCGGCGGCGATAATAACGTCGGGCTTGTCCGTCCGCCTCACTCGTCCCGGTGCGAGCGTTCCATGCGTTCGTGCCGCTCCTGCGCCTCAATACTGAGGGTCGCGATGGGACGAGCCATCAGCCGTTTGATACCGATCGGCTGCGCCGTTTCCTCGCAAAACCCATAGGAGCCGTCTTCGACGCGCATCAGCGCCTCGTTGATCTTCACGATCAGCTTGCGCGCGCGATCGCGGGTTCGCAGTTCGAGGGCGCGATCCGTTTCCATCGATGCCCGGTCGGTCCAATCCGGTTGGGCCAGGCTATCGGATTGCAGCGCCTGGCGGGTACTCTCTGCATCTCCAATCAACTGATCGCGCCATTCCAGCAGCGTCTGACGAAAATACTCCACTTGGAGCGGGTTCATGAACTCTTCCTGCTCGGACGGCTGATAGTCCGGCGGTAGGTCGATCTTCATGCGGCCTCCCTAGCCGAAAGTATGGGTTGACGCGGCTGTTAGCGCGTTCCGCTCCTCCGGTCAACGGTTAGATGCGCCGTAACGAACCTGTAATGCCGGTGGAATATCTGCATGTTCAGCGATTCCCCGGCTCGATTGCGCTGTCGCGGCGTAAATCGACATTATCGGCAATTGCGCGCATCTATCATAACCATTTGATTATGAAGGATAACGCGGCCCTTCGTTAGGGTTTCTGCAAGACTGGCCGGTTAAGGTGACTAAACGAAACGGCTGGCCGCGGCGGCGCATATCGTCAATCAGATCGGACCGATGCAGACAGATACAACCAAATCGCAGCAGCGTATCATCGGCCCCACCGGTGAGCCGCTGACGCTGGAAACGCTGCCCCCACCCGACACCAAACGCTGGGTCATCCGGCGGAAAGCCGAAGTAGTGGCGGCGGTCCGCGGCGGGCTGCTCTCTAAGGCCGAAGCGTGCGAGCGCTACAGCCTGTCCACCGAAGAATTCGAAACCTGGCAACGGCTGGTCACTGCCCACGGCCTGATGGGCCTGCGCGCGACCCGGGTGAATCAATATCGCCTGTCGCGCGAGGATTAAGCACATTTCATAACACTTTCAGTTGTATTTCGACTAACAGTTGTAGGTTATCTAATTGATACGGCGTGCAAAAATTGCATCCTGGCCGGCGTATGCGCATTATCGCAACACAACCAAAAATTTAGTTCTTGTTAAATATGCACGGTTAAGGTGATAATCAGATTGACGAAAGAGTAACCGGTGTAAATAGAGGTACGGTGAATGCGTGTCCTAATCGTAGAAGACGACAATGCCACAGCGCGTACGGTAGAAGCCATTCTGAAGGCGGAAGGCTTTGTGTGCGACACGACCGACCTGGGCGAAGACGGCCTCGAGATCGGTAAACTCTACGACTACGACCTCATTATCCTGGACATCTTACTGCCGGACATCGACGGGTACGAGGTGCTGCGGCGACTGCGCTCGGCAAAGGTCGAAACGCCGACACTGATCCTGTCCGGCTTGTCGGAACCGGATAGCAAGGTGAAGGGCTTCGGCATCGGCGCCGACGACTACCTGACCAAGCCCTTCGACCGGCGCGAACTGGTCGCGCGGGTGCACGCCATCATCCGGCGCGCGCGCGGCCATGCGGAATCGATTATCCGTACAGGGCGGCTGGCGGTGAACCTGGATACCCGCACGGCGGAGGTGGACGACCAGCCGATCCATCTGACCGGCAAAGAATACCAGATTCTGGAACTGCTCTCGATCCGCAAGGGCACGACTTTGACCAAGGAGATGTTCCTCAACCATCTTTACGGCGGCATCGACGAGCCCGAGGTGAAGATCATCGATGTCTTCATCTGCAAGCTGCGCAAAAAGCTCGGCATGGCGACCGGCGGATCCAATTATATCGAGACGGTCTGGGGCCGCGGCTACGTGCTGCGCGATCCGCCGCCGAAGTCGAAGGAAGACCCCAGCGAAGCCAAGCAGTCGGCGCGCAAAGCTGCTTAGCGGATATCAATAAACCGACCGGCCCGCTCGCCGCTACCGCGCTTCCCGCCACCAGGCGGCGACCAAGAGCCCGGCGCTCAGCAATAACATCAACCAGCCGGGCAACAGCGGATGTTGCTGCAACCCGGTAACGCTGTGCGCATTGTTCTGGCGCAAGCCGACCCAGTTGCGGCCGCCGGCGGTGCGGTCCGGCTTGATCCGGCGAAGCGAAGGCGTCCCATCGGTCAACCAATGCACGCTGCCGGTCTGCCGGTCGATGGCCGGCGTCAAGGGGGCGGCGCTGGCGCGGGCGTCCTCCAACTCCTTGGCATCCAACACGCCCATCGCCACCACGACGCTGCTGACACCGTCCTCAACGCGGTAGAGGCCATCGCCGCCTGCCGGGACGACCGCGCCGAAGCGCCCGCCGCCCCTCGGCTCCAGTTTCACGGGCCGCGTACGGCCGTCCGGTGCGGTCACCAGGATATCCGGCGCGCTGTCACCCATCGTTCGCCGCTCGATCAGCAACTGGTCGCCGCGAGCCGTTGCGGCCAGCGCTTCCTCCTCCAACTCCGGCTCTTTCATCAACCAATGGGCGAGCCGGCGCAGCAACTCGCCATGCGGGCCGCCGCCTTCAAATCCGCGCGCCCACAGCCAAATATGGTCAGAGAGGATTTGGGCGACCCGGCCCTGATTGCCGGGCTCGCCGACCCGGTCCAGCACCAATAGCGGCCGCTCGCCGATCCCGGCCATCAGCACCTGGCCGCTGACAGGAGACGCCTCGATCTGGCGGAACCAGCGGCCCCAGGCCGCCGCAGCGGTCAATTCCTGAGTGACCGGGTGGCGCTGGCCCAAGGCGGTGACCGTCGGGCGGAAGCCCTGCTCCAGCACCCGCTCGGTCGGCACCGCCGGCATGACGTCGCCGATGGCGCTATTGTGGATGGAGGCATACCGGTCGGCATAGGTCGGTCCGACGGCCACCAGCACGGCGCCGCCGTTGCGGGCATAGTTTGCGATGTTCTCCAGATACCCAGGCGCGATCAGGCCGCGCAGGGTGTAGCGGTCGAAAACAATCAGGTCGAACTCGTCCAGCTTCTCCGCGAACAGTTGGCGCACCGGAAAAGAGATGAGCGATAGCTCCTCGACCGGCGTGCTGTCCTGCTTTGTCGGCGGCCGCAGGATCGTGAAATGCACCAGATCGACGGCAGGGTCGGACTTCAGCAGATTGCGCCAGACGCGCTCGCCCGCATGCGGCTTGCCGGAGATCAGCAACACCCGCAGCCTGTCGCGCACCGCGTTGATCGAGGCGACGACGCGATTGTTCTGCAGGGTGAGCTCCGCCGGTCCATCCTCGACCGAAAACTCCACTATGGCTGTGCCGGCCCGCACCAACGGCAGTTCGATGGTCGCGGGCTCTCCCGTCCGCACCGATGGGCTGGCAACCACCTGGCCGTCGCGGCGCACCACCAACCTGGCGGTGGCGGGAGGGCTTTCGACGCCCAGATCGTCCACCTGTACCTGCAATGTCACCGATTCGCCGACGATGCCGTAGCGTGGCGCCTGGTGCAGGATCAACCGGCGGTCCCGCTCGCCGCGTTCTCCCGTTAGCAGCAGGTGCAGCGGCCCGGTAACCTCCTCCGCCAAAGGTTCATCATGTACCTGGCCATCGCTGAGCACGATCACTCCGGCGCGGCGGCCGACCGGAACGTCGGCGATGGCGCGCCGCCAGGCTTCGAACAGCCGCGTGCCGGGCGCGCGGGCATCGGGCGCCCCGGCCCGCACCTCGCGCCATTCCAGGTTCGGCAAGGCTTCTGCCGCCTGACGCAACGACAGCAGCGCCTGCTCCCGCTGAGCCGAACGCTCGCCGATGTCTTGGCTGGGCGATTCGTCGACCAGCACGACGGCTACGTCCGGATACGGCCGACGCTGTTCCTCAAGCCATTGGGGCCGCGACAAGCCGATCAGCAGCACCGCGAAGGCCAATGCCCGCCATGGCGTGCCGCGCGCTCGCCGCCAGCCGGAAAACCCCAGCAGCACCGCGGCTACAGCGGCCAACAGCACGATGCTCCACCACGGCGCCAGCGGCGCGAAGGCGATGCTCCAGTCGCTCATGCCCGCGCTCCGGCCGGGTCCGCCGTCATTGGCCGAGCCTTTCCAGGATATCGGGGATGTGCACCTGGTCGCCCTTATAGTTGCCGGTCAGAACATGCATCACGACGTTGACACCAAAGCGGTAGGCGAATTCCCGCTGCCGGTCGTCGCCCGGATAGACCGGATAGAGTGGCCGCCAGTCAGGCCCCATCGCCCAGGCGGCGGCCCAGGCATGCCGGCCGATAATCACGCTGGTGACGCCGTCACGGTTCGTTGCGGCATCGGACTCGACCCAGACCGGCGCGCCGGTCCAGCGCCCGGGAAACCGGTCCAGCAGATAGAAGGAGCGGGTCAGCACATGGTCGGCGGGGATCGGCTCCAAAGGCGGGATCCGCACACCCTCCAACACGGCGCGCAGGCGCAGGCCGCCGGGGCCGACATCGCCGCCCGCATCCTGGTCCATGGTGTCGAACAGGATCGTGCCGCCCCGCTCCAGATACACGGAGACGCGCTCGCGCCCGGCCGCGGTCAGCAGCGGCTGCGTCGGCAACACCGGCCAATACAGCAGTGGGAAGAACGCCAGTTCCGTCGTTTCGATCTGCACGGGCAACGGCGGCTCCGGCTCGACCGAGGTCCGGGCCGCCAGCACCTGCGACAGGCCGGCCAGACCGGCGGCGCTGATCCGGTCGACCTCGGCATCGCCGGTCACCACGTAGGCGAGCCGCGTCGCCAATGTCGCCTGCAAGGCCAGCTCGTCGGATGCCTCGGCCCCCGGCGCTGCCACCAGCGCAGGCAGCAACAGCATGCCAACCAGCGCCGTTGCAGCGGCCCGCGACCCAAGGCGCAAATGCCCGCGCAGGATCAGCGATGCGACCGTGTCGGCAATCAGCAGCAAGACCGCCGCCAGCAACAGCCATGCGCCCAGATCGCGGCTGCGCTGCTGGCCATAGCTGCGCACTTCGACACCGCTCGGCCATTGTGTGATCGCTGTTAACGGCTTGTCCGAGAGACCGGGGGCCAGGTTCCAGGCAAACCGCGAGGCATCGCCGCCGTAATAGCCCGGCGGATGCCGGGACCCGAGCGGCGCGGATGCCGGCGTCGCGCCGGCGGGCAAGGCCTGGACCTGCGGCGACGGCTCCTGCAACCGTCCGAAGCCATCCAGCACCAGCCGCGGCGGCAGCGGCTCGCCGGCCGCCCCGACACTGGCCTGGCCATGGCCGAGGCGGATCAGCCGGTCCAGCATCTGCAAAAACAGGCCGGAGAGCGGCAGGCTCGACCAGTTGGCGTCGGCGCTGACATGCACCAGCACAATCCACCCCTCGCCCCGCCGCGCGGCGGTGACCAGCGGCGTGCCGTCGGCGAGCGAAGCCCATGTTTTCTCACGCAGGTCCGGCGATGGCTCGGCCAATACCTGGCGGCTGACCGTCACCTCGTCCGGGATGCTCAGCCCGGCAAAGGGGGAAGCTTCCGGGAATGGCGCCAGCGTCTGCGGCGCTTCCCAACTCAGCGCCCCGCCCAGCGCCCGGCTGGCTGGACGCAACCGCACCGGCAGCCACTCGTCCGGTTCCTCCGCCAGACCGGGGCTGGCGAAGCGCAGCAGCACGCCGCCCGATGCGAGCCAGGTCTCCAGCCGGGCCACCGTCGCCGCGCCGGGCTGCAACCTTTCGCGGGTGACCAGGACACTGGGACCCTCCTCCAGCAAGGCATCGAGCCCGTCCTGGCGGAACGCGGCCAAATCTGTCAGCGCCGAGCGCAGGTAGTGGCTGGAGTCGAGCAGCGGATGGCCGGCGCGGACACCGCCAGCATCGACAACGCCAACCAGCCGGCGCCGCCAGCGATCGTCCAACAGCACTGTGCCGCCCGCCCCGGCAACGCCGGCAATCTGCAAAGACTGCGCCTGATTCAGGATATCCCTCGGCAACGTCCAATCGCTCGACGCCCTCGCCGCGCCGGCTTCAAAGGCCAGGTCGGTGCTGGCCAGCAGCCGGCCATCGGCCGCTACCGCCTGCACCCGGATGCGTTGAGGTGCGGCGGTCTGGGCGCGGCGCGCGGCAACCGTGAGGCCGGTCGCACTCGCCGTCGGTTCCTCCAGCAACAAATGTGTATCTGCCGGCTGCAACGCCAGCAGCCGCCCCAGACGCTGCAACCGCTCGGCCAGCGCGATGCGATCTGTGGCCTCAATGCCATCGGATAGCCACACGGTCTCGCCCTGACCGCTCAAGTCGGCGGCTGCGGACCGCGCGGCGGCCATGTCGCTCGGCCAGGGCTGCGGGGTCAGCGCGCCGGCTCTGGCTCGCCAGTCCGATACCGGCCCGAACGACACGGGGTCCGGCGCTGCCGCTTGGGCTGCCGTCGGCAGAATGGCGACTGGCCGGTCCGCCCGGTCGGCCTCGTCGAGCAGGTTGGCGAGCGCTCGCTGCTTGTCCGGCCATTGCGGCGCCGAGGCCCAGCCGTTATCGACCACGACCAGCACCGGGCCCTTACCGCGCAGCAGGTGTTGCGGCGCCAGCACCGGGTCGGCCAGCGCCAGGATGACCAGGGCGGCCAGCACCAGGCGGAGGATCAGCAGCCAGAGCGGCATGCGGGCCGCGCTCTCCTCCCGCGCTACCAGGCCGGCCAGGAGTGCAATGGCGGGAAACCGCTCCAGCCGCGGCGGCGGCGGCAACAGGCGCAGCAGCCACCATAAGCCCGGCAACACCAACAGAGCCGCCAGGATCCATGGCTGCGCAAAGCCAATCAGCCCCAAATCAAGCATGCGCGGACCGCCGGTCTAACGAAATGGCGCGGTAGAGCGCCAACAGCAACGGCAAGGGCGACTGATCGGTCGCGTGCCGGCGATAGCGCCAGCCGCGGCGCTGGCAGATGGTCTCCAGCCCAAGGCAATGACCGGCAAAGCGCTCCGCATAGGCGTCGCTCAGATCTTCCGCGCGGCGCAGCAGTTCCGGCGCCTCGCCCTCCATCCCCTCCAGGCGCACGCGGCCACGCAGGCTGAAGCGCTCCTCCACCGGATCGATCACCTGGACGATCTGACCGCGAACCCCGGGGCCGGACAGCAGGCCAAGCTGCTTGTCCCAATCTGTCAGCGGCGCCCAGGTATCGCCGAACCCCAGCACCGTCGCGTGCCGCGGCAACGCCATCGCCGGCGGCAGGCTTGTCCGCGCCTGCGGATCGATCAGATTTTGCACCATGCGGTCCAGCGCCCGCATGCCGGTGCCCAGCATCAGCGGGCCGCCGGATAGCAGCAGCCCGAGCCGCTCGCCGGAGCGCAGCAGCAGCGTCGCAATCGCCAGGGCCAACACAATGGCTCGGTCCCATTTTGCCGGCCGGTCGGCGCCGTCGGAAAAGTGCATGGATGGTGACTGATCCACCCAGAACCAGAAGCTTTCCGCCGCCTCCCACTCGCGCTCGCGGATGAAGTTGCGGTCGCCGCGGGCCGAACGCCGCCAGTCGATGGCGCGCACCGAGTCGCCCTGGTGGTAGGGCCGAAACTGCCAAAAGCTGTCGCCGGCGCCGGGCTGTCTGCGGCCATGAGCGCCCATGGCGACCGTCGCCGCGACGCGCAGCGCCTGCGTTCGCAGGTCCGGCAGCCGCGCCGCCCAATCCTCGGCCTCGCGTCGCCGGGGCGGCGAAACCGTCATGCTAGGCGCGGCGGCGTTCACCGGATCTCCTGCACCAAGGCGTCGATCACGTCACCAGGCGTGACGCCCTCGGCACGGGCGACGTAGGTCAGCGCGATACGGTGGCGCAGCGCCGGCGCGGCCAGCGCGACCACATCGTCGAGCGACGGCGAATAGCGGCCTTGCAGCAACGCCCGTGCGCGGCTTGCCAGCATCAGCGCCTGGGCGGCGCGCGGTCCCGGGCCCCAGTCCAGATGGGTGGTCGCGGAGGCAAGAGCTTCCGGCTCGCCCGGACGGCCGGCGCGCACCAGCCGCATGATGCCGTCCAGCACCTGCTCGCCGACCGGCAATTGCCGCACCAGGCGCTGCGCCGCCAGCAAGTCCTCTGGCCGCATGGATACGTCAGGCGTCGGATCGGTCGCGCCGGTGGTGATCGTCAGGATTCTGGCTTCGGTTTCGCGGTCCGGATACGGCACGCGGATGTCGAACAGGAAGCGGTCCAACTGCGCCTCCGGCAAGGGATAGGTGCCCTCCTGCTCAATCGGGTTCTGCGTTGCCAGGACGGTAAAGGGGCTGGGCAAAGATCGATCCTCGCCGGCCACCGCGACCTTGCGCTCCTGCATGGCCTGCAGCAGCGCCGACTGCGTGCGCGGGCTCGCGCGGTTGATTTCGTCCGCCATCAGCAATTGCGTAAAGATCGGCCCTTGCACAAAGCGGAAGTGCCGCGTGCCATCATTGGCGACGTCCAGCACCTCCGAGCCCAGGATATCCGCCGGCATCAGGTCCGGCGTGAACTGCACGCGCTTCGATTGCAGATCGAACACCTGGCCCAGCGTCTCCACCAGCCGCGTCTTACCCAGCCCCGGTACGCCGACCAGTAAAGCATGGCCGCCGCTTAGCAGTGCGATCAGCACCTGGTCGATCACATCGTCCTGCCCGAAAAACACCTGGCCGATAGCCGCCCGCACGTGCACCAGCTTTTCCGCCAGCGCGTCGACGGCGCCGACTACATCGCCCGCCGCCTCCTGGGCCTCTGCAAGATCAACCATACCGCGTAGTGCTCCGCTTCTATCGACAAACGAACATTATGTCGCCAACCGACCGCCGTGGCGATAGGTCAGGCCTCGGGATGGCGTAATGGTGATTGCGTGCCAGCCGCCGCCATCGCCAGTTGAAGCCTTCACGCAACGCCTCAACGCCCCTATATAGGGTGCTGTCCCGTTTTCAGTAGAAGGGCGTTGTCGATGAGCCAGCCAACCCCCGACTTATCCGTCCTGACCGGCGGCAAAGCCAAGCCCTCGCGGCCAGCGGCGGACGATTTGCCGTGCGGCGACTTCGGCATCCGAATCGCCAAAGACGGAACCTGGTATCATAACGGCCTGCCATTCACGCGCATGGCCCTGGTCAAGCTGTTTTCGACCGTGATGCGGCGGGCCGATAACGGCGACTACCTGCTGGCGACGCCGGTCGAACGCGGCACGATCGAGGTCGAGGACGCGCCCTTCATCGCATTGGAAATGCGGGCGCAAGGCGAGGGCAAGGATCAACAATTGCAATTCCGCACCAATATCGACGAGTGGGTGACGGCGGATGCAGACCACCCGATCTGGCTGCAGATCGACCCCGAGAGCGAGGAACCACGGCCCTACCTCATGGTTCGCCCGCGTCTGGAGGGGCTGATCGTCCGCCCCGTGTTCTACGACCTGGTCGAGTTGGCGGAGGAACAGCGGGACGGCAGCCTCGCCGTCTGGTCCGGCGGGACTTTGCATCCGCTAGGGCAGGCAGGAACGTGAATCGCGACGACATCCTGGAGCGTCTGGCTGCCGGCGGCCTGCCGGTCGGCTCCGAGGCGTCCCGGGCGAAGATGCGGGGCGAGCGTAGCGATTTCGACCTGCATCCGCACGGCCGGCCAGGCTATGTGGCCGGCCGCAAGCTCAAACCCGCCGGCGTGCTGGTCGGCATCGTCAATCGCCAGGCCGGCCCGACCGTGCTGCTGACCCAGCGCACCGCTCACCTGAAGAAACACGCCGGCCAGATCAGCTTCCCCGGCGGCGGGTGGGAGGAGCGGGACCCGCACCTGGAAGCCACGGCGCTGCGCGAAACCGAGGAAGAAATCGGCCTGCACCCGCAGGATATCGAGGTGTTGGGCCAGTTATCGCTCTACGAGACCTCCACGGCTTATGGCGTTACACCCATCGTCGGCTGGGTCGAGCCGCCGATCAAGCTGGTCGCCGACCCGTTCGAGGTGGCGGAAGTGTTCGAGGTGCCGCTCGGCTGGATCATGGACCGCGGCAATCACCGGCAGGAAAGCCGCGTGCGCAACGGGCGGCGCACGCATTACTACGTGCTGCCCTACAAAAATCGCTTCATCTGGGGTGCTACCGCCGGAATGCTGGTCAACCTTGTGGATATTCTAACGGATGGGGAGGCATAGCGGCCCAATGCTTCGTGGCGCCATGATGACCCTGCTGCCTCTGATTATTCCAGTGCTAATCTATTTCGCCTGGCGGGCCGTCTATGGCACCGACAAGATGCCGGAATGGGCGGAGAACGTGCCGTGGATTTCATTGGGCGTCATCGGGTTGGTATTGGCGGCACTCACCCTCGGCACTTGGCGGATCATGGATGGCGCGCCGCCGGGCAGTGAGTATGTCGCACCGCATTACGAAGACGGCCGCTTCGTGCCCGGACAATTCAAATAATGGCCGCCCCGGAAAGCCCCGAACCGTTGGTGTTGCAAGGCGGCAGCGTGCCGGATGTCGCCGTGCGCACGCTCAGCCATGTGCCGTGGCTGGATATTCCCGGTGTGCGGGCCGTCGTCTGGGCCTTGGGCCGCGATCAGGTCCGGTTCGTCGGCGGCTGCGTGCGCGACCACCTGATGGGGCGCACCAGTCTGGATGTCGACATCGCGACCGCCTTGCCGCCCGACGAGAGCCTGCGCCGGCTGAAAGCCGCCAATGTCCGTGCAAAACCCATCGGCATCGAGCATGGCACCGTCGTCGCTCTCACCAGCACCGGTCAGTTCGAGATCACCACATTGCGCCGCGATGTGGAAACCGACGGCCGCCATGCCAAGGTCGCGTTCACAAACGATTGGGTGGAGGATGCGTCGCGGCGCGACTTCACGATCAACGCCCTTTCCGTCGATCCCGACGGCCGGCTCTACGACCCTTGCGGCGGGCTGAACGACATCGAAAGCGGCACGGTTCGCTTTATCGGCCGGCCGGAAGACCGCATCGCCGAGGACGTGCTGCGCCTGTTGCGCTTTTTCCGGTTTTCCGCCTGGTATGCCCGCGGCCGCTTGGATCAGGCCGGTCTCGATGCGGCGGCGCGCCTCGCCGACCGGCTCGACACGCTGTCTGGCGAGCGGCTTTCGGCGGAACTGCGGCGGCTGCTGTCAGCGCCCGACCCTGGCGAGGCCGTTGCGGCCATGGCGCAGCACCAAATCTTGCGCAGTCTCACCGCGTTGACGATCCGGTCCAAGATCCTATCGCGCGTCGTAGCCCTGGAGCGGTCGCAGGGGTTGGAGGCAGCGCCGATTGGCCGGCTAGCGGCGATGTTACCGGGGCCGGCAGATGCCTACCGCGCGCTGGCCGAACGGCTGCGCTTCAGCAAGGTTCAGACGGCGAACCTGATAGCGCTTGCCCGGCCATTGCCGGAGTTGGGTGCGGACGCGCGCGGCATCCGCCAGGCGCTCTATGGCATCGGCGACCGGCAAACCTATCGTCTGGCGGCGCTGCTGGCGGCGGCGGAGGGCGATGCGGCGGACATCGACCTGCGGCTGAAAGTGGCGGCGGAATGGGCCTGGCCGAAATTCCCGGTCAGCGGCCTCGACCTGCTGGAACTGGGCGTCAAGCCGGGCCCACACGTCGGCGAGATCCTGCGGTTGGTGCAGGATTGGTGGCGGCGAAACGATTTCGCCCCGACGCGCGACCAATGCCTCGCCGCCATCCAGCGCTCGCTATCCGACAATCCCGACACCGCCTCGCGATAGGAGAGCGCATTCCCACGATGTCAAAGCCGAACGTCACGACGGCAACCCTGTTGGCGGCCAACGAATCCTTCTACGATGCCTTCGATATGGGCGACCTGGAGGCGATGGCCGCGCTCTGGTCCGAGGAATACCCGGTCGCCTGCATTCATCCGGGCGCAGGCCCGATCATCGGGCGCGATGAGGTGCTCTCCAGTTGGCGGGACATCCTCTCCGCCCCCGGCCGTCCGGCCATCCAGTGTCTGGATCCGACCGGGCTGGTGTTCGATTCCAGCGGCCTCGTTATTTGCACCGAGGCGTTGGCCCGCGGCCAACTGGTCGCGAGCAACCTGTTTATGCTGGAACAAGGCGTCTGGCGCATGGTTCACCATCAGGCCGGCCCGATCAACGTACCTATGTCGCCGCCGCGCCCTGCCACACGATTGCACTAATTCATCCGATATCGATTGCGTCTCATATTCTAAGGAGCCCTCCCTATGGCCGAACTCGCCAGCGTTAATGGTACGCGCATTGCCTACACCATCGACGGGCCGGACGATGCACCCTGGCTCACCATGAGCCATTCGCTCAGCGCCAACGGCTCCATGTGGGACCCGCAGATGCCGGCATTGACCGATGCCTACCGCGTGCTGCGCTTCGATACCCGCGGCCATGGCGGCAGCGATGCGCCGGCCGGCGAATACACGCTGGACATGCTGGCGGACGACGCCATT
>CAXBDI010000084.1:0-17156 GCA_963974445.1 uncultured Alphaproteobacteria bacterium
ATACCTCAATTGCCCCCCGGCAAAACCCCCGTTCAACGAGGGGGGGGGGGTGAGCAGTTACATTTCAGCCCCGTCAATAAATTGAAATCAAATAACGCCTTTGAGGTTTATTCGTCATAATGGTAAATGCGGTCTTTTAGGGCTAATCGCCCCGGATTGCACACTAGGGAGTCTAGTTGATGCCGTGGGTCGAAACCTCTGTGGTTCTGACGGTTTTTGGAATGGGGTGACCCGGCGACCTTATGGCTCCTCTGAGAGGTTAATCTCGTCGCGGACAGGAGCCCGCTGTTTTCGCTCTCACCGCCTCTGGCACCGGTTGCCGATCCATCCCTGCCATGCCAAAGGTAACCACAGCGAAACCCCCACCTCACAACAGGCACCCCCATGTCCTCCAAACAATGGCAATTCTGGATCGACCGTGGCGGCACCTTCACGGATATCGTCGCGCAGAAGCCGGACGGGTCGCTCGTCACGCATAAGCTGCTCAGCGAGAATCCGGAGCGGTATGAGGATGCGGCGACCCAAGGTATCCACGATTTGCTGGGCTTAGAAACCGGCGAGCCGATCCCTGCCGACCAAATCGCCGCCGTTAAGATGGGGACGACGGTTGGCACCAATGCTCTGCTGGAGCGCAAGGGCGAGCGGGTGGTGTTGGCGATCACCGAGGGCTTTAGGGACCAGCTCCGCATTGCCTACCAGAACCGGCCGAAGCTGTTCGACCTCAACATCAAGCTGCCGGAACTGCTGTATTCTGACGTAGTCGAGGTGCCGGAGCGGCTGGCGGCCAACGGCAACGAAATTACAGCACTGGACGAGGACGCGACGCGCCAGGGCCTGCAAGCCGCCTACGACGACGGCTACCGGGCCATCGCCATCGTCCTAATCCACGCCTACCGCCACACGGCGCACGAGGCTAGGGTGGCGGAGATCGCGCGCGAGATTGGCTTTACCCAAGTCTCGGCCAGCCATGAGGTCAGCCCGCTGATCAAGATGGTCTCGCGCGGCGATACGACAGTGGTGGATGCCTATCTCTCGCCCATCCTGCGGCGGTATGTGGATCAGGTGGCGGGCGATCTGGGCGACGTGGCGCTGCAATTCATGCAGTCGAACGGCGGCCTAACCGCGGCGGAGCGCTTTCAGGGCAAGGACTGCATTGTCTCCGGGCCGGCGGGTGGCGTCGTCGGCGCGGCGCGGGCGGCGGAGATGGCCGGGTTCGAGCGGATCATCGGCTTCGACATGGGCGGCACCTCGACCGACGTCAGCCACTATGCCGGCGAGTACGAACGGGCGTTCGAGACACAGGTCGCCGGCGTGCGCATGCGGGCGCCGATGATGCAAATCCACACGGTGGCGGCGGGGGGAGGATCGATCCTGTTCTTCGACGGCCAGCGCTACCGCGTCGGGCCGGAGAGCGCCGGCGCCAACCCCGGCCCGGCCAGCTATCGCCGCGGCGGTCCGCTGACGGTGACCGACGCCAATGTGATGTTGGGGCGGGTGCAGGCCGACTATTTCCCCAAGGTTTTCGGGGCGGAGGGCAACGAGCGGCTCGACTACCACACGGTCAAGCGTCAGTTCGAGGAATTGGCCAAGCGCATTCACGACGAGACCGGCGACACCCGCTCGCCGGAACAGGTGGCGGAGGGTTTCCTCGCCATCGCCATCGACAACATGGCGAACGCCATCCGCGAGATCAGCGTGCGCCGTGGCTATGACGTGACGCGCTACACGCTCTGCGCGTTCGGCGGCGCCGGCGGCCAGCATGTCTGCCGCATTGCCGACGCGCTGGGCATGACCTCGGTGTTTCTGCACCCGTTCGCGGGCGTGCTCTCTGCCTACGGCATGGGCCTCGCCGACCTGCGGGCGGTGCGGGAGCAAAGCGTCGAGGTGCGGCTGGAGGACGACGCGATCACCGGGATCGAGTCGACCCTCGCCGAATTGGCCGAGGCCGGAGAGGCGGAGATGAAGGCGCAGGGCCTGCCGCATTCGCAAGTCCGCACCGAACACCGGGTGCATGTGCGCTATGAGGGCACGGATTCCTCCATCGAAATTCCGTTCGCTGCGGACGTCGATACGATGCGCGAGGCGTTCGAGGCGGCGCACAAGCAGCGCTTCGGCTTTGTCATGGCGGAAAAAGCCCTGGTCGTGGCGACCGCCGTCGCGGAGGTCATCGGCGAGACGGAAGTGCCGGACGAACCGAAATACCCTCTACAATCGGAGGCGGCCAAGCCGCTCGCCCGCCGGCCGGTCTGGGCGGGCGGGCGATGGCAGAACGTACCGTTCTACGACCGCGACTCGATCAAGCCGGGCAGCGAGGTCGACGGCCCGGCCGTCATCCTGGAGAGCACCGGCACTACGGTCTTGGAGCCCGGCTGGCAGGCGACGATGACCGAGCGCCTGCACCTGGTCCTGAAGCGCATCGAGGCGCTGGACCGCGACCACGCCATCGGCACGGAAGCCGACCCGGTGCGGCTGGAGTTGTTCAACAACCTGTATATGTCCATCGCCGAGCAGATGGGCGCGGCGCTGGAGAACACGGCGTACTCGGTCAATATCAAGGAGCGGCTGGACTTCTCCTGCGCGATCTTCGATCCGGACGGCTTCCTCTGCGCCAACGCCCCGCACATGCCGGTGCATCTGGGCAGCATGGGTCAGGCGGTGCGCTCGATCATCCGCACCCGCAAGGATACGATGAAATCCGGCGACGTCTTCGCTCAGAATGCGCCTTACAACGGCGGCACGCACCTACCGGATATTACGGTGATTGCGCCGGTGTTCGAGGATGGCGAGGTAATCTTCTACGTCGCCAGCCGCGGCCATCACGCCGATATTGGCGGCAAGACGCCGGGCTCTATGCCGCCGGACTCGACGCATATCGAGGAGGAAGGCGTGCTGATCGACGACTTCCTGCTGGTGGATGGCGGCGAGTTTCAGGAGGAAGACCTGACCGAACTGCTGGGCAGCGGCCGCTACCCGACCCGTAATGTCGACCAGAACATCGCCGACCTGCGCGCCCAGATCGCCGCCTGCGAGCGCGGCATTCAGGAGGTGCGCGGCATGGTCGAGCAGTTCGGCCTCGACGTGGTCCAGGCCTACATGCGCCACGTGCAGGACAATGCCGAGGAGCAGGTGCGCCGCGTCATCGGCAAGCTTGGCGACGGCAAGTTCAAGTACGAGTTGGACGATGGCAGCCACGTGCAGGTGGCGATCTCCGTCAACCGGGAGGAGCGTTCGGCGAAGATCGACTTCACCGGCACCAGCGAGCAGCAACCAAGCAACTTCAATGCGCCGAGCGCTGTAGCGCGGGCCGCGGTGCTCTACGTGTTCCGCTGCCTAGTCGCCGACGATATTCCGCTGAACGACGGCGTGCTGAAGCCACTGGAGATCGTCATCCCGGAAGGCTGCATGCTGAACCCGGAATATCCGGCGGCGGTGGTCGCCGGCAATGTCGAGACCAGCCAGGTGGTGACGGATACGCTGTTCGGCGCGCTGGAGGTCATGGGCGCTTCGCAGGGTACGATGAACAATTTCACCTTCGGCAACGACCAGTACCAGTATTATGAGACCATCTGCGGCGGCTCTGGCGCGGGGCCGGACTTCGACGGCACCTCGGCCGTGCACACCCACATGACCAACACGCGCCTGACCGATCCGGAAATCCTAGAATGGCGGTTCCCGGTACGGCTGGAAAGCTTCTCGATCCGCAAGGGCAGCGGCGGCGCGGGCGAGCACCGCGGCGGCGACGGCATCGTCCGGCGGGTGAAGTTCCTGGAGCCGATGACCGCAGCCATCCTCTCCAACCACCGCCGCATCGCGCCCTACGGCATGGCCGGCGGCGAGCCGGGCAAAGTGGGTGAGACCTATGTCATCCGCAAAGACGGCTCGCGCGAAGACCTGGGCGGCCAGGGCCAAACCGATATGGCGGCCGGCGATACCTTCGTGATTGAGACGCCGGGCGGCGGTGGGTATGGCGAGGCGGAGGGGTAGTGGCTGGCGCGGGCGAAGCGACCCTTCGACAAGCTCCGCGGTCGGAAAATTGGGTCGTATCTCAGCTGGAACTTCTGCTGCGCTGACGAAGCGGCCTTTTGACCAATTGGCTGAAACCGGCGCGAACGGCCCAAACCGTACCTTGGTCGTTATTCTATTCGCTGCGCTGCAACTCGCCGAAAGCGGCCATACATCGGCGGCGGAGTATCTCTGCTGACACCCTGGCAACGGTTCCCGCCCAAGATTGAATTGGGGCCGCGATCTGTTAAGGTGAATCTAAAGTGAGAGGCGCGATCTACGTTTGCCGCCAGATTTGGAAATTGGAAAGCTAGCTTATGAAGTCAGTCACCTTCTTCAATAACAAGGGCGGAGTTGGTAAGACTACATTGCTTTGCAATGTTGCCGCATATCTCTCGATTGTGAAGCATATGAAGGTCCTTGTCATTGACGCAGACCCACAATGCAATGCCACTCAGTATATGTTTGATGATGATCAGCTCGCCTACCTTTATGACGAGACTAGCACTCTGACTATCTTCAGTGTCGTGCGCCCTCTTGCTCAGGGCAAGGGCTACTCTCGTGATGTGAGGACTCACAGGAGCAAGAGATTCAAAGTTGATGTGATAGCAGGCGATCCTAGACTTGCGCTGACAGAAGACCTGCTTGCTCGCGACTGGGGGGCTGCAATCTCTGGCGATGTTCGTGGAATACGGACTTCGATCCTATTTGTGGAGCTTCTTCAGAGATTTAGCGAATATGATATCGTCTTGATTGACGTCGGCCCCTCTCTCGGGTCAATAAATCGTGCTGTTCTATTGGCGAGCAATTATTTCGTCAGCCCAATGGCAACGGACATTTTTAGCCTTAAGGCCATTGAAAATATCGCTGATTGGTTTGCGGATTGGACTAAGCGATGGAAAATCGGGTTAGATAATACGGATCCTGATGATATTCCCGTAGACTTACCCGACCCCGTTCAATTTGCTGGCTACGTCACCCAACAATACATCACCAAGACTGACTCAAGCGGAACTCGACGCGCGGTTTCTGCATACGAAAAAATAATCTCCCAAGTGGGTGACCTTGTTAAGAACAATTTTTCGAATGCAATCGTAGTTGCACGCCCTGATCGGGCGAATTTGGGCAGCATACCCAATCTCTATAGTTTGATCCCAATGTCACAAACGAGTCGCGCGCCCATATTCGAACTCGGCAGTTCAGATGGTGTCCGAGGGGCTCATTTTGCAAAAGTCAAAGACTCGAAATCAATTTTTGGCAGTGTTTCGGAAAACTTAATTGCAGTGACAGAAGTATAGGATTCGTTCGATGGCGGACGCTTGGCCTGATACGCTCATAAAGGACTTAGCCCGGCGGAATGTCGCTATTGTATTAGGGGCTGGCGTATCAAAGAATTCGTTGGGTGCCGATGGTACTACTCGCCCTCCGGTATGGTCGGAGTTTCTTAACAGTGCGCTCGAGCGCGTTGGAAATTCAGGGACAAACCACATCAAACGCGCCATTCGAGAAGGCGATTACCTGCACGCTTGCGAGTGGCTTAAGGAGAGGTTGGATGACGATTGGATAGATTTCCTGCGCTCGCGATTTCTTACTCCGAACTATAGCGCCAGCGATCTTCATGACAAAATTTTTCGGCTGGATCAGCGAGTAACGCTGTCCCTGAATTTGGACAACATATACGAAACTTTTGTTCAGCGACAGACAGGAGGAATGGTTCAAGTAAAGCGCTTTTTTGATAGCGATGTTTTTAAGTTCCTGCGTGACGAAGCATACTTCGTCATAAAGGTCCACGGTACGATAGAAGCGCCAAATCAAATCATTTTTACGCAGCAGGAGTACTCCAAAGCTAGAACTCAGAACGCACTATTCTATCATGCCCTTGATGCATGTATATTATCGCACACGTTTTTGTTTATCGGATGTGGTGTCTCAGACCCCGATTTTAATCTTATTCTTGAAAACCAAAATTTTCGTTTCCCCGATGCACAGCCGCATTACATCGTGACATCATCAAAAACTAGCCAGGACCTCGAACAATCGCTGCGAAAGAACCGCAACCTAAAGTGCATCAAGTACGATCCTTCCAATAATCACGCCGAGCTATTACGGATATTCGAGAATCTGAACAAACGGGTCGAAGCATTCCGCATTCAGCAGGGCGGACAGCAAGTTTAACGGAAAAGAGGAATGTGGCTTGACCGCTCGTGTCACGAGCGAGCCGCCTTGCAGCGGTACAGAGAAATGCAATACCGAGGATGCCCGAATGTCAGGTTCCAATGTCCTTGTATGGATGATTCGCACTTGCAGAGAAAGTCCGCAATCCGCCCTTCGCGTCGAATGTTGCGCTCGAGCCCAAGGTTTGACAAGGGCTCGGAGCAGACATTTCCAAACTGAAACACTTCCGAAAATTGCTATGGGCTTGCCCTAACGTCCTTCCGTCAAAATCATATCTGCCGCCTTCTCGCCGATCATGATGGAGGGGGCGTTGGTGTTGCCGCTGGTCAGGGTCGGCATGATCGAGGCGTCGGCGACGCGCAGGCCCGCGATACCATGCACCCGCAGCCTAGGATCGACGACGGCGGTCGGGTCGGTGCCCATTTTGCAGGTGCCGACCGGGTGGTAGGTGGTTTCGGCGGCGCTGCGGACCCAGTCCAGGATTTCGTCGTCGCTGACCCGCTCCGTGCCCGGTGCTAACTCCGAGACCTGCAAGGCCGCCATCGCTGGCGCGGTCATGATCGAGCGGGCGATCTGCACGGCACGCACCGTCAATTCCCGATCCTGAGCGGTGGAGAGGAAGTTGAAGTTGATCGCCGGCGGCTGGCTCGGATCGGCGGACCTGATGTGGATGTGGCCCTTGCTTTCCGGCCGCATCGCATGGGCGTAGCAGGTGAAGCCCGACTGCCGGGATATTTTCGGCCCCTTCGGAGTCGACTCTGTCAGCATCGGCACGATGCCCAGCAACAGGTCCGGCGCGTCCAGTCCCTCGCGCGAGCGAACGAATGCCCGCATCGGCGCCGCCACGCTGCTCAACATGCCGTCGCGGAACAAGGCGTAGCGCAGCGCCTGCTTGACCAGGCCCAGACCCCTGCCCCGGTCATTCATCGTGTAACCTTTCGTGCCGACCGCCCAGCGGGTCCTGGGGGCGTAGTGATCGCGCAGGTTCTCGCCGACACCCGGTAATTCATGTTGCACGGCGATGCCGAGGTCGCGCAACCGCTCCGGCTGGCCGATGCCGGAAAGCTCCAGCAATTGCGGCGAGTTGATGGAGCCGGCGCTGACCACGACCTCCCGCCCGGCCCGCGCCTCACGCTTTTCGCCGCCGACAGCATAGCGCACGCCGACGCAGCGCTTGCCCTCCAGGATCAACCCCTCGCTCAGGGCGTTGGTTTCGATGTTCAGGTTGGGCCGCTTGCGAACCGGCGCCAGATAGCAGTGCGCCGTGCTCATGCGGCGGCCGTTTGAGACCGACGCCTGGCTCATGGCGATGCCGTCTTGGGTAGCGCCATTGTAGTCTGGATTGTGGGGGATACCGACCTCTGCCGCCGCCCTAACGATCATGGCCAGCAGCGGGTCGCGCGGCACCGGGTCGGTCACGCGGATCGGACCGTCGCGGCCGCGAAACTCATCATCGCCCCCGCCCTCATAGGACTCCATCCGCTTGAACATCGGCAGGATGTCGGCGTAGCTCCAGCCGGTATTGCCCATCTGCGCCCAGGTATCGAAATCCTGCGCCTGGCCGCGCACGAACGCGACGCCGTTGATAGCGCTGGAGCCGCCCAGCAGCTTGCCCCGCGGCACCGGCAGACGGCGGCCGTTGGTGCCGGGCTCCGGCTCGCCGCTGTAGAGCCAATTGGCCGCCGGGTTGTTTACCAGCTTGGCGTAGCCGACCGGGATGCGCGTCCAGAAATGATCGCGCGCACCAGCCTCCAACAGCAGCACTGAGGTCTTGGGATCGGCGGAAAGCCGGTTGGCGACGACAGCGCCCGCCGATCCGGCGCCGACAACGATGTAATCATAAGTTTGCATGCCGCTGTAGCCTTAATCGCCTGCTCAGTGTCTGTCCAAGAATGAGAAGGGTGGATTGCCGGGTGAGGTGTAACACCGTTTTCTGTTTCACGACAGACGGATACCAAATCGTCGACGGTGGTGCGCCTCACCCTGGAATCCACCTGGGCAGAACGGGTCCGCAAAGCCTTGTCGGTTGATGGCTTGCACCGGCCCGCCAGCAGGCGCATTCTGCGGCGCAGCATACGGACAACAAGCCATAAGATCTTGTGTTCGCGGGGCTCAGTTCGGAGGTAGAAGCATGGCCAATGGCATATCGGAAGCCAAATTGGGTGCCACAGCTCGCCTGCTGCAACGGTGCGAGTTGTTCGAAACATTGAACGAGCACGATCTGACCGCACTCGCGCACGTCTGCCGGTCGCGGCAAGTCAGCCGCAGCACCCTGATTTTCGGCCGCGGCGAGCCGGCGGAAAGCATGATGTTGGTGGCCAGCGGCAGGGTGCGCATCAGTTCGGTCTCCAGCGAAGGCCGCGAAATCATTCTGAACGAGATCACGGCCGGGCAATCCTTTGGCGAGATTGCGCTGCTCGACCGCGCCGACCGTACCGCCGACGCCACCGCCGTCGAGGCGACGCAGTTGCTGGTGCTCTCCCGCCGCGATTTCGAGCCATTCCTGCGGGCGCGGGTCGACCTCTGCCTGGAGGTAATGCGCCTGCTGTGCTTTCGCTTGCGCCGCACCACGGCACAGGTCGAAGATCTGGCGCTGCGCAGCCTCGAATCGCGTCTGGCCCGCGTATTGCTGGCCTTCGTCGAGCGTGAGAGCGGCATCGCCGGCGGCGGCGTCACCCGAATCACGCTCAACCTATCGCAACGGGAATTGGGCGAAATCACCGGCGCCACGCGCGAAAGCATCAACAAGACGTTCCGCCTTTGGCGCGAACTCGGCATGGCGGAGTTGCACGACAAAGTATTCGAAGTCAAAGACATGAACGCCTTCAGGGAACTGGTGGATCAGCTTTAGCGCCGAACGCTGCCCGCGGCTCACCCGGCCGACCGTCACATTCCGATCATACAGCTATGCTAGGTCGTCCCCAGTCCCGAGCTTTTCCGCCCGACGGAGCCCTCACCGTTGACCGAGACCGTATTGTCCAACGCCCGCCTGGTTCTCCGCGATAGTGTCGTCGCGGGGCACGTGCATTTGCGCGACGGCCTGATTGGCTCGGTCGATAGCGGTGCGGTGGCCGGCGCCGCGGTCGATATGCAGGGCGACTACCTGCTGCCCGGGCTGGTCGAACTGCACACCGACAATCTGGAGCGCCATGTCACGCCGCGGCCCAACGCGGTCTGGCCGATGCTGCCCGCCGTCATCGCTCACGATGCCCAAATCGCGGCCGCCGGCATCACAACGGTGTTCGACGCCATCGCGCTCGGCGACGTGCTGCCGATCAGCTTCCGCACCGAAAACCTCACCGCCATGGTCGATGGCGTCGACGACGCGATGCAGGCTCGATTGCTGCGGATCGAGCACTACTTGCACCTGCGTTGCGAGGTCTGCTTCCCGGCTCTGCCCGACCTGCTCGACCCGCTGCTCGGCCGCGCCATCGTCCGCCTCGCCTCGATCATGGATCACACGCCGGGCCAGCGGCAGTTCGTGTCGATGCAGAAGTACGCGGATTACTATCAGGCCAAGTACGGCATGACCGACGCGGAGTTCGCAGACTTCGTCGCCGCTCGCCGGGGGGAGCAAACGCAATACGCCGAAAAGCATCGCCGCCACGTCGTCGATATCTGCCACGCCCACGCGATCCCCATGGCCAGCCATGACGATGCCACAGCAGCGCACGTGGCGGCGGCGGTGCGCGACGGCCTCACCATCGCCGAATTCCCGACGACTGCGGCGGCGGCTCTGGCCTGTAATGCCCACGGCATGGCGGTGATGATGGGTGCGCCGAACCTGCTCCGCGGCGGCTCGCATTCGGGCAATGTCTCGGCGCGAGACCTGGCGGCGGATGGATTGGTCGACATCCTCTCCAGCGACTATGTACCGTCGAGCCTGATCCCGGCGGCCTTCCGCCTCGCCGACCTGGTCGACGGCGTGGACCTGCCGGCGGCGGTGCGCTGCATCTCCGCCAACCCTGCGGCCAGCGTCGGCCTGAATGATCGAGGCGAGATCGCCCCTGGCCTGCTGGCCGATCTGGTGCAGGTGCGCGAGACCGAGGCCGGCCCCGCCGTCGTCGCCGTCTGGAAACGCGGCGAACGGGTGCTGTAGACACAACAGCGCAAAGGACCTTCACGCCCAGACCCCGGCGCTGGAACACTTCCGCACCTATGCCATCGCGGCTCTCCTGCGCTAGAATAACGACCATAAGGGCGGCTCGTCTATTGCCGCCTCGCCCTTCAGCAAAAGGAGTCTCGCCTCTTGGCCAGATTAGAAGACCTTCCGCCGGGTTTGGCCGGGCACCTGACAAAGCTGCCGTGCCCCGAGTTCGAACCGACACCGTGCGCCGGCGGCCCGCCGCTCGCCAAGCGCCGCGTCGCCATCATCTCCACCGCCGGCCTTGGCCGCAAAAGTGAGGGTGGTTTCAACCCGGGCGATGCCGACTATCGGGTGATCCCGGCCGACCTGCCAGCCTCCGACCTGACCATGAGCCATATCTCGGTCAACTACGACCGCACCGGCTTTCAGGAAGACATCAACGTCGCCTTTCCCATCGACCGCCTGCACGAGATGGCGGCGGCGGGCAAGATCGGCTCGGTCGCTGCCTATCACTATTCCTTCATGGGCGCGACCGATCCGGAGCAGATGAAGCCCGCTGTCGACAGCCTGATCGGCCCGCTCCAGGCCGATAATGTTGACGCCGTCGTGCTGATCCCAGTTTGACCGAATTGTACCCGCGCCGTGAGCGCGATCGGTCACTACCTGGAAGCCGCCGGCCTGCCCACTGTCTCCGTCAGTCTGATCCGGTTGCACACGGAAAAGATGAAGCCGCCGCGGGCCCTTTGGGTGCCGTTCGAACTGGGCCGGCCGATTGGCCCGCCCGGCGAAGCAGCGTTCCAAACCCGGGTGCTGGAGGCCGCTCTGGGCCTGTTAGAGCGCACCGACGGCCCGCTGATCGAAGACTTCCCGGAGGAAGCGCCAGCCAGCGCCGTCGCCGCGTCGGATGAGGGCTGGACCTGCCCGGTCAGCTTCCCGGTGCCCGCAGGCGAGGAGACCCCCGCCGCCAGCCTGAAGCGGGAAATCGCCAGCCTGAAGCCCTGGCAGGCTCTCGCGCAGGAACGGCGCGGCCGCAGCACGGTCGACCAGTCCGGCCTCACCATGGAGGCCATCGCCGATTACGTGGCGGCGTTCGCAGCGGGCGAAGCCACCGGCGGGCCATTGGAGGGCGTCACCCTCGCCGAGGGCTTCAAGCGGGTAAACGACGACCTGCAGGCGTTCTATCAGGAGGCGGCAACGGCTCAGCCGGGCCATGGCGCCAGCCATACGGACGTGCTCGACTGGTTCTGGGGCCGGACCGAGGCCGGCAAGCTGTTGCTGGCCTGCCGCGATCAGGCCCGCGCCGGCGACGACCAGCGCCTGAAACACGTGGTCAACGGCCTGATGGTGCCGCAGATCGCCCGCGCCAGGCTCAATCTGTAGAGAGGCTTAGTTGCGTGTCAAAGCTACTCCCTCCCCTTGTCCCGGGCTTGCCCCGGGACCCATGCCAGAGATTTTATCCCAGCGTGGATCGTTTGATATTGGCTCTCAGGCGTGGACCCCGGGGCAAGCCCGGGGCAGAGAGTGGTTGGTTGACCGTCAAAACTTCTGGCGATTGCTATTGGTCTTTCCGCTCAGCCTAGTCCGAAGAAAATTCGGTGGCTGATTTCAGACGGATCGCCGCAGCATCCGCCGAAAGCTCCGCGACGCCCTCCGTCCCCCCGCCATCAGCCGCAGCAAAGGCGCGCCCGGTCAGCGCCAGCGCATCGGCGGCCCGCACCACAGCCTGCAAGTCCTGCCCCAGCCGGCTCCAATCCCGTTCGGCTTTCACCGCCAACGCGGCCAGCCCGGCGCTGTCGTCGGCCAATTGCCGCGCCGCGGCCTGAAGGCCAGCACTGTTCTCCGCAAACCGCACATCGCGCAGCACGCCCGCCACAGTATTCAGTAGCGGCCACAGCGTCGATGGCGACACCGGAAAGACGCGGGCGCGCTGGCTCGTCTCCACGACGCCGCGGCACTCGCTATGCAGCGCGGCGAACACCGCCTCCGACGGCAGGAACATCAGCGCGAAATCCGCGGTCTCTCCGCCGACGATGTATTTGGCCGCGATGGCGTCCACATGGTTCGCCACATCCCGCTGAAACCGCCTGAGCGCCACCGCCTGCGCCCGCCCGTCGCCGCCCGCGGCCTGCCACGCCTGAAAGCCCTCCAGCGGAAACTTGGCGTCGACCGCCACCGGCCCCGGCGGCCAGGGCAGATCGATCAGGCAATCAACGCGAAAGCGGCCAAGCGGCGCCTGGAACCGATAGCCCGAGACCGGCAGCAGATCGCGCACCAACCGCTCCAACTGCGCCTCACCGAAAGCGCCGCGCGCCTGCTTGTTGCTGAGCACGCCCTGCAACGCGCCCAGCGTCTGGCCGACGCCTTCCTGCTGGCGGGCCAGGTGCGCCAGCCGTTCACGCAGCGCCGCCGCATCGGCCGCGCCGCGCCGCTCCCCCTCCGCCGCGCGTTGGCTGGCGCGGTCCACGGCCTGGCCCAGCACGTCGGCCAGCGCCCGCTCCTGCGCCTGCAACCGCTGCTCCAGCGCCCCATCCAGCCGCGAGCCAGACCGCATGGCACGACCGATCAGGAACGCGATCAGCACCGCGGCCCCTCCGGCCAGCCAGGGCATTGCGGCCTCCAGCGGTATGTCTAAATATGGCAGAGCTATGGTGTGCATCCTTGACCGCAACCGATTCCATCCATAGCTAGCAAGAGATTCGCTTAAAGGAACCAGAAGGAATGGCAGTGCTGCCTATCGTGCTTGCGCCCGACCGCCGGCTGAAGACCGCTTGCAAACCGGTCGATCAGGTCGATGACGGCGTGCGGGCACTGCTCCAGAACATGTTGGCGACCATGTACGACGCGCCCGGCATCGGCCTGGCCGCGCCGCAAGTCGGCAGCGACCGTCGCCTGATCGTCGTCGATGTCGCCCGCGAAGGTGAGGAGAAGCAGCCCCATTGCATGATCAACCCGGCGATCTCCTGGTCGTCGGACGAGTTGGTGGTGATGAACGAGGGCTGCCTGTCGCTGCCGGAAATCTTCGTCGATATCGAACGCCCGGAGAAAATCCGCGTGTCCTATCAGGACGAGTGCGCCGAGCAGCAGGAGTTGGAGGCGGATGGTCTCCTCGCCCGCTGCATCCAGCACGAAATCGACCATTTGGACGGCATCCTGCACGTCGACTATCTCAGCCGGATCAAGCGCGATCTCATCCTGCGCAAGCTCGCGAAGCAGAAAACCGCCGCCCTCGCCGACCGCCCGCGCAAACGCGCCTGAAAGGCGACGCCATGAGCCTCCGCATCGTCTACATGGGCACGCCGGAGTTCGCGGTCGGGCCATTAGAGGCTCTGCTGGAGGCTGGCCACGAGATCTGCGCGGTCTATAGCCAGCCTCCCAGACCGGCGGGGCGCGGGCAGAAACCGAAACCCGGCCCCGTGCAAGCCTTTGCCTCCGCGAAACGCATCCCCGTCCACACCCCGCTCCGCCTGCGCCGGGCGGAGGACCAGGCCGCCTTCGCCGCTCACAACGCCGATGTGGCCGTGGTCGCCGCCTACGGCCTGATCCTGCCGCAGCCGGTGCTGGATGCGCCGAAGTTCGGCTGCATCAACATCCACGCCTCGCTGCTGCCGCGCTGGCGCGGCGCCGCGCCGATCCAGCATGCGATCCTGGCGGGTGACGCGCAGACCGGCGTCACCATCATGCAAATGGACGCGGGCCTCGACACCGGCGACATGCTGCTGCAACGCCCGGTACCGATCACGGCTGAGACGACCGCCACGTCCCTGCACGACGCCCTGGCGGCGCTGGGATCGGAGTTGATTGTCGAGGCATTGGCGCGCCTTGAGGCCGGAACCCTGGAGGCGACGCCGCAACCGGACTCCGGCAGCACCTACGCCGCCAAGCTCTCCCGCGAGGATGGCCGTCTCGACTGGCGCCGCCCGGCCATCGACCTGGAGCGCCAGATCCGGGCGCTGACCCCCTGGCCCGGCACCTGGTTCCAGCATGGCGAGACAGTGTTGAAGGTCAGCGCCGCCGACATCGTGCCGAACCGGAACGGCCCGCCCGGCCAAGTGCTCGACGACGCGCTCACCATTGCCTGCGGCGAGGCGGCCCTACGCCCGACGCGTATTCAACGCCCCGGCAAGGCGCCGATGGCCGCCGCCGACCTGCTGCGCGGCTATCCTCTGCCTGCCGGCACCCGGTTGGACCTTCCGGCTTAAGCGCGCATGCCCCGCTACCGGCTCACCATCGAATACAATGGCGGCGGCTTTGCCGGCTTCCAGCGGCAACCGGACCAAATCACGGTGCAAAGCTGCCTGGAGGACGCGCTACAGAAATTCTCCGGCGCACCGGTAACCGTCCACTGCGCCGGCCGCACCGACGCCGGCGTGCACGCCGCCGGCCAGGTGGTGCACTTCGATCTGCCAGCCCATCGCCCCGCCTGGGTCGTCCGCAACGCCGTCAACCACCTCGTCCGCCCGGCGCTGGTTGCAGTCGTAGACGCCGCCGTGGCCTTGCCCGACTTCGATGCGAGGCGCAGCGCCATTGGCCGGTCGTACCGCTTCCGCATCCTGAACCGCTCCGCCCCGCCGGCGCTCGACCACGGTCTGGTCTGGCACATCGCGCCGCCGCTCAATGCAGACGCGATGCATGCCGCCGCGCGGCGCCTGGCCGGCCACCACGACTTCACCAGCTTCCGCGCCGCTAATTGCCAGGCCAGGTCGCCGGTCAAGACCCTCGACCGCCTCGATGTAACCCGCCATGGCGCAGAAATCTGGATCGAGGCGGACGCCCGCAGTTTCCTGCACAACCAAATCCGCATCATCGCCGGCACGTTGAAGCTTGTCGGCGAGGGCAAATGGAGCGCAGACGACGTTTCCCGCACTCTCGACGCCCGCGACCGCACCGCCGCCGGGCCGACCGCACCGCCGACTGGCCTCTGTCTGATGGAAGTACGGTACCCGCCGGAGGTGCTGCTATCCGCCTAGCAGCGACTTCGCGAAGAACAGCCCCAGGACCAGCAGAAGACGCACGCCAATAATCAGCGCGGCGGTGCCCTGGTCGATCTGCAAGGCATGGCGGGCGACGAAGAATTGATAGGAAAACACCCAAATCACCGCGCCGAAGAACAACACTCCGCCCAGGCCCGCCGGAATGACGCCGACGGTCCGCAACATCAGGATCGCCGCCAGTGCCGCATCCTCGACGACGCTGGACCAGTTGGACGCCGCGATATAGCGGTAGAAGTACTGCGCCCGGTCGATCGCCGGTGCGATTTCCAGCATCACCACCGGAAATAACAGCCAGCTGACCGCATAGATCGTCGCCTCCGCTATCAGCTCCAGCAAACCGATGTCGCGATCGGCACCGACAAAGACCGTGACCAGCAGGAATGGCAATGAGATTACGGCCGCCTGAAAGCTGAACCAGAAGGCCGCTTGCGTGTTATAGACCTCCTTAACCGCCGACGCATCGCGCATCGCCAATCGAAAAGCGACGTTGAGGTGATCGCGAATGGAGACCGCTGCCATTGGCTATGCCTAACCTCGTCCGAACCACGTGTCGAGGAACCGACGGTATATCCGCGTCAATCCTTCCAACTCGTCAAGACGCACCTGCTCATCGACCTTGTGCGCCCACTCGCTGATCAGCCCGAACTCCACGACCGGGCAATAATCCTTGATGAAGCGCGCGTCAGAAGTGCCGCCTGTCGTCGACAATTCCGGATCGCGGTTAGTCTCCGCCTTCGCCGCCGCCGCCAACAGGTCCGACAGCTTGCCCGGCGGTGTCAGAAAGCTCTCGCCGCTGACGGTCACCTCCAGATCGTAAGGGTATTCGGCCCGGTCCAACCGCTGCCGCACCCATGCCTCGACATCGCCGGATGTGTGCAGGTCGTTGAACCGCACGTTGAAGCGGGCAGTGGCCGAAGCCGGGATCAGGTTGGTGGTCGGATTGCCGACATCGACGCTGGTCAGTTGCAGCGAGGTCGGCTGAAAATGCTCGGAGCCCTCGTCCAAAGGCTCCACCGTGATCTCGTTCAGCATGCGCACCAGCGGATGGATCGGATTGCGGGCCTGCGCCGGATAGGCGACATGCCCCTGCACGCCATCGACCCGCAACAGACCCGAAAGCGAGCCGCGGCGGCCGATCTTCAGCATCTCGCCCAGCACGTTCGGGTTGGTTGGCTCACCGACTATGCAGGCGGCCAATGCCTCGCCGCGCTCTGCCAGCGTGGTCAGCATGCGCTTGGTGCCGTTGTGCGCCGGACCTTCCTCATCGCCGGTAATGATAAAGCCGATAGAGCCGTCCTGCGGCGGCCCCTTCTCCTCCAGATAGCGCCCGCACGCGGCGGCGAAGGCGGCGATGGCGCCCTTCATATCGACCGCGCCACGCCCGATCATCACGTCGCCCCCAGCGCTCGGCACGATATCGGCTGCGAACGGCGGATGGCTCCAAGCAGCCGCATCGCCGGGCGGTACCACATCGGTATGGCCGGCAAAGCAGAGCAGCGGGCCGTCATCGCCAAGCCGGGCATAGAAATTGTCCACATCCGGCGTGTTCGGGTGGGTAAACGGCATGCGCTCGCACGCGAAGCCCATCGGCCGCAGCGCATCCTCCAGCACGCCCAACGCGCCCTCATCGGCCGGCGTGACGCTCGGGCAGCGGATCAGCGCTTGCAACAGCGCGACCGGGTCGGTTGCATAAGCCATCCCCGGTCAGTCGCGCAGCAGGTCGTTGATCGAGGTCTTGGCCCGGGTCTGCGCGTCCACCGTCTTGACGATCACCGCGCAGGAAAGGCTCGGCTGGTTCGGCCCGCCCGGCAGCGAACCCGGCACCACCACCGAATACGGCGGCACCGTGCCGATGTGGATTTCGCCGCTATAGCGGTCGACGATCTTGGTCGAGCCGGACA
>CAXBDI010000085.1:0-16989 GCA_963974445.1 uncultured Alphaproteobacteria bacterium
CGTTTCAACCGCGTTATGCCCCAATCAGCAATGTGGGCTCCTCGCACCGCTTACACACAAACCGGGCGACCCGAAAACTGTTGACGAAAGCGGGCCAACTCCAGACTCACCCTTAGCCGGTGAGGCCTTTAAGCCGCCAGCGATCTTCCCGAAATAAATCCGAAACAGAATGGGTGAGCCGGCCCAGTCAGGTAAGGGTGGCTTCGTGACCTGGCGTCAAGTCAGCGCGGCCGCGTGTGCTTTGGCAGTCGCAATCGCGGAAGCCGTGTTCGCAACAGCTGCCGCAGCAACTGTCCAGTGCAGTCCGCAAGGCCTGGCGCGCGCGGTGCAGCCGAACTCTCACATTCGCCGGTGTGATGCCGAGATCCGCCGCGACTTTTTCGCGCGGGTCACCCGACAAATCGACCCGCCGCAAAACCTCCGCATAGTCTGGGCGGAGCGCCGGCAACAGACCACGGAAGCAATCGCAGACGCTCTCGCGCAACTCAAGGTCGTCGCGGTCATTGCCAAACAAAGCCTGTTCTTGCGCGTAATTGGCCTCACGGCGCTGCCGGGCGCCCTCGCTTCGATAATGGTCCATGAGCACCGATCGGAGCACGCTGTAGAGCCAGGCAATCACGCTTTCGCTGTCTCTCAACTCTGCTCCCTTTCTGACGACGCGCAGACAGAAGCTCTGAAGCACGTCCTCCGCGGCGCTCTGGTCTCCGAGCCGACGGACGAGGAATTGCAGAAAAGCCCGATGATTATTGGTAAGCGCCGCCTCGATCACAGGGCTCATCGGTCGCAGAGCCTCGTCCGGCTCGCCGCGGGTTCGGTCATGTTCGACCTTATCGATTTGCGTTGAGATCATCGATCAATTCCTTAGCCATAGCCTAAGATATGGGAAGACCCGCGAATACCTTCAACCTGGCCGCATAGCCCTTGACGTGCCCTAAACCTCGACTCTCGCCCGTCGATCGAACTGCTGCGCACCATGCACGCATCGCCGCGGAGGAATTTTTGGGATGCTATCGGTCCGACCCGGAATTCTGTTTGTCGACCGCCACCGGCCTCGTCCCTCGGCGTGTAACCAAGCCTACACCGAGAATCGTGAGCGCGATGCCGAGCAGTTGCGGCCAACCCAAGGTCTCACCGTAAAACAGGGCGCCCATCGTCAAGCCGAAGACCGGGATCAGGAAACTGAATGCGTTCGCCTGGTTGAGTGGCGCTTTCTGCAGCACAGAGAACCACAGCCAGTAGACGAGCGCTGATCCGAACAGGCTGAGGCCGAGGAGGGCACCTACGAACGTGATCGACCATTGGATCGCCGTCGGCTCTTCCGTGGCCCAGGCGCCGAGCGCGAGTGGGATGCTGCCGATCAGCATCTGAAGCCCCATGGCCATGAGGGCATCGACGTCGACTGCGATCCGTTTGATCAACACATTGCTGACCGTAATTCCGAGTGCGGCCAGGATGATATAGGCCACGCCGATGATGTAGCTTTCGTCTCCGCCAGAGAAAAGCCGAGGAGAGCTGATGACGAGAATCCCGAGAAAACCCAATATCAGCCCGGCTTTACCGTGCACTGTGAGCCGCTCGTTAAGGACGACCCCCGCCAGCACGGCCGCCAATAGCGGCTGAGTGTTGGCGATCACCGTGGCAATGCCTGGGGTGATGTACTCCGCAGCATGAAACATGCCCAGAAAACCCAGGCTGGTCGCCCCCAGGCCAACGATGGTCACCATCGCCCAGATCCGCAGATCCTTGGGCAGTGGCTTGCGCAGTGCGAGCGCTAGGATAGTTAGGATCAAGCCCGCTAAAACGGCGCGTAGTGTGGCGAAAGTCAGATGAGGGGCAAACTCGAGACCGGCGGTTATCAGCGGAAAGCAGGCGGCCCAAAGCAGCATCACCAAAATGATTTTCGCAACTGTCGCGATGGTCACCCGTTCAGCACCTCATCCGGTTATCTCTACGCAGCGCTCCGGATCGGCTTGCCCATTCCTGTCCATGGCTGGCCCCTCCAAAAAAAAACCGACCTCCCACGCATCGTCGAAAACTCGTCTTGGCAATCGCAAAATCCTCTCGAACTAAAATATGCCGAAGTAGTGTCAGGCCGAGGACTCACCCCTCGTTTCCCCGGCTTGACCCGGGGAAACGAGGGGTGAATGGGGCTTGGCTCATATCTGCTATACCCCCGTCACAGCAGAAACCGCCCGCAGGCCCAGCACCAGCAGCAGCAGGCCGAACACAGCGAGCCCCGCGTTTACGCCAACGCCCTTCCACCCGAACCACTCGCGCAGGATGTTGCGCAGGCCGAGGGGCGCGTGCACGGCGGCGGCCACGACGAACAGGCCGTAGAACAGGGTCCATCCGACCGAACCTTGGGTTCGGGACAGAATTTCGGCGGCGGTGAGGCCGCCATGGATGGCGTAGATCGCCAGCGCCAGATGCACCAGCACAAGCGGCGCCAGCACCAGCGCACTCGCCCGCTGGGCGAGGAACAGGGCGGCCTGCACCGGCATCAGAGTTTGCCTCCGACCATTGCGAGCAGCGACAGACGCTTCAGCCCGGCGACGCCCTGGCTGGGATTCAGGCCGACCGGGCAATGCTCGGTGCAGGAGCCGTGGCTGTGGCAGGAATGGCATCCGCCACCGGCGCTCGCGGCCTTCAGCACACCAGCCCGGTCGGCCTCGCGGTCGTCGTTCATCAGCGTCCAGGCGCGGTTCAGGGCGGCGGGGCCTAGATAGTCGGTGTCGGAGGCGACCACATCGCAGGCGGCATAGCAGACGCCGCAATTGATGCACTCGATGGCGGCATCGGCGGCCTGTCGGCGGGGCGAGGCCGGGTCGATTTTGTGGGTGTCGTCGGCGCGGGTGCGCGAGCCGGTGGCGCGGCCTTGGGCCTGCTGCCATTTCTCGAAGAACGGCGTCATATCAGTCGCCAGATCGCGGATCACCGGCAGCGAGCGCAGCGGCGCGATCTCCAGCACATCGCTGCCGCGGGTGGCGGTGGCCACATGGGTGCGGCAGGTCCAGCGGGGCCGGCCATTGACCGTCATCGCGCAGGAGCCGCACATGCCGACCCGGCAGGCGAAGCGATAGGCGAGCGTCGGGTCGAGCTCGCGCTGCACATATGTGACGACGTCCAGCACGGTTTGATGCTGTTGGCGAGGTACGGCGAAGGGCTGAAACTCTCCGCCCTCGTCACCGCGCCAGATACGGACGTTCAACTTGTCGGCAGACAAAGAAATCTCACGCACGGTTACGGCTGCTCCGATCCAGCATCGGGTTACGTCCCGGCAATAAAATGCTAGGCATACGGGAACAGGGGCCTACTCTGCACGTTGCGAATGTATCGATCTTGCAAAGGAGGATCCCATGGATTGCAACGTACAAAATCAAGCAGAGCAGGGCGACCTAATTTCCGCATCGCGTGTCCGCGGCGCCAATGTCTACAACACTGCCGACGAGCATTTGGGAACGATCGACGATGTCATGCTGCACCGCAACTCCGACAAAATCGCCTATGCGGTCATGTCATTCGGCGGGTTTCTGGGTATCGGCGAGAAGTATCACCCGCTACCGTGGTCAATCTTGAGGTACGATGCCGTCAAAGGCAACTATATCGTAGATTTGTCGAAAGAACAACTGAAGGACGCTCCGTGCTTCGCTCGTGACGACATCCATGAGGACGACAAGGCATGGCGGGAGCCGGTGCACGCCTATTATGGTGCAGCACGGTATTGGCCTATGTAGCAGAGTGGCGGCACGTTAACTCGCTCGTCAATAACAGCGCGAGGCCCGGAAATTTTCCCGGGCCTCACGCCAGTTTGAGGCCGATAGAGACCGCTGCCTACTTCACATTCACATAGTACAGCATGAACTGGTTATCGGCGCGTTGGGCCAACTCGACCTTATCGGCCTTGCCCCAGGCCAGGCCCTGCTGGTGCAGCGGGATGTAGCCGCGCTCTTCGTGCACCAGCGCGAAAGCCTCGGCGATCATCGCATTGCGCTTGGCGATGTCGGTTTCGCTGAGAATCATAGTGGTCAGTTCGGTCACGCGCTGGTTGCAATAGCCGCCTAAGTTGAACTTGCCGGCGCCGCTTTCGTCGCGACAACTGATGAGATTATGCAGCACGTTCCAGCTGTCGAAGCTGCCGGGCGTCCAGCCGAGCATATAGAAGTCGGTGTCGTATTTCGGGCCCAAAACCTTGGCAAAGTAGATCGCCTTCGGCTGCGCCAGCAGGTTCACCTTGATGCCGATCTTCGCCAGCATGCCGACGACGGCGGTGCAGATCTTCTCGTCATTGACATAGCGGTTGTTCGGACAATCCATCGTCAACGAGAACCCGTCGCTGTAGCCGGCATCCGCCATCAGCGCTTTGGCCTTGTCCACGTCGAGGGCCAGCCGCTCCTGCCAGGCGCTCTCATCCACCAGTTTTGGTGAGATCATGATGCCGGTGGGATCGGCGAGGTTGCGCATCACCTTCGACTTGATCGCCTCGATGTCGATCGCGCGGTAGACGGCCTCACGCACCCGCACGTCGGCGAACGGGTTTTTGCCCTTGATGTTGGAGCTCTTCAGCTCGGGCTCGGACTGGTTCATGCCGAGGAAGATGGTCCGCAATTCCGGCCCAACCAGCATGCTGGTGCCCTCGTTGCTGTTGACGCGGTTGATATCCTGAACGGGGATTGGGTAGGCCATGTCGATGGAACCGGACAGCAGCGCCGCGACACGGGTCGGGTCGCTGGAGATCGGCTTGAAGGTTGCCTTGGTCAGGTTGTGCTTCGGCGTGTCCCACCAACCGGTATAGGGCTCCATCACCGTTTCGACGTCGGTCTCACGCTTCGAGATGGTGAAGGGTCCGGTGCCGTTGGCGTTGAAGGCGGCAAAGTTGTCCTTGCCTTCGGTAACGCTGGATGGCGCCGCGGCGCCGTTCGCCTCCGACCATTCCTTGTCCATAATATACCAGGTGGACCATTCGGAATGCAGGATCGGGTTCGGGACGCTGGTGACGAAGTCGACGGTATAGTCATCGACTTTGATCACCTGGGTGTCGTCGGCGATGCGTGTTTTCAGGTCGGAGCCATCGGCACGGACGCGGTTGGCGCTGAACACGACGTCGTCTGCGTTGAAGTCGTTGCCGTTATGGAACTTCACACCTTTGCGTAGGTAGAAGCGCCAGCGGTTCGGCTCCACAATCTCCCACCTTTCGGCGAGAGATGGCTCGATGGCCAAGTCCGGTGCGCGGCGGATTAAGCCCTCATACACGTTGCCGAGAAAGCCGAGGGTAAACGTTTCATTTAAGACATAAGGGTCGAGCGATTGGGCATCGCCCTGGAACGACCAAGTAAAGTTTTTGGCTTGAGCGGTACCGGCCAAACCAACGGCCAAAACAGCTGACAGCAGAACGCGCTTCATTTATTTATCCTTCCTGTTGCATAAAACAGGGGCAGTCGCGAATTCCCACAACTGCCCTTCCGCCCTTATACATCATTATGGCTTAAATACGCACGTCGAATCATCGGTGCGCACCGCTGGCCCGGTGCAGGCGCCAATCCATTGAAGTCGGTCAGATCGAGGTCAGCCGGGACGGCAGTCTACGCTAAGAGGATTAATCATTCGGAAATCAGGTTCCGGTGAATTTAGGCTCCCGCTTGTCGCGCATGGCGTCGATGGCCTCGACGTGATCCTGGCTGGTGCGGGCGACGATCATGTGGCTGGAGACCTGATCGAAGTGGGTGCGCAGGTCCAGGTTCTGGCCTTGATAGACCAGACGCTTGATATAGCGCACTGAAATCGGCGCGTTGTTGGCGATCTGCTTGGCGATCTTCATGACCTCGTCCATGAAGGTCTCGTCCGGGAACACGTCGAGGACCAGGCCGATCTCCTTCGCCTCCTCCGCGTGCACGAAGCGGGCGGTCCACAGCATTTCCAGCGCCCGCTGCACGCCGACGATGCGCGGCAGGAACCAGGCGGCACCATTGCCCGGCACCAGGCCAACCCGGGTGTAGGTCTCGGCGAAGCGGGCGGACGCCGCGGCGTAGCGGATATCGCAATGCAGCGCCATGTCGAGGCCGGCGCCGGCGGCGACACCGTTCAGGGCGCAAATCACCGGCTTGTCGATGGTCTCCAGCGTCAAGGCAATGGGGTGGATATTCTGTTGCAGGTTGTCTTTCGCCTGGCGCGGGCTGGTCTGGTCGCTGCGGCCCATGCCGCCGGTGTCGCCGCCGGAGCAGAAGCCGCGTCCGGCACCGGTCACCACGATGACGCGGACGTCGTCGCGGTCGCGCGCCTCCTCCAGCCGGGCGGCCCAAGCGTGCAGCATCTCCTGATTGAAGGCGTTCAGTTTTTCCGGAAAGTTGAGGGTGATGGTGGCGACCATATCCTCGACCTTGAAGAGCAGGCGTTCGGTGTCGGTGACGCTCATGACGGGCATTTCCTTATGCGGTGTTTGAGGGCTACGTTTGGGAGTTACGGGGTTTCAGCGATAGCTGCGCGCTGGTCCGACGATAGTGCATCCGCCATCGACGACCAAGACCTGTCCGGTGATGTACCTGGCCCGGTCGCTGAGAAGGAAGGTGACGGCGTTGCCGATATCCCAGCCGGTGCCTTCGGTTTTCAACGGCGAGGCGTTCTGTCGGATGGCCCGCGCCTCGTCGCTCATGCCGTTGCCGATCACCATTGGCGTGTAGACCGGGCCTGGCGCGACGCAGTTGACGCGGATGCCCTGTGGCGCATGATCGACGGCCATCGCCGTTGTCAGGCCCATCACAGCCGCCTTGCTAGTGGAATAGGCGGTGAGGCCCCGCGGGCGCAACGCGCTGATCGACGAGATGTTGACAATCGCGCCGCCGCCGGTCTCGGCCATGGCCGGAATCGCGTGTTTCGAAGCCAACATCATCGTCTTGACGTTGACCTGCATAACGCGGTCCCAGTCCTCCTCAGTCTCGTCGACCACAGATTTGGTCGAGCCGATGCCGACATTGTTGTCGAGATAGTCGACGCGGCCCCACAGGCTTAGCGCTTTGGCCACCAGGTCCTTGCACTGGTTGGACTGGGTGACGTCAGCGGCATGGGCTGTGGCGGTGCCGCCGTTTTCGGCAATCATTTCCGCCGTGCGCCCGGCCAGCGCCTCGTCGCGGTCCACGACCAGAACTTTCGCTCCCTCGGCAGCCAGCAGCAGGCAAGCCGCGCGGCCATTGCCGATACCGTCGCCACGCGCGCCGCCGCCAACCACGATGGCGACTTTGTCTTTCAGGCCGGATTGAGAAGGGACATACATGGGTGTTTCCTTTCCTGAAGTACGCTTCAGCCGAGAGCTTGCCAGGGTTTTGGGGGCGCCGCCACGGTTGTCACTCTTCCCGCTGTACTTAAGTGCCTAGGCTCGTGCATTCGGCCCAAGGGGAGCCATCCGATGCTGGAAGACATCGCCAACATATTCGTTGCCGAATTGACCCGCACCTTTATACCGCTGGCGGAAATTGCGCTGCGCTTGGCCCTGGCAGCGGTTCTGGCCCGTCAGACCATGGTCCGTGTAGATGCGATCGTCTGGGACACCGAGATCAAGAGCGCTGCGCCGTAAGGTCCCGTGTGTCCGTTGAGCATCGCGCATGATAGCCAATTCGGGTGTTTTCCATGTTTGAAGTGTACGTTGAAGGACCTTCATTGCAAATGATGCCGTACCATTCATATGAGACGCATAAAGCCCCGTAATTCCGGGAGGCCATTCCCTCATGCCTAACCGTCCGGTCACCAATGGCTGCGTCCCGGCTTGTCCGCCGAGACGGCACCCATTTCCAGGGGCTTCGTTACATGGGGCAACGCTCGCCGCCTATGTCGGCGAGGCTGTCACCATCCGCTACGACCCGCGCGATATCATAGAAATCCGGGCTTTCCGTCGCGATCGCTTTCTCTGCCGTGCGATCTGTCCGGATCATGCGGATCGGACGATCTCGCCAAAGGATATTCAGCACGCAAGGATCGCGCGCCGGAAGGAGCTTCGCGGACAGACCGCAAGCCGTACCCGGAAGGTGACCGAGTTCATTCCCCATCGGGAAACACCCACGTCGAGCCAGCCGAAGTCGACCGCTCCGGCTTTCCGCAAACTCGCCCTCTACAATGAAGATCGCCGGTCGTGACCACGCGTCACCAGGGCCCCTTCATTGCGACGCGAGAGCATCGGCGCTTCGTCGAATTCGCAGACGCTGTTCGCCGTCACGCCACATAGCGATCAAGAAACCGCGCCATTTATCGATCATAGGCACGCCGCTATGCTACCGCTTATCCCCCAACTCCCAGGAGCCAACCCCATGCCCACCGACGTCTACGCCCGCCAAAATTTCGGCAATACGGTCGGTATGGGCCGCAGGCCCGCACTCTTGATCATCGACTTCCAGGTCGGGTTCGCCGATCCGGAGGTATTCGGCGGCGGCAATGTCCGGGAGGCCGTCGCGGCCACGGTTCCGCTCTTGAAAGAAGCCCGCGCCCTTGGCCTTCCCATAGCGTATTCGCGGGCGGTGTATGCGGATGATGGGTCGGATACCGGTGTCTTTGGCATGAAGGCGCCGGGGCTGAAGCGGCTGACCGACGGCGCGGCCATCGCGCAGATCGTCCCCGAACTCACTCCCGAACCCGGCGAGTATGTGGTGCGCAAGACCGGGCCCAGCGCGTTTTTCGGCACGTCGCTCGCCGCGTGGCTGAATGCGAAGGGGGTGGACTCAGTGATGATCGCCGGCGCCACCACGTCGGGCTGCGTCAGGGCGAGTGTGATTGACGCGATCAGCTACAACTACCGCACCACCGTCGTCACCGACTGCTGCGGCGACCGGGCGCTGGGTCCGCACGAGGCGAACCTGTTCGACATGGGCCAGAAATACGCGGACCTGCTCACCGCCGCTGAGGCCATCGCCGCCGCCCGCGCCGCCGTGGGCCGCAACAGCGAGGTCGAGGGGTAATCGCCATGGGCTCCGACGCCAGCCAGGCGGCGTTGCGCTGCTATGGCGATATCAGGCGCATCAGCGTGATCACGCCCTGCATGCCCGTCGGCGATGAAGAAGTCCGAAAATTCTTCACCGATTGCGGCTTCGAGGTGCAGGCGATCTGCGGCCTGAAAAGTCGGAGCCCCACCCTGATCGCGCACGAAGACGCCCGGACCCTGCGCGATGCCGTCAACGCCGTGAACGACCCACAGGTCGAGGCGATCCTTCAGGTCGGCACCAATCTCGCCTTCGCCCACATCGCGCCGATGGCCGAGTTCTGGCTGGATAAGCCGGTGCTGGCGATCAACACGGCGACCTATTGGTGGGCGCTGCGCCAGAATGGCCTCTGCGACCGCATCGCCGGCTTTGGCAGCTTGCTGGAGGAGCACTGATGCGTTGCTGGCGACGCAAAGCCGCCGCCCCCATCTAACGGCAGTGAACGACCGCCAATGGACAAGGACTTAGCCGCATGACCATCGCCATCAAGGGCCTGCACCACAACGCCTACCGCTGCCGCGATTCCGAGGAAACCCGCAAATTCTATGAGGATTTCCTCGGCCTGCCGCTCGCCAACGCCTTCAAGATCGAGACGACGCACACTGGCCGCGGCACCGGCAGCGGCGTGCTGCATTCGTTTTATGAGATGGCCGACGGCTCCTTCCTCGCCTTCTTCGAGGCGCCGGATATGCCGTTCGAGTTCAAAAAGCAGCACGATTTCGACCTGCATATTTCGGTCGAGGTCACCATGGATCACCTGCATGAGATGTTTCAGAAGGGCAAGGCCGCCGGCATCGAAACCCGCGGCATCTCCGATCACAGCTTCATCGACTCGATCTACTTCCGCGACCCGAACGGCTATGTGATCGAACTGTCCGCCGTGAAGGCCCGCAGCGCACACGACTACGACAAAGCCCGCGCCAACCTGAACGAGTGGCAGTCGCGCAAATCCGCCTGACCGGTGGCTAGCCGGTCACCTCCGTTCCCGATTGAGGATGGTCCGTGGCGGCTGGCCATGGCGCTGCGCCCGCTCGATCCCGCCGAGTGGATTGCGCCGGACGACTCCTTGCCGGCGCAACTGGCCGAAAAGGAGCGGCTGATCGGCGAGCGTCTGCCCGAAGTTTTTGCCGCCCTGCCGGGTAGCGAGACAGCGCAGGCGGAATTGCTGGCGCTGCTGCTCAACCACCTCGCGACACACTTCCCCGACCTATACCGCCGGCATGGCGAGGCAATGCAGATCGGCACTGACCGGCGAGTGGCTCTCGACACGGGTGAGCCGCCGCTCCTCACCGCCGGCCGACTGGTGCAGGAGGATCTCTGCCTGATGCAATCGCCGGCGGAGGCAGAGCCCTATGTGCTGACCGCGGCCTCGCTCTGCTTTCCCAGCCGGTGGCGGTTGGTGGACAAGATCGGCAGGCCGCTCGCCGCGATCCACGCGCCGGTGCCGCTCTATGCGGACCGCATGGCGCGGCAGGTCGACCGTTTCTTTCAGCACCTGAAGGTGGAAAAGCCGGTTTGGCGGATTAACTGGTCGCTGCTCGATGACGACGCGCTGTTCCAGCCGACCGGCCATGGCCGTACCGCCGCCGACCCGCGCTTTTCGCCCGAGACCATCGGCGACAACGTCTGGTTCCGCTCCGAGCGCCAAACCCTGGTGCGCCTGCCGCAGACGCGGGCCGTCGTCTTTGGCATTCGCATCTATCAGGCCACTCTGGCCCAGGTGACCGCCGACCCCGTGCGCGCCAGCCGGCTGCTGAACGCGATTCAGACCATGGCGCCGGAAATGGACACCTACAAATCCTTCGCCGTGTTCCGCGAGCCTCTGCTGGCCTATTTGGACCAGGCGAGCGCGGAACGCCCCTAGGCCAACCCGCGCGATTTGCGTAGGATTGCGGCAATCGCTCTCCGCACGAGGAACCTGCGCCATGCCTGCCATTTCCACGACCGCCACACCGGAATCCGTCGGCCTCTCGCCCGAACGCCTCGCCCGCGTCGATGCCTGGCGGGAGAAGTGGGTTGGCTCCGGCAAGCTGCCGTGCGCGCTGACCGCGGTTATGCGGCATGGCGAAATCGTGCATGTCGGCGTGACAGGCAAAGCCGATGTGGAACGCAATACGCCGGCCAGCCTGGATACGATCTTCCGCATCTATTCGATGACCAAGCCGCTGACCTCGACGGCGATCATGATGCTGTATGAGGAAGGGCATTTCCAGCTTGACGACCCGATCAGCAAGTTCGCACCCGGCTTCAAGGGGCAACGGGTGATGATCGGTGGCAGCCGTGGCTCGATTGATACGGTGCCAGCGGTGCGCGATATCTCGTTCCGCGACCTGCTCTCGCACACCTCTGGCCTGACCTATGGCTTCATGGAGTCGAACAATGTCGACGCCATGTACCGGGCGACCGGAGTCGACTTCAACTGGGGCAGCCAGACCTCGCTGGAAGGCGTGGTTGAGGAACTGGTGCGGTGTCCGCTGATCGCCCAGCCGGGCAGTGAGTGGAATTACTCGGTATCAACCGACGTGCTGGGCTATCTGGTGCAAGTGATCAGCGGCATGCCGTTCGCCGATTTCCTGCGCGACAAGGTGATTGAGCCGCTGGGCATGGTCGATACCGACTTCTTTGTGCCGCAAGCCAAGCTCAGCCGGTTTGCCGGCAACTATGCGGTCAAGCCGGGGGGCGGGCTGAACCTGATCGACGACGCTCAGGACAGCCCGCGCTACAACGCCATGCCACCGGTGGCGAGCGGTGGCGGCGGTCTCGTCTCGACCGCGCACGACTACATGCGGTTCTGCAAATTCATGCTGAACAAGGGCGAGTTGGAGGGCGTGCGCCTGCTGGGGCGCAAGACCGTTGAGTTGATGACATCGAACCACCTGAAGGGCGACATGGCCGACATGGGCCAGCCAACCTGGAGCGAAAGCCCGACCAACGGCATCGGCTTTGGCCTCGGCTTCTCCGTCACTCTCGACCCGGCGAAGGCGCAGATTCTCGGCACCGCTGGCGAATACGCCTGGGGCGGCGCTGCCAGCACCGCCTTCTGGTGCGATCCGGTGGAGGATATGGCCGTCGTCTTCCTCACGCAGTTGATGCCAAGCAGTACCTACCCGGTGCGCCGCGAGTTGCGGGTGCTGACGTATCAGGCGGTGGTGGATTAAACGCGACCGCGGCGGCCTACCGCGCCGTCCAGCCCGGCTGAACAAGATCGGCCACCCGCGTTGGCCGTCCCGCCAGCGCTACCTCGCGAAACTGATAGATCAGAGCCGCCGTCGGTGCATGGATTTGGTTGCCGACCAGGCGTAGGCGGATCATCGGGTGTTCGCTGTCACCGACCGCAACCATCTCGACCACCGTGTCCGCCGCCAACGCCGCCAACGGAATACGGTAGAGACGGGCGACCTCATCCGGGTTGGCCATCGCCTCGATGCCAGGTCCGGCCCAGACCACCACCGGTGTGATGCAATAGCCTGAGCGCGTCGGGTAGTCGTCCAACCGCCCCAACACCTGGCTCGGCAGCAGCCGCACGCCGATCTCCTCATGCATTTCCCGAAGAGCGGCGGTGACGGCATCCTCTCCCGGGTCCGCACGCCCCCCGGGCAAGGCCCATTGTCCGGAGTTGCGGTTCAGCCGCGTTGCGCGTTTGGTGAGAAAGAAGGCCGGCTGCCCAGCCTCATCTGTGGTCACCGCAATCGCCACCGCCGCCTTCTTCAAGCGCGAGGTCGGCAGCAGTCTGGTGTCGAACGCTTCCAGATTGGCGGCGATCCCGGCCCGAAGCCGATCCGAATTCGTCTCAAAAAACAAAGGCTATGGACTTTCTCCGCATCAGGCGAGGCGCACCAGTTCGTTAGTGGGTTTCCCCTCCGGTCCGATGGCCCGAACCTCCGCGATGCGGCCATTGTCGCCGCGCCGGCCGATGATCGCCAGGCCGTCGTCCCAATGCACCGGGCGCAGCATACGCACATGCACCTCGAATGCATCGGCCAGGCCGTCGGCCTGCGCCGCCTGCACCATGGTTTGCACCATAGAATTGCCTGCCAGAATCGGCATGCGGTAGCCGAAACTCTGCGCATAGGCCGGGTCGGTATGGATAATGTTCTGAGTGTTGCCGCTATAGCCCAGACACTTGGCCGGCGTCACCTGCCGGGTAAACAGCAATTCCCAACCGGGCTCGAGCTCGACCGCCGGGGGTGGCCGAACAACAGTCGAATAAGGGTTCGATGCCTCGGCAGCCGGGCGTGGCCGCATCTTGCTCTGGTCGGCCATCAGCGCTTTCGGCGCCACCTCCAGCAGCAGTTGACCGTCGGGCCCGTGGTAGGTGAAGGCGCCGTGCATCATCCAGCCGCGCGGGTGATCCTCCACAGCAGTAAAATGGCCGGCGAAGGTGATAGGCGTATCCAGCGGGATCGGCGCGAACTGCCTGATGCGGCTTTCAGTGTGCACATAGCCGCGGTCGTCATAATTGGCGAACAATGCCTCGCCGATGACCTTAATCGGGCGTGTCGCCAGAATGGTAGGGTCGGCGCGCCCGGCATAGAAGTCATGCGGGATATCGCAGCAGGCATGCCGCCAAAACTGGTCTTCGGTGGTGACGGAGATCGTCTCTTGCGGGAATTCGTAGCCCGCTTCGACGCGGTAGGCGATGGCGTCCATTGTTTTAAATCTTCTCGTATGAGGCGGACAGGGTCAGGCGGCCTTTTCGGCGAGTGCGTCGTAGTTCAGCTCCAGCAGCACACCGTTCGGATCGCGCACGAAGATCTGCCACAACTTGCCGCCGGGCACCTCCCGCGCCTCATAGGAATAGCCGGTCTTCTCCAGGTGTGCCTTCATCGCTTCAAAGCCAGTGCTGACGAAGGCGACGTGATCAATGGCGCCGGAGTCAGACTTCGGCGCCTCGTCCATGTTCGAAATGTCGATCAGGTGGACGACCGCACGGCCCTCGCTGTACATCCAGGCGCCCGGGAACGCGAAGTTCGGACGGTCGCCGTTTTCCAGACCGAGCACCGTCTCGTAGAAGGATACGGTCTCGGCCAGATTGGCCGTTCGCACGTTGTAATGGTCGAGCAAGCCGACTGACATCAGTCATTCTCCCGTCTTCGCAGCACTGGCGCTAGCCTGCCAGTTGGATGACAGACTTTAGCGCCAGGCCACCGCCTCTGTGAAGCGGTGTTGCAAATACGAGGCTGGATCAGCCCTCGGCGTAGGTCTCCGACGCCTTCTTGCTGGCCAGGTTCTCCTGAATCACCGCGTTGCGCATGGCTCGCTGCAGCTTCTCGAAAGCCCGCACCTCGATCTGGCGCACCCGCTCGCGGCTGATGCCGTATTCGTGGCTGAGGTCTTCCAGGGTGGCTGGCGAGTCTTTCAAGCGGCGTTCGGTCAGGATATGGCGCTCGCGCTGGTTCAGGCATTGCATCGAATCCGCCAGCATGCGGCGGCGATGATCCATTTCCTCTTCCTGGCCCAGCACCACTTCCTGGTTGTCGGATTGATCCTCCAGCCAGTCCTGCCATTCGCCATCGCCATCGATGCGCAGCGGCGCGTTCAGCGACTGGTCGCCGCCAGACAGCCGGCGGTTCATGGAGACCACATCGTCCTCGCTCACCGCCAGCTTGGTCGCGATCTTCTCGACGTTTTCCGGGCTGAGGTCGCCGTCATCCAGCGCCTTCAACTGGCCTTTCAGCTTGCGCAGGTTGAAGAACAGCTTTTTCTGCGCCGCCGTCGTGCCCATTTTCACCAGCGACCACGAATGCAGGATGTATTCCTGGATCGAGGCGCGGATCCACCACATCGCATAGGTCGCAAGCCGGAAGCCGCGGTCAGGATCGAAGCGCTTAACCGCCTGCATCATCCCGACGTTGCCTTCGGAAATCAGCTCCGCCACCGGCAGGCCATAGCCGCGATAGCCCATAGCGATCTTTGCCACCAGCCGCAGGTGGCTGGTGACCATCTTGTGGACAGCCTCGACGTCCTCATGTTCCTGCCAGCGTTTCGCCAGCATGAACTCCTCTTCCGGAGCCAGCATCGGAAACTTGCGGATATCCTGCAAATACCGCGTCAGGTTGCCTTCAGCCGATAGCACGGGGATAGTTGTTGGTACTGCCATTTTCGTTCTCTCTTCGTCTGCTCCCGCTCTTTAGCAGGTCCGATCCTTACCTTCTACCGTGGACCGGCTTAGCGCCGTCGTGCACCAAGCCTTCATCTAACAAACTTAACAAGTGCTCAATGGTTCCACGTCTGGAATTTGGTATCGCGCTTTGTACGCATCAAGGGAACGCTTGGATCAAAGATTTGTGCAATTCGCGCAAATCTGAGGGTAACTCGGACTCGAACCGAACCATCCTGCCACTCACTGGATGCTCGAAGCCGAGAACGGCGGCATGCAAAGCCTGACGGTCGAGTGCTTTCAACGCCGCCTGCACCCGTTTCAGCGCGTTTCGCCGGCCAGCGCCCTTGTGCAAGTACAGGGGATCGCCCAGCACCGGTGTGCCGGAATGCGCCATGTGAACGCGGATTTGGTGAGTCCGCCCGGTTTCCAACGTGCAGCGCATCTGCGCCGCTGCCAGACCGAATCGCGCATCAACCTGGAAGTGTGTTCTGGCCGACCTGCCCCGCTCGACCACGGCCATCCGCTTGCGATCCACCGGGTGCCGGCCAATCGGCGCATCGATCGTGCCGCGCGCAGCCGTTGGCACGCCGGCAACGAAGGCGATGTAGGCGCGTTCTATTGCGTGCACCGAGAATTGCTCGACGAGCTTTTGATGCGCCGCTTGAGTTTTCGCAACCACCATGACGCCGCTGGTCCCCTTGTCCAGCCGATGCACGATGCCGGGCCGGCGCTCGCCACCGACGCCGGTTAGGCTGTCGCCACAGTGCGCGAGTACGGCGTTCACCAATGTGCCATCCGGATGGCCGGGCGCCGGATGCACAACCAGCCCCGCCGGCTTGTCGACGACCAGAACCGCATCGTCCTCATAAAGTATGGTTAGCGGAATTTGCTGGGGCACGGGCGTCGCCGCGACCGGCGGCGGTACAAGCAGTTGCAGTGTCTCGCCCTCCCGCACTGCATCGGCAGGGCCAAGGGGGCGGTCCCCGGTCAGGTCGCCGCTCTCGATCATCGCCCGCAACCGCGAGCGCGACAGGTCCGGCCATAGCTGCGCTGCCGCCCGGTCCAGCCGTTGCCCGGCCAGTGCTGGCGGAATGGTCGCATGGCGAAGGTCGTGCTCGTCGCGCATCAGCACTGCCTACACCATTTGTCGTGCGAAGGAACCGGAACAGATGACCGCGATCAAAGGCTTGGTGATTGGCATGGGCGTCTTGATCCTTGTCGGGTTCGTCGTAGTCGCCGTCACCCTGGTGATGCGGACGCAGGGCGGCAGCGAGCCGGACCGCGTGTTCCAAAGCACCATCACCCTGCCCGCCGGCGCGCGGGTGATCGAAACCCGCGTGACCGAGGACCGGATCGTCCTCCGTGTCGCCGGCAGCGATGGCGGCGAAACGTTGGTTCTGCTCAACGCCGCCGATGGACAGGAGCACGGCCGCATCACCCTGGCGGTTTCCCCTCGTCGGGACTAAGGACGCAGGCGGTCGCCGCAAACGCAGCTTGATCTCTGCGGCACCTTTTGGCATATAGCGCTCTCTGCGCGCTGTGGCCCCATCGTCTAGCGGTTAGGACGTCAGCCTCTCACGTTGAAAACAGGGGTTCGATTCCCCTTGGGGTCACCATTTAGCGCTCTAAATTATTGAAAAACAACAATTTTCCTAAAGTTAGACGATAATCCCGCCCTTAAAGCCGCCCTCCAAAAAAGCCTCATTTCTTAGGCTGAATTAGCCAGCTATACGCATGCTAACGCGCCTTGGTTTCCAAGGGGGAGGCAAGCCGTTGCCACGACCACGGCCCCCCAGCCTCGACACGCGCCAGCGCAGGGGACACAGTGCGGACACGCGGCGCGCCAATCTTTTCGGGGATCACCGGGCCTTGATCGGCTGCCGGTATGTCTCGGGGTCGAAGTGTTCCGCAGCCGCTGCGGGGTCCATC
>CAXBDI010000086.1:0-16977 GCA_963974445.1 uncultured Alphaproteobacteria bacterium
ATCATTTCAACCGCGATGTACCCCAATCAGCAATGTGGGCTGCTCGCACCGCTTATGGTCTTCCAGGTCGCGGTCGAAATGGTCCGCCCAAAGGTAAACATCGGCGCCAGCCTGAATAAGCTGGACCGTGATGCGGATGCGCCCGCCCGCACGGCGCACGCTGCCCTTCACCACATAGCCCGCGCCCAGTTCGCCAGCCACGTTGGCGGGCCGTTGCGGATGGCCCTTGAACTTGAAGGTGGATGTGCGCGCAATCACCAGCAGGTCCCGGAACCGGGAAAGGTTGGTGATGATGTCCTCCGTCAGCCCGTCGGCGAAATAGTCGTCCACGTCGGCGCTCAGATTGTCAAAGGGGAGCACGGCGATCACCGGCTTGCCAGAGAGGGGCGGCAGGCCCGCAGCCGACGGGGCGCGGTGGTTTCTGTCCGTTCCTCCACGTCACCGACAAAGCGGAAGCCGCGGCCGCGCACCGTGCGGATCAGGCGCTGGTTGCGGCCGTCGTCGCGAAGCACCTGGCGAGCCGACTTCAGGCAGGTGGAAATGGTGGCATCGGTGACGATGCGGCCCTGCCAGATTTCCGCCACGATTTCATCGCGGCCGACCAGCCGGTCCTGATTGCGGACCAGCAGATGAAGCAGGTCGAACACCTGTGGCTCGATCTTGCGCGGCTGGCCGGCTTCGCGCAGTTCGTACTGCCCGGCGTCCAGTTCCCAGCCTTCAAACGCGAAAATCATCGGCCGATTTCAGCTCCACAAAGATGTTCGGGAAAACTCATGCAATCCTCAGAAACTTCTCAATTCCCCTTCAAGCAACAGATGACCGCGTATCATACCTTATCGATGCGGGGTGCAGATAGAGCAACCCGCGCCCCTGACACCAACCATCGGAGACTTAAAATGCCCCTAGTCGATATTCAGTTGATCGAAGGCGTTTTCACCCCGCAGCAAAAGCAGACGATGATCGAAAAGGTCACTAACGCTATGGTGGAGGTCGAAGGCGAGGCCATGCGCGGCGTGACCTGGGTACGTATCCAGGAACTGCGCAGCGGCGAATGGGCCATCGGCGGCCAGCCGCTCACATCCGACGCGGTGAAGGGTATGCGCGACGGCTGATCGCGTTGCCGACGGCCCGGTCCCGGCGGTCCGTTTATCGCCGCCGGGCCGCTGGCCAATGCGACTTCTCCTATCTCCTGGAACCGCGCGCTCGTGGGAAGTAACGCGCGAAAAAAGCCACTTGCCAGCATAATTGCCGCCCTTGTCGATTTAGCTTACGATTTCCAACGACGAAACCGGTTGATCCAAACCAACGCCTGCGGTGAGCGGGTGCGGGCGTACTGGGTCGAAATCACAGCCGGAGGCTGATCATCCATGCTCTCCCAAGAAGACAACGAACTGCTGACCCGCGTTGGCCCGGGCACGCCGATGGGCACGCTGATGCGCCGCTTTTGGATGCCGGTGCTGCTGTCGAAGGAGATCGCCGAGCCGGATTGCCCGCCGGTCCGGGTGCGCCTGCTGGGCGAGCCGCTCATCGCCTTTCGCGACACCAACGGCCGCGTCGGCGTGGTGGACGAGCACTGCCCGCACCGCCGCTCCAGCCTGTTTTTCGGGCGCAACGAGGAGTGCGGCATCCGCTGCATCTACCATGGTTGGAAGTTCGATGTGAACGGCAACTGCCTCGACATGCCGTCGGAGCCGGCGGACAGCAATTACAAGACCAAAGTCAGACTGACCGCCTACCCGACCCATGAGGCTGCGGGCGTCATCTTCGCTTACATGGGGCCGCCGGAATTGCAGGGCGAGCCGCCGCGGTTCGAGTGGATGGGCCTGCCGGCGCAGCAGCAATACGCCAGCCGCTGGATTCAAGACTGCAACTACGCCCAATGCGTCGAGGGCGAAATTGATTCGGCGCATGTCAGCTTTCTGCATTCGCTGGTGAACAAGCGCGACGACAACAAGGCGGCGCTGGCCGGAGCGTACTTTGCCGGCGACCGGGCGCCAAAGTGGAAGGTCGTGGACACCGACTACGGCATGGTGCTGGGCGCCCGCCGGCGCACCGAGGAAGGGCGCTACTACTGGCGGATGAACCAGTGGTATTTCCCATTCTACACGATGATCGCGCCGGTACCGGGCGAGGCGAGATCCTTCCGCATGTGGGTGCCTTCAGACAACACCCATTGCTCGATCATCTGCGTCTCCTACCGGATGGATCAGCCGGTCTCGGCGGCGGAGGTCAACGCTTGGCAGAAGGGGCTGAACTCGCACGCGGCGGTCGTGCCGGGCACGCTGAGGCCGGTCGCGAACAGCGGCAACGACTATCTCATCGACCGCGAGATGCAGCGGACGGAGAGTTACAGCGGCATCGTCGGCGTGCGAGCCCAAGACGCCGCCATGGTCGAAAGCGCCGGACCCATCGTCGACCGCAGCCTCGAGCATTTGGGCACGTCGGATACCGCCGTTATCCGCATGCGCCGGCTGCTGCTTCGCGCGGCCCGTGATCTCCAGCAGGGGATCGAGCCGAAAGCGGCGACGAATGGCGGGCTTTATGCGGTGCGCTCGCATTCGACGGTGATCGACGAGGACGGCGACTTCGATACCTATCCGGACATCATGGCCGCGATGCGTGTTTAAGCCTCGTCGTTGATCTTGTCCGCGCCGCGTATGCTCGGTCGTAAGTCGCCTGCGCCCTCCCTACATCCGAGCCCATGAGTTCTATCGTTCATCAAGTCGAAGACTGGCTTGCCGACGCCGGCAACCTGCTGGACCGCCGAGTGCGGCTCGGCGTGACCGGGCTATCCCGCGCGGGCAAAACTGTGTTTATTGGCTCGCTTGTGCATCACCTGCTACACCCGAGCCGGCTGAAATTGCTGTCGGTGGTCGCGGAGGGCCGCTACGACGCGGCCATGCTGCAACCGTCCCCCGGCGGGTCCGTGCCGCGGTTCCCCTACGAAACGGTGGTGCAGGATCTGATCGGCGCGCCGGACCGTCCGCCGCGGTGGCCGGACGGCACGAAATCGGTCAGCGAGTTGCGGCTGTCGATCCGCTTCCGCTCGCCGCTGGCGCTGGGGTTTGAAACGTCCCGCACGCTGCACCTCGACATTGTCGACTACCCCGGCGAGTGGCTGCTGGATCTGCCGCTTATGTCGATGGATTACGCGACGTGGTCGCGGCGGGCTGTAGTGGAGGCGCAGACAGGCGGTCGGCGCGCGCTCTCTGCCGAATGGCTGGCGCTCGGCCGGTCGATGCGGACCGATGCGCCGGTCGACGAGCCCGCGATCATCCGCGCGGTGGAGGCGTACCGCGCCTATCTGCATGCGGCGCGCGATGCGCCGGAGCGGTTTGCCATGTTGCAGCCGGGGCGGTTTCTGCTGCCGGGAGAGATGGCGGGTGCGCCGGCGCTGACTTTCCTGCCGCTGCCGGAGGTAAACGGGCGCACGGGGCGCGACACGCTCGGCCGGCTGATGGCGGACCGGTTCGAGTCCTACAAGCGCGAGATCGCTGAGCCCTTCTTCGAAAACCACCTGAAACGCATCGACCGGCAGGTAGTGTTGGTCGACCTGCTCGACCATCTGGCAGCCGGACCGGAAAGCTTGGCTGACCTGAAGACCGCGATTGACGGCACACTCGGTGCATTTCGCCACGGCGAATCGTCCTGGCTGTCGCTGCTGTTTGGCAACCGCATCGGCAAGGTGCTGTTTGCGGCGACAAAAGCCGACCACCTGCCGAATGTCGATCATCAGCGCCTCGCCGACCTCCTCGACGCGCTGGTCGGCGATACTGCCCGTCGGCTGTCCTATTCCGGCGCAGGCATTCGAACCGAGGCGCTGGCGGCCCTGCGTGTGACCCGCGAGGCCGACATTCAGACGCCCAGCGGACGCTGGCCGGGTGTGGCCGGCCTGCCAACGGACTCCGACCAGATCGAGGAGGTGCTGCCGGGCGCCCTGCCCGCCACGTTGGATGCAGTTTCCGGTGGCCAGGATTTCTCGCCAGTCGCCTTCCGCCCGATGCCGAACACGATGCGCCCGGACCAGGGGCCACCATCGCTGCGCATGGATCGAGTTCTGGAGTTTCTGTTAGGAGACACGCTGGCATGAGTGATACGAGGCGCGAGTCCGGCCCAGGGCCTTTCCGCCGCCCGGTGACCGGCAGCGGCGATACCGCTGGCGATAGGGAGAGCCGTCCATCCGAGCGCCGCGTCGCAACGGACCCGGACGCCTACCGAAGCCCCGAGCCGGAACCGGACATGGGCGCTGGCGACAGCGATGCGCTGGCAACCGTGCCGCCTGAAGCCTTGGTCCAGGACCGAAAGCGCCGATGGACGTGGCGGTTGCTGCTGGCGGGCCTCGGTATTGGTGCGACGGCATTGGTAGCCGGGTTGGTCGATAGCGCCATCGCGGCAGCCGGCGAGGGCTCTGTCGTAGGAATGTTGGCGGCAGCCTCAGCCGTGTTGTTGGGCCTGGCATTGGCAGGGCTGGTGGCCGGTGAGATCATTTCCCTCTCGCGGCTGCGCAGCCGCGGGCAAACCCGAGTGCTGGTGGAGCAGGCAACGTCGACCCGTGACGCCGTCCAGTCCGAAAAGGCTCTGGCCGCACTGATCGTCATCCATGAAGGCCGCCCCGCGTTGGCCTGGGCGCTGGCCCGCTATCGGGAAGAGTCAGCCGACGTGCCGGATGCGGCTGACAAACTGGTGTTGTACGAGCGGCTGGTCATGGGGCCGTTGGACGAGGCGTGCGTCGCCGAAATCCGCACCGTTGCCCGCCGTGCCGCCGTCCTGACCGCCTTTGCACCCAACCCGATCTTGGACGCCGTATTTGTGCTGTGGCTGAATCTCAGTGTCGTTCGCCGGGTGGCGCGGGTGCAGGGTCTGCGACCGGGAGCGGCGGCCAGTTGGGCGCTGTTGCGGCGGACGTTCCTGGCGATGATCGCGGCTGGCGGCATGGAGGCGATTGGCGATATGGCCCCTGCCGCCGTCGCCGGCGGCCTGGTCCGCACCGTGGCGCGGCGAGTTGGGGAGGGCGCCATTAACGGCCTGCTGACCATCCGCATCGGTGTAGCAGCGCTGGAGGCCTGCCGCCCCATGCCCTTCGCCGCCCGCGAACGGCCTAGCGTCACCGGATTGGCGCGGCAGGTGGTTGGCGGTTGATCTTCATCGACGGGTTGTTGTCGGCGGCCGAGCGCAAGACCGGATGGATGCTGGCGGATCAGGCCGGAAACGACGGCACAGACACATTGACCGGCGTCGAACTGCTCGGGCTCTCCGATCAGTGATCGATACCTCCGATCCATTTGGGTAAGGCGGATCTGGCTTAACCTGACCACCGCATTTTGCGGCGATGCGGCAGCCGGAAACATGCACAATAACGAGCCGTCGGGTATACATCGGTTAACCAGTGACTCCATCCATTAACCGATATACAATCATTGGTAAAGCTTGCGCAGATATGCGTGTACCTGGGGTCATTCTCAAGGTCGCGCTCAAGCATTTGATTTGGCGTGCTAAAATCAGTGTTGAGGAGTGGATTCTATGCCCAACCCGGTTGAATCAGATATGAACGTGGTCCCTGTCTATGTCGAGGCCGCCTATACTCCGACCGACCCACGGTTCGTTAACGGCCAGCAATGGTATATCAATAACCCGCTAGTGCCCACGGCCGACCTGAGTCTCACCGCAGTGTGGGACGATTATCGTGGCGCCGGTATCAACATCGGCGTGATCGACGATGGCGTCGAGTACAGCCATCCCGATTTGGCGGCGAACAGCGATCCCTCGCAGGGCCGGAACTTCGCCAGTTCCTTCCCGGGCGATCCGGATGACGGCCAAGCATATCTGAGCGGCGACAACCACGGCACGCTGGTTGCCGGCGTGATCGCTGCGGATGACAACGGCATCGAAGTGGTGGGTGTTGCACCGGATGCGACCATTGCCGGCTTGCGTATTGGATTTGGCGCAGGTGGCGACGACTCTCAGATCCGCGCTGCTTTCACGGCAGCTAAAAATTTCGACGTCGTGAACAATAGTTGGGGATATGGCGGATATTTCTACGACAACTTAAACGATGCGGGCTCATTTGGTAGCGCAACCAACCCCTTCATCGCGATTGGCGAAGCGCTGACCGAGGCTGTAGACGTGGGCCGAGGGGGGCTTGGCACGGTCTTTGTGATCGCTGCCGGCAACGACGGCAATAACGGGCAGGACGTCAACTATCATGGCTTCCAAAGTTCGCCGCACACCATCACCGTCGGCGGCTTCAACAAATTCGGCAAGGACTACAGCGCATCGACTCCGGGTGCGGCCGTATTGGTGTCCGGTCCAGCCGTGTCGGTGCGCACTACCGATCGCGAGGGATCGCTGGGCAGCAATTCTGGCGATACCGCCGCGGTGAGCGGTACGTCCTTCGCCAGTCCCGCTGTTGCGGGCGTGGTCGCGTTGATGCTGGAGGCGAACCCGAACCTGGGTTATCGCGATGTGCAGGAGATCCTGACCCTCAGTAGCGAGATGGTCGATCCCGCGGACCTGTCGTGGGATTTCAATGGGTCGAGCAACTGGAATGGCGGTGGCCGGCACATCAGCAACAAACTGGGGTTCGGATCGGTCGACGGCTACAACGCGGTGCGGCTGGCGGAAACCTGGGAATTACAGAGCACATACGGCAATGCGCGTGTGGTCAGTGCCAGCGCCAATATCGCGAACGGCACTCTGATTCAGAACACCGTCGTTGCTGAGATGACGATTGGCGATATTGGTATCGATCTCGACCAGGTGGTGCTGTCCGTCGACATGGACCACAGCTTCATCGGCGACTTGGTGATAACGCTGGAATCGCCCAACGGCACGATCTCCACCATGATGAACCGCCCGGGCTTTGGCGCCGGCAAGCAATCGACGTTTATCGACGAATTCGAATTTTCGAGTGTTCAGTTTTGGGACGAGGCGGTTGCCGGCACCTGGACCCTGAGCGTGCAGGACGCCGGCACCATCGGTGCAGGTAACGTGACCGCATGGGGCCTGACGTTTATCGGCGATACCGACACGGGCGACGATACGTATGTTTACACCAGCGAATGGGCTTCACTTGGCGGTGAGGCGGCACGGCGGATATTGTCCGACGAGGCAGGCGAGGACACGCTGAATTTTGCAACCATTGCCGAGGATGTGACGGTGAGCCTTGCGGCGGGCGGCAGCAATTCGTTGCTCGGCCATACATATTTCATCGATTCAGCGACTGTGATCGAAAATGCCGTGACCGGTGATGGCGACGACAACGTGACCGGCAACGGCAGCGGCAATATCTTACGCGGCATGCGCGGTGACGACCGGTTACAGGGCCAAGGCGGCGACGACCTGATTGACGGCGGCGCCGGAACGGATACGGCTGTCTATGGTGGCTTGTTCCTCGACTACCAGTTCACGGCGGAGGCCGACGGCAGCCTGACCGTTGTCGATAGCCGTGGAATAGACGGCACCGACTCTTTGCTAAGCATCGAATTCCTGGAGTTCGCCAGTTCTCTGGTCGCAGCCGCGAATCTCTTTGCGGACCCCGGCCCAGAACCGGATCCCGATCTCGACATTGGCACAGATACGGGTAGCCTGCCCCCGCTGACCGTCGAGGGCGGCTCGGTTGGGGGCGAGCAGGTCATGGGCACCGATGGCGAGGATGTCATCGGCAGCGGCAGCGGTGCTTGGAACAAGTTATTCGGGTTGGCGGGCGACGACGTCTTCGTCGTGACCAACGCCAAAGTCCTCGTCAAAGAAGCGTTCGGCAATGGCAACGACACGGTTTATTCGTCCGCAGCGAATTTGACCGTCGCGAGCGAGGTCGAGAATTTTATCCTGATAGAGGGAGGCGGCAATCTTTTCGCCAACCGCTACGACAATCGTATTACCGGAAATAATAGTGAAAACCTTTTAAAGGGAAATGCTGGAAACGATACGATATTCGGCAAAGGTGGCAACGATACCTTGGATGGCGGCAAAAACGATGACATCATCGACGGTGGCGATGGTATCGATACGGCGTCCTTCTCCGGAATGTTGAGCGGCTACCAGATCACGGAAAACGCCGACGGGAGCTTGAGGGTAGAGGATCTGGTCGGCGCCGATGGCACCGATACCCTCCGCTGGGTTGAGTTTCTCGCGTTTTCGGACCAGACGATTGCCGCGCCGGACAGTATTTTGAACACTGGTTCGGCCCCTGATCCAACACCCGATCCGAACCCAACACCGGCCCCTGACCCCGGTCTCGTCGTTCCGCCGGATGTGACGATTTCCGGCACGGCTGCGGGCGGCGAGACGGTCTCCGGCACAAGTGGCGACGATGTACTCGCGACCGGCGGTGGCAGTTGGGACAAGCTCAGGGGCGGCGCCGGTAACGACAGTTATATTGTCGACAGCCCGCAAATCCTGGTGGGGGAGGCCTATGGTGGTGGCGAAGATACGGTCTACACGTCGGCGCAGTCCTTCAACATCACCAGCTATGTCGAGATCATCTATCTGCTCGACGGCGCCCAGAACGTGAACGGTAAGCACGGCAGCAACACTATTCACGGCAACGCCGCCGATAACCGCCTTTCCGGTGCTAGCGGCGACGATGAACTGAATGGCAATGGCGGCAACGATATACTGGATGGCGGCGTCGGCGACGACCGGATCAACGGTGGCAGCGGCAGCGATATTGCCGTCTTCAGTGGCGCCGCCGCTAGTTACAGCGTTACCCTCTTGTCCGACGGAACGTCGTTGCAGGTCAGCGACGCGGTCGGCAACGATGGCACCGACATCTTGACGGGGATCGAGATCCTGCGCTTCAGCGACGGCGATGTGTTGGCCCCGGCGTCAGCAGGCGCGGTCGCCGATGCAGCAAGCGAACCGCCGTTCCCGTTCGGGTCCAGCGAGAGCGACGCGATCTTCTAGCTGTGAGCTTGCAACAGGTTGTTCATTCTTGCCCGACCGGGGAGACTGGAGTTACCAAGCTTCAGACATTTTGGGAGGGAAGCCCGAATGAACATCCAAAGAATGCCCGATTGACGCCTTTGGGTCGAGAGCGGCTGGTCCGTTTCATGCTGAGCGGGCAAAGCCCAGCGGCCGCCGCACGAGCCGCAGGGGTTTGCCCGCGCGCCGCCCGCGTCTGCGCACTGCGCCGCCAAGGCTGAACCGGCAAGCATATCGCTGCCGAGACCGGCGTCGCGTCGTCGACCGCGTCGCTGACCTGCAACGACGTTCCGTCGGAAATCTGGGTCCCGTCTTTGAATCGAGCGGCCGCGATGGCACACTAGGGGCCGCGTTTGCCTGACAGCCGCCAGAACTGCAACGCCGGTGCAACGCCTAGCCTTGGAGAAATTAAAGAATGAACAACCCGATCAACCATGAAGCCTCGATCATGAGCTGGCTCGATCAGCAACGCCCGGCGATGACGGCCTTGCTGGAGAAATTGGTGTACATCGATTCCGGCTCCTACAACAAGGTGGGCGTCGATGCGGTCGGCGTTGCGATCGAGGAGTGGTTCGCGGCGGAAGACATCCCGACCGACCGGGTACCGCACGGTGACTTCGGCGATTGCATCCGCGCTCATGTCACCGGCGGCGAAGGCAATCGCCCGATCATGCTGATGGGTCACCGCGACACGGTCTTCCCGGACGGCACCGCGACGGAGCGGCCCTTCCACGTAGACGGCGACATCGCCTATGGCCCGGGCGTCGCCGACATGAAGGCCGGCCTGGTGATGAACGCGTTCGTGCTGGCGGCGTTCAAGCGTTTCGGCGGCGCGCCCTATCCGCTGCTCGGCCTTTACACGTCGGACGAGGAGATCGCCTCCCCCTCCTCGCGCCCGGTGATCGAAAATGAGGCGAAGACAGCGCGCGTCGTCTTCAATGCCGAGCCGGGCCGCGAAAGCGGCAATGTCGTCATCGGACGCAAGGGCGCGAGCTTCTTCAAGTTTCAGGTCAACGGCAAACCGGCGCACTCCGGCGGTCGGCCGGAGCAGGGCATCAGCGCAATCGAAGAGTTGGCGCGGAAAATCCAGGCGCTGCACGCCCTGACCGATTTTGAGAGCGGTACCACCGTCAATGTCGGCCTGATCGGCGGCGGTAGTGCGGTGAACATGGTGGCGCCGTTCGCGACGGCGGAGGTCGATGTGCGCTTCAAGACCATGGAAGCCCGCGATGCGGTCTGGGTGCAGATCAACGAAATCCTGGAAACCACGCACCTGCCCGGCACATCGACGGAGATCGTCGAGCACCGCGGCTTCCTGCCGTTGCAGCAGTCGGCGGAAAGCAAGGAGGTGTTCGACCTCTACGTCGCGAGCGGCGCCGAAGTCGGCCTGAAGATCGCTGGCGAGTTTTCCGGCGGCTCCGCTGACTCCGGCTTCACGGCCCAGGTTGGCGCACCGACCGTCTGCGCGACCGGCCCCATCGGCGGCAATGCCCACACGCCAGAGGAGTTCATGCGGCTCGACACCATGGTGCCGCGCGCCAAGACCGTGGCGTTGTCGATCCTCCGCCTTAATCGGTAGACGCACTTCGATTTTCCGTGGACCACCCGCTTCCGTAGTGGATCGCACGCTCATTGACGCCTAGACTCGCCGGCAGAACACGCGGTGAGGAAACAGATTAATGAGCGAAACCCCTGTCGGCTTCCTAGGCATCGGCGCCATGGGCCGCCCGATGGCGATCAATCTGGCCAAGGCTGGCCACCAGATCGTCGTCAGCGACCCTAACCCTGTCGCCACCGGCATCGTCGCCCAGCACGGCGCAATCATCGTCGAGTCGGCCCGCGCGGTCGCGGACCAGGCCCAGGTCGTCCATGTCTGCCTGCCCACCGTCGCCATCGCCGAGCAGGTCGCAGCAGAAGTGGCCGAAGGCAAAGCGATCACATACCTGGTGAACCACGGCACGACCGGCTCCGCGTTTTCCAAGGCCACGGCGGCGGCAGTCGCGGCCAAGGGCATCGGCTTCCTCGACGCGCCGATCTCCGGCGGCGTGGCTGGGGCGGAGGCCGGAACACTGGCGATCATGTGCTCCGGCGATGCGGCAGCGTTCGAGGCCGCGAGGCCCGCCATGGAGGCGATGTCAGGCCAGTTGACCTATCTGGGCGCGGAGCCGGGCGCAGCGCAAACCATGAAGCTCTGCAACAACATCTTGTTCTTCTGCAACCTGGCAGCAACGGCGGAGACCATGACGCTGGGGGCCAAGGCCGGCCTCGATCCTGAGCAAATGTTAGCCATTATGAACAAAGCGACCGGGCGCAACTACGCTACGGAAAGCCTGATCGGCCAGTTCGTTTTGCCCCGGACGTTCGACTTTGGCGGCGCCAACTACATCATCCAGAAGGATCTGGAACTATGGCGGCAGGAGGCGGAGACCTACGGCGTGCCGTCCTACATCGCGACTTTGGTGCGCACGCTGTTCCGCCAGATGATCGCCGAGGAAGGCCTGGACAAGGACGCCTCCCGCATCGCGCTGCTGATGGAGCGCATGGCGGGGATCGACATTCCCGCAGCGAAATAACACCGCGTTAAACAAGGAGGAAACCCGACAATGCTCTACGAACTGCGCACCTACACCCTACAGGTTGGCACGATGGCGACGGTGGTCGACCTCTATGGCAACGAGGGCTACCCGGCGTTCTCCGCCGAGGAAAAATCCCGCCTGGTCGGCTATTTCACCTCCGACGTCGGGACATTGAACCAGATCATCCATCTGTGGCGCTATAAGGACGATGCGGAGCGGCGGGCCCACTGGAAGAGCGTGTTCTCCAACGCCGCCTTCATGGAGTTTGCCAAGAAGCTGCGCCCAAACATCATCACGCAGACCAACATGCTGATGAACGAGGCGCCGTGGGGGCCTAACCCCTAATGAAATATGGATTTTATCTGCCGACACGAGGGCCCGTAGCGACGCCAGCCGCCCTGACCGACTTCGCGCAGGCTGGCGAGCGGCTGGGCTTCACCTCGACGATGATCGCCGACCATGTGGTCTTTCCGGTCAAGATCGACAGCGCCTACCCCTATACCGTTGACGGTGCATTCCCGGGTCATGGCGACCAGTTGGAGCAGTTGACGCTCGCAACCTATGTCGCGGCCAAGACAGAGCGTTTGCGGCTGGTGACCAGCGTGATGATCCTGCCGCACCGCAATCCGGTGCTGACGGCCAAGATGCTGGCGACCCTCGATTTTCTGTCGAACGGCCGCCTGACCCTGGGCGTCGGCGTCGGCTGGATGCGGGAGGAGTTCGAGGCGCTGGACGCCGCACCCTTCGACGACCGCGGCGCGGTCTCGAACGAGTATCTGGAGATTTTCAAGAAGCTGTGGACGGAGGATGCGCCGTCGCACGCCGGCAAGTTCTATCGGTTCGAAGCACTCCATTGCGAGCCGCACCCCGTGCAGAAACCGCACCCACCGATCTGGATCGGCGGTCACTCTAGGCCAGCGCTTCGGCGCACGGCCAAATACGGCGATGGCTGGCACCCGGTCGGGGCCGTCGATGCGGCGCCGCTGCTACCGGACGACTTCAAGGCGAAGATGGACGAACTCTATCGCCTGACGGAGGCGGAGGGCCGCGATCCGACCAAGCTGGAAATTTCGCTAAAGGCACCGGTTTACGACCGCAACGCCGGCACCAGAGCCGACGGCGAGCGCCGTTATTTCACCGGCACCGACGAACAAATCGCCGAAGACATCGAGTTGTATAGAGGACTAGGCGTCGGCGAGATGGTCTTCGATTTCCGCGCACAGACGCTGAACGCCTGCATCGAGCGGATGCAGGCGTGCGCAGAAGGTGTGATGCGGCTCGTCAACTGAGCCGCATCACGATTTGCAAGAGAGGGCCGCTTAGGCGGCTTCAGACTGCGATTCGATCGCCGTCGGCTGCGAGCTAGCCGCCGAGATCGAAATCTTCCGCGGCTTCATTGCCTCGGGGATTTCGCGGGCAAGATCGATATGCAGCAAGCCGTTCTCAAGAGAGGCGCCCTGCACCTTCACATGGTCTGCCAGTTGGAAGCTGCGACGGAAGGTACGGCCGGCAATGCCGCGATGGAGGAAGCTGCGCTCGGTCGAGTCTTCCGGCTGTTGGCCGGATACGAACAGCACGCCTTCCTTGACCTCAATTTCGAGATCGTCCTCGGCGAAACCGGCCACCGCCATGGTGATGCGGTAGGCGTTCTCTTCGAGCTTCTCGATATTGTAGGGCGGATAGCCGTTTGCTTCATCGGCGCGGTTAGCCGCTTCCAGCAAACGCTGCATGCGGTCAAAGCCAACGGTCGAGCGGAACAGGGGGGAGAAATCAAACGTCGTCATGGTGCACATCCTTTCGAGGAAGCAATATGCGGTTGGTCGAAAGCCGCCCATCGGGCCGGCTCTGTCAGCCCTTGTAGCGCCCGCATATGCGGCACACTCTGGCTGACGCCTATGAGTTGGGAATGAAATTTCGACGTGTCAAGGCCGCGCGAGGCAAAAAAATGCGCGACCCGGGCCACGCAAACGAACTCTGGATTGCCACGTCCGCTTCACGGCCTCGCGACGACGATGAAGTAAAGTATCCGTCCTATGATCTTGTCATTGCGAGCGCCCGGAGGGGCGTGGCAACCCAGTCCGGCTCCAAACGCCTTACAAATCCCCCTCCGCCTTCATCATGCGCAGCGACTCGCGGAAGGCATCGACGGTCTTGGCGCGATCCTCATCGGTGTGAACGGCGCTGATATTGCCGCCGGGCCAGCCCATGATATCGACGCCGTTCAGGATCATGCCAATGCGCAGCTTCTGCACCGCGCCGGGGGCATTCGCTTTCAATTCCGGATAGGCGAAGTCCAGCGGCTTGAAGTTATCCGGCGAAACGTCAGGACGGCCCTTAGGGTTGGTGAACACATGGAAGCTGGAGTGCTCGCCGTACACCGCCCACGGCACACCCTCCTCGCGCAACACCTGGTTCATCTCGCCTCGCAAGGCCTCGCCGAAAGCGCTGGCTTTGCCGCACACATCCTCGTTGGCGATGATTTCCAAGGCTGCGAGGCCGGCGGCGGCTGAGACCGGATTGGCGTTGTAGGTGCCCTGGTGGCCGATCTTCTCAAAGCCCTTTTCAGCGGCCTTCTCGAAGTCGAGCAATTCCAGGATCGCCTCCTTGCCGCAGATGGCGCCGCCGGGCAGGCCGCCAGCGATGATCTTGGCGAAGGTGCCGAGGTCAGGCGTGACGCCCGTCGCCTGCTGAGCGCCGCCCGGAGCGACGCGGAAGCCGGTAACAACCTCATCGAAGATCAGGACGGCGCCGTCCTTGTCGCATTGGTCTCGCAGAAATTGCAGGAAGCCCGGCGCAATTGGCACCATGCCGGTGGAGGAGCCGGTCGGCTCCAGAATCACGCCGGCGACGGAATGGTCGGCAAAAGCCTGCTCCACGCCTGCCCTGTCGTTGGGATCGACCAGCACGGTTGCAGCGGTGATGCCGGAGACGACGCCGGGCGTCGGCGTGCCATCCATATGCACCGCCTGACCGCTGGCCATGTGGTCGTTCCAGCCGTGGAAGTGGGTGCGGAAGCGGATCACCGTGTCGCGGCCGGTGAAGGCTCGGGCGAGGCGCAGCGCCATCATCGTCGCCTCGGTACCGGAGGATGTAAAACGCACCCGCTCCGCGCACGGCACCATCTTGCGGATCTGTTCCGCCCATTGCACTTCGCGCGGGTGGCTGGCGCCGAAATGGGTGCCGTCGGCCAAAGCTTCCTGCATCGCCGCCAGCACGCGGGGGTGGTTGTGGCCCAGAATCAGCGCGCCATGGCCGCCAAAATAGTCGACATACTCATTGCCATCCGCATCCCATTTCCGCGAGCCCTTGCCGTGGGTGATGTAGAGGGCGTAGGGCGACAGGTGCCGGCTGTCATGGGTAATGCCGGAGGGGAAAGTCTGCCGCGCCCGCTCCGCCCATTCGGCAGATGCTGGGGTCCTGGCACGGTATGCGGCGATGATGGCGGAGTTCGAAAGCGCAGTATCCGGCACGAGGCAGGTTCCTTCCGGGCAAAGCTGGGTTTAGGCTCTGAGGCGATCATACCCACAACGTCAGGAGCCGTCACCTATGGCCAGCATTATCGCCGACGCCTTGCACCAAAGCAGCATCGTTATCGACGGGCTCAACATCTCAAAATGGTCGCGCGACGTGTTCGAGCAGATGCACAGGGGCAGCCTGACCGCCGCCAACTGCACCTGCAGCGTCTGGGAGGGCTTTAACGACACGATGGCCAACATCGCCCAGTGGAAAAAGGATCTGGCGGAGAATGCCGACATCCTGATGCAGGTGCACAGCGCCGCCGACATCCGCGCGGCCAAGGCGGCGAAGAAGGTCGGCATCATCCTGGGCTGGCAGAATACCTACGCGATCGAGCAGAATATCGACCATCTGCGCCTGTTCCGTGACTTGGGTGTGCGGGTGATTCAGTTGACCTACAACACACAAAATCTGGTCGGCTCCGGCTGTTGGGAGAGCCGGGATTCCGGCCTTTCCGACTATGGCCGCGACGTCATCGACCTGATGAACGAGTTAGGCATTCTGGTCGACCTTTCGCACGTGGCCGACGTCACCAGCGCCGATGCGGTCGCGCACTCTAAGAAGCCGGTGGCTTACACACACTGCTTCCCCAATGCGTTGATGGAACATCCGCGCAACAAATCGGACGAAATGTTGAAGCTGGTCGCAGACAAAGGCGGTTTCGTCGGCGTCGTCGCCTATACGCCGTTCATGCCGAAGGGCGACGCCTCGACAGTCGAGGACGTGCTGGATGGCTTCGAACACATGATCAACGTCGTCGGCGAGGACCAGGTCGGCATCGGCACCGATTTCACCCAGGGCCAGGACGCCGCGTTCTTCCAATACCTGCGTTCGGACAAGGGCTTTGGCCGGTCCCTCACCATGTCGATGGCCAAACGCCCGGACAATCCGAAAGGGCTGGATGGTCCCTCGGAATACGTCAACCTAACCGAGGCGATGATGAAGCGCGGCTGGAGCGAAAAGCGCATCCGCAAAGTGCTAGGTGAGAACTGGCTGGCCTTTTTGGAGGAAGTTTGGGGCGGCTGAGGCCCCTCAATCAGCCCGCTTTGCCTCGGCGATCCAGCGCCAGGTGTTGTCGTCGGGGCCCACGGCCTCACCGGCGATCCGGTCGGCATCGACCAACCTGCCCCTCCGCTCGATCCGCATCCCGACGGCATTTTCGTACGAGACTAGCAGGGCGCCGTCTTCCTCCCGCCACCGCATCTGCCGGCTGAAGCGCGGCCCGGCGATCTTGCCGTCGGCCTCCAGAAATATGGCGAAGGCGGTGCCGAAAGGCTGACCGGCCTCATCCAAATCACGGACCAACCAGTTGCGGTTTTGATAGGTTGCAGCAGGCGGCGATGGGGCTGGAGATGGTCCGATTTTCGGTTCTTTAATGACAATTTTTGGTTGCCTGTCAGGACCTTGCAGTACCGCGGGATTCGGTGGACGCAGCACGATCGGATCCAGCCGGCGCGGCGGCGCCAACTTGCGCAGAAGTGCGTTGGAAACGTCGCCTGTCACCGGTAGGTCATGGTCCATCTCGAAGGCGCGGATGGCCGCGCGGGTCCGTGGCCCAATCACGCCGTCGATGCCGCCGACCTCATAACCACGTGCCGCCAACCCCTGCTGCACTGCAACCAAGTCTGCTGCATTCGCAGCGGAGGCGAACAATGCTGCCGTCAACCATACCGCTATTATCAATCGCGCCACCGGATTCATCCCGAACATCCTTTCATCGGTTAACTGTGCATTAACCCTATGCGGCAAAAGATGAATGCAGGCTTAACGAATAGCAGAAGGGTTAAAACCAATGGCGGGACTCGTGCTAGGCGGGCGCAGGTCCCCGTCGGTTGTTGGCGCAACGTCGCGTCCCCGCGGCCTGTGGCGTACGCGCAACCGGACGGTTAAGTCCGTAATCGAATGGTGGCTGGCGCTCGGTCTCGTTATTGTCCTGTCGCCACTGTTTCTTGTGATCGCCTTG
>CAXBDI010000087.1:0-16787 GCA_963974445.1 uncultured Alphaproteobacteria bacterium
AGAATCAGACATCGCCCAATGCGTCCAGGACAGACTTCGTCAACGGCCTGTTAAGCCCAGTTCGATGTCTCATAACTGTGGACCGGTACACGGGCGCGACAGCACAAGCAGATCATAGAAGTCTTTCATCCGGCTGTTTGCGCGACCGAGCGCAACAATGGCCTGAAGCTTCTCAGCGACGACGGTTTCCTTCGAATAAGCCTTCAGCCGTGGGCCTTCGGGTGATAGCAGTGAAGGAAATTCCAGTTCTTGCGCCGCCGGCGTAATGGCGTCGCCAAAGCCGATGTCGACCTGCACGGGGATTTGGGTTTTTGCTAGAAAAGCCTTCGTGTTGACGCGAACGCCGCCGTATTGCTGATCTTCACGGATTTGCGCAGCGTTGAGGCCTTCGGTGTCGAATACAAGTCCGTCGTCCTCTGTTTGCGTTTGGCAGACGGCTCGAAACGCGGCTTCGATTGATGATGCTGCGGGATCGCCATGGCCAAGGAGGTCAAGGTCCTGCGTCGGACGAAACGGATCTTCGAGCCATGCAGTGAAGAGCATAGCGCCTTTCAGGACGAATTGGTCCCGATACGAAGAGATGCTGAGCCGAAGGAGCAGCCTCTCGATAGCATAGCGTCGCAAGATGAGTTGGTAATCCGTGTTTTTCTCTCGCGCGGCATTGCGGAGCCGGGCGAGCACCGCGGCGGAGAGATTGCCCGGCTTACCCTTCATCGGCGACCACGCTTTCGAGATAAGGTCGCACCACGCTCCAGATGCGCAGTGCTTGCGCGTATTTTACGATGTCGTCGGGCTTCGCCTTGTGGGACCGCCAACCCATGCGCAGCGCTTCGAGCGCTACGTTGAGGCCTACCGTGCCGCGACAGCGGAAGCAGTCGACAATGGTCTTCGCTGGACCAAAAATCCGAACCGGCACCGAGTCGATTTTATGGGTCTTGACACCCATCATGAGCGCCTTTTCACCGAATCGAACGACCCGGATTGGCGGATACTCAATTGCGGGCTTGCGGTCCTTGGACCCGACCGCGATCCAGACGCTGTGAGGAAGCTGCAGCGTGATTTCGTGAAACTGGAGTGCCGAGATCAGGCAGATAATCCCTTTCGGCACGCGCTTCACTACCTCCGCAAACACGTGGCCCAGCTTTGGGGCCTCCCTGCTCAGATTGTGTCCCGGGGCGTGGTGTAACTTTGTTCTCCGACCATGGATTGGCTGCTGAGTCATCCAGATCGTAAAACGCTCCGACACCGCTGAACGGTTCGAGGTTCTGCGACGCCGGTGGGTTGTCGAAAGAACCTTTGCCTGGCTCGGGAAATGTCGCCGATTGGCAAAAGACCGGGAGAAAACCATCGAGAGCGCCGAGGCATGGGTCCTCATCGCCCATATCCGGCGCTTGTCGATGCGGTTCGCCCACGTCCCTAAGGTGAGCGGGCCATCAGACCCTTGCCCTGCTCTGGACAAAACGGCCGTCCGCGCCTAAATCAGGCGTCCGCAACCCTCCGACGGAGCCCCCATCCGATGAAGCCGCGCAATCCTGCCGCGCGGCGCTTGGCAGATCGCCTCTTCCATCAGCGCCGCATCAAGCCCAAAAAGGGCAAGGCCAGCTACAACCGCCGTCCCAAGCACAAGGCTCAGGACGGCGGTTCGCTTTTGGGCTGACGGTCGAAGGAACAGCGCACATGGCAGGCTTGGAGTGGGTGGAACTGGCATACCTCCCCGCCGTGATCGGGATCGGGGCGTTCGTGCGCGGCTTCACCGGTTTTGGCTCCTCGATGATCTATGTGGTCGGCCTGACCTTCGCCATGCCTGCGGCACAGGCCGTGCCGATGATCCTGATGCTGGAGGTCATCACCACGGCGGGCCTGGTGCCTAGCGTCTGGCGGTTGATCCAGTGGCGCAGCCTGGCGCTGTTGCTGCTGGGGAGCGTGGTGGCGACGCCGATTGGCCTCTGGCTGCTGGGGTTTCTCGAGCCAGCGCCGATGCAGGCGGTGATCGCGGGCGTCGTCTTGGGCGCGTGCCTGATGCTGCGCTCTGGCTTTAGCTTGAAGAAGCAGCCGGGCGCCGCCGGCACGCTCGGCGTCGGGTTGTTCGCCGGCGTTCTGACCGGCACAACCTCCGCCGGCGGTCCGCCCATCGTGCTCTATTACTACTCCGGACCGCTGAGTGTCGCGGCGGGGCGGGCGTCGGTGATCACGTTTCTGGGCCTCGCCGACCTGCTCGCCAGCGGCATGGCCAGCTACCAGGGCCTGATCGACTGGCAGACGGTCACGCGGCTCGGCCTCGCGATCCCGCCGATGGTCCTCGGCGCCTGGCTCGGCACTATGGCCTTCCGCCGGGTCGACCCAAGGCGCTTTCGCCGCTGGGTGGTTCTGGTGCTGGCTGGCCTCTCGATCGTGAGCCTGATGAAAGCGCTATTGGCGATGATCGCCTGATGGCGTCATTATCGGCTGATTGTCATCGTCCATTGCCAAGGCCGTTCGCCTATTCAGCTGATTGCCACCATGTGCGTCGCCGAAGTATTGACCATGCTGGGCTTTTCCGGCGTCGTGGCGCTCGGCCCCGTGTTTATCGTGCTGCTGAAGCCGAACGAATGGGCAGGTGACGGGCCGAAGGCGGGTAGAGCGAACCCTTAACAGAAAAGGCTGGAAACCGACCGTTCCTCGGTGATCCGCAGCATCGCCTCGCCCAACAGGTGAGAAATCGAGAGTTGTTGGATGTTGCGGGCGGCCTGCACCGCCTCCGGCGCCTGGATGCTGTCGGTGATGACCAGCGCCTCCATCGGCGAGTTCTCGACACGGGCGACCGCGCCGCCGGAGAGCACGCCGTGGGTCACATACGCCGCAACGCTCAGCGCACCGCGCTCCTTCAAAGCGACGGCGGCGTTGCACAGCGTTCCGGCGGAATCGACAATATCGTCGACCAGCACGCAACGGCGGCCCTTGACTTCGCCGATGATGTTCATCACTTCGGAGACCCCTGCCCGCTCCCGCCGCTTGTCGATGATGGCCAGGTCCGCCTCCAGCCGGCTGGCGATACCGCGGGCGCGGAGGACGCCGCCGACATCCGGCGAGACGATCACCAGATCCTCACCGGCATAACGTTTCGCCAGGTCGGCGACCAGCACCGGTTGCGCGTAAAGATTGTCGGTCGGAATGTCGAAAAAGCCCTGAATCTGCCCGGCGTGCAGGTCGATTGTCAGCACCCGGCTCGCACCCGCAGTTGTTATCAGGTTGGCCACAAGCTTTGCCGAGATCGGCGTCCGCGGCCCGGTCTTGCGATCCTGCCGCGCATAGCCGAAATAGGGCAGCACCGCGGTGATGCGCTTAGCTGAACTACGGCGCAATGCGTCGATAGTGACCAGCAATTCCATCAACGTATCGTTGGCGGGATAGCTGGTCGACTGGATCACGAACATGTCTTCGCCGCGCACGTTCTCTTCGATCTCTACAAACACTTCCATATCGGCGAAGCGCTTGATCGAAGCGCTGGTCATCGGCAAGCTCAGGTACCGTCCGATCGCTTCAGCCAGCGGGCGGTTACTGTTTCCAGCGAGAATTTTCATAGGTAGCCTGCGGTTGGGGCGGCAGCGAGGGACCACTCGGCTTTTCGACGGCAGAGCCGAGCGTCACCGATTGGTCACACCGGATAGCACCCGGTCTGCAGGATGTAAATGCCGCCCCGCTTGCAGGGGTATGCGCCCCAATGCCGGGCGCTGCCAGCTAGCGGTAGAACCGAAAACCCACCAAGGCTTCCATCTGTCGGTTTTCGTCGTGAAACCGCTCCGCGAGCCAGGCCCGGTCGGCAGGGTCCGTATCCTCGGTTTCCTTGGTCATTGCCGACTTCGCCAGCCGATGGACAAAGTCCGGGGTGATGCTTTTCACGGCGCTGACGAAATCGCTCGCCGCCCGCTCGTTTGGAAACAGATCGAAGAAGCGGCGGCCGATGCCGTTGAATTGAAACGACTGGTTTTTCGGCGCATCGAAACGCAACGCGGCCCGGTTTGGATCGAGGCCGGCGAACGCGATACACCGGTTCGCTACCGCCACCGGGTCGTGGCCGATCTCTTCGAAATCCACGAATAGAAACCGTTCGCGCGGGAAATGCCGCAAATACAGCGAGATTTGCGAGTGGTACAGGCTGACATCGACATAGAACGGCTCTTGGTCCACTGCCTGGCGCAGATCACCCAACGGGTGGCCAGACCGTTTGTCATGCCAATAGGCGGAGATCGTGCGGTCCACCGGATCGCGAAGCACATAGATGAACTTTGCGTCCGGCGAGACTGCCTTAATGCGCGCCGGCACCGCATCCTGGCCGCCCTGCTGCACCGGCGCCATGGTATAGCCGGTCGAGGCGTCGAGCAGCACCGCCGGCAGTGCCGGTGGGAAACACGAGCGGTACCACGCCTCGCCCCTTGTCTCGGGATCGACGAAATACCCCGGTTCTTTCGGATCGGACAGCACGATATCCGGGTGCTGGTTCAGCAGGTGGGCGAGGGTTGTCGTCCCCGCCTTTTGCGCGCCGATCAAAAACAGCTTTGGCGGGAATGCATCCTCAGCCATTGGTTAACCTCACTCCAGAGGCAAACCCGAACACGGGTTCCTTAACCGGCTTTCAAGGAGTTCAGCAGGGATTTCGCCTTCTCGCCTTCCTGATCGAACGTGACGTCGGAGCCCTCCTTGAAAGCACGTTCGAGCAATTCGACGGCCTCCTTCTTTTTGCCCGCTTTGTCGAGCGCGAACGCCAGGTGATAGGTGATATCACCGATGGTCGGAGCCGAATCGTTGGCGGCGTACAGCAGCTTGACACCTTCTTCCGTTTCGCCTTCCTGAATCAGAATCCAGCCGAGCGTGTCGGCGACCGCCGCCGAGTTCGGCGCCAACCGATACGCCCGCCTGGCCACAGCCAAAGCGCCCGGCCGGTCCAGTTCGTAACGCACCCAGGCCAAGTTATTGAGGATTACCGGGTTGTTCGGCAGCAACGAATAGGCACGTTCCAAATAGGCGGCCGCTGCCGACAATTCGCCTTCGACGATATACCGCGAGCTGAGCAGTTGCAGCGATTCCGGGTCGTCCGGATGGTCGACCAGCCAGGCTGCCAACACCGTTTTGGCCTCCTCTGGCTTGCCCGCTTCGATCAACATGCGGAAGGTTTGCCGCGCCAACTCACTGACCGAGTATTTGGCCAAGCCGTTACGCAACTCTTCGATGGCCCGGTCGACGCGTTTGGTTTGGCGCAACACCTCCGCCCGCAATTCCAAACCCAGGATTTCGTTAACTTCCGCCGCTTTGTCTGCGACAGCCATGGCTTTCTCGGCATCCCTACGGCGCAGATACAATTGCACCAGGCTGGTGTTTGCCAAACGGTTATCCGGTTGCGCCGCTAGCAGGGCATTCAGGCTTTCCGCAGCGTCATCCAACCGGCCGGCCTGGAATTGAGCCTGAGCCAGCTTCAACTCCGCCGCCGGCCCGACCTTCTCCACGAGTTTCGAGAACGTCTCGATGGCCTTGTCGTAGTCTTTAATCGCCAAATAGGTGTCGCCGGCCATCTCAATCGCGGGGTTAGACCCGGCCTCGCCCAGCGCCATCAACTCTTCCGCCAGGGTGCGCACTTCGGCCGGGTTGTTCTGCACGATGTTCCAACGGATCAGCGCCCGGCGCAATACGAGCGATTGCGGCAATTCCCGGCGCTTGTCCTCCAGCAGCGTAATGGCTTCATCGCGGCGGCCGCGTTGGTTCAGGAACTGGCCCAGACGCATGATCAGGTATTCGTTCTTCGGCTCCGCTTCGAGTGCCGCACGCATGCGGGTTTCGATGGCGTCGAACTTACCTTCGGCGACATCGATGCGATCCATCGTCCGCATCGTCGCTGCATTGGTTGGATCTTTCGCAAGCGCCGCTTCGGCGATCGTCCGAGCCTTATCAAGTTCGCCCCGCCCGATATACATCCCGGCGAGAAGGTTGGCGACGGCGGTATCGTCCGGGTATTCCTGGGCCAGGACCTGGGCGTCCTCGAAGGCTATCGCCTCCTCACCGTTGCGCAACATGTCCAGCACCTTTACCGTGCGCAGCGCCGCAGGTTCCAATGTGAGTTTGCCGGTAACGTCCGGCTTGCCCGACTGCAACGCCCGATAAAACGCCTGCGCCTGGAGCGCGTCGGCCGCCGATCCGTTTTGCATAATGCGCAGGAACATATCCCGCGCCGCGTCCAACTCGTCGGTGCGCAACAACGCGCTGGCGGCAAGCTGCATACTGGCTACGTCCCTGGAGCCCTCCTCGATCAAAGGCGTCAAAGTCTGGATCGCCGCCCGCGGCCGCGACGTGCGCATTTGCACCGTCGCCAGCAGCCGGCGGGCCTGCCGCCCGTCCGTCCCGGCGATGCGCACATAGCGCACGAGCGCCTCTTCCGCCTGGGCATACTGCTCCAACTGGAACTTCACGATGCCTTGCAGCAAGCTGGCCGCGGGGATCACCCGCACAGCCTCGGAGATCTTGCGCAGTTCCTGATCAGCTTCCTGGTATTTGGCCTGCGTCGCCAGGATGCGGGCCAGCAGGAAGGCGGTGCGAACGTCGTTCGGATTTTCGTCCTGGTAAGATTTCGCTATTGCTTGCGCTTCGTCGACCCTGCCCATCCTGAGCAAGGTTTCGGCACGTAGCATTTTCGGCCGTGGGTCGGTTGGCGCCAGTTCCTGGGCTCGCGTCAAAATCTCCAGAACCTGGTTAAGTTTCTGAGTTGAGTAGGCGATGTGCGCCTGCAGCAGATAGGCATCTATAAAATTCGGGTCGCCGGCCAGCGCCGCGTCGATATAGCGGTTGGCTGCCGTATAGTCGTTCTGTTTCACCTTGATGCGGGCGACCAGCAAGTTCGCGGGCGGATTATTTCTCTGCTCGTCCAGAATCGGTTGCAGGCCAGCGATAGCGTCTTCCAACCGGTTCAGGCCGAACATCGCTTCGGATCGCAAAAGCGCCTTCGGCAGCCGGAATGAAAGGTCATTCGATTCTGGTCGGACTACCTCCAGCACTTTGTCGAATGCGCGCTGTTCCAGCAGCGCCCGCCCGAAAAAGACCTCGGTCTCGTCGCTGGGCGCGCCCGCATGGGCCCTCTCAAGTTCCTTTCTGGCGGCCGGCAGGTTGCGGGTTTCCAGATACAACCGCCCCAATAGCAGCCGGGCGCTATAGTTCTCCGGATCTTCTTTGACCGCATTGCGCAATTGGATCAGCGCGGCGCGGCCGTCGCCCTTTTGCAGCCATTCCAGTGCGTCCTTGTAATAGTCCTGCGACTTTGCGCTGTCGGCGAAGGCCGGACTGGCGAGAGATACGGCCATCAACGGCAGCATCGCCAAAAGCGCGGTTCGCAGGTTGCGTGCGGTGCGGTTCTTGGTGGAAGTACCGGTCATTTGCCAGTCCCCTCTTCAATATCAGACGTTAAGCCGTGCTGCTTCATCAGATTATACAATGTCGGGCGACTGACCCCCAGAGCCTTGGCCGCAGCAGACAAGTTCCCGGAGAGGCCGTGCAAAGCGGCAGTGACCGCCTGTTTTTCGGCGCCTTCGCGCGCATCGCGCAAGCTGATGATATCGACAGGGCCGTCGAAACCCGCGCGCGCCTTGGATGTTACGCTCGCCAGGTCGAGGTCCTCTGCGTTGATCAGGTTGCTGCTCGCCATGATGACCGCGCGCTTCATACGGTTTTCCAGTTCGCGGACATTGCCGCGCCAGCGGTAAGCGCGAATGGCGTCGGCGGCATCCGCCGTCAGCTTGACCGGCGCGGTTTTCATCTGTTTCGAAAAGCGAGTCGCGAAGTGCTGCGCCAGCAAAATGGAGTCGTCACCCCGATCGCGCAAAGGCGGAATGTCGACAACGATCTCGGCGATCCGGTAGTAGAGATCCTCCCGGAAACTGCCGTCCTCGATATGTTTGCGCAAGTCGCGGTGAGTAGCAGAGACAACGCGGACGTCGACCGGAATGATCTCCCGCCCACCGATCCGCTCGATCTCCCGTTCCTGCAAAAACCGAAGCAGCTTGCCCTGTAGCGACGGCGGCATATCGCCGATTTCGTCCAGAAACAGGGTGCCGCCATTCGCCAGTTCGATCTTGCCCCTCAGAGCCTTGATCGCGCCGGTAAACGCGCCTTTCTCATGCCCGAACAACTCGCTTTCGAGCAAGTTCTCGGGAATCGCCGCGCAGTTGATCGCAGTGAACGGCCCATCGGCGCGGCCGCCGCGCTTGTGCAGCGCCCGCGCCAGCAACTCTTTGCCGGTGCCGCTCTCGCCGAGCAAAAGAACGTTGGCGTCGGTCGGCGCGATTTTCTCAACCATGCTGCAGACCGACAGCATCTTGGCGCTGCTGGTGATAATGCCATGATCGTCGCTCGACGCGGTCCGTAACGCCCGGTTCTCCGCCTCGAGTTCGTGCACGTGAAACGCGCGGCGCACGATCAACTGCAGCACATCTTCGTCGATCGGCTTGGAATAGAAATCGTAGGCGCCTTCGGCAATCGCCCGGACGGCGTTGGCGTGGTCCTCGTTGCCGCTGACGACGATGACCTTCGTGTTCGGCTCGATGGCGAGGATGGCGCTCAGGGTCGCCAGGCCTTCGGTCGCGTCATCGACGGCCGGTGGCAAGCCCAGATCCAGGGTGACAACCGCCGGGCGCACCTTTCTCATCGTTTCGACTGCTGCCCCCCGATCTCCCGCCGTTACGACCGCATAGGAATCGAAGCACCATTTCAACGCCCGCTGAATGCCGGGATCGTCATCCACCGCAAGCAGGTAAGGGAGACCGGCATCGTTGCTGGCAGCGTGAGACAAGGAAATGCTTCCCGTGCTGATAGGCGCCGAATGGTCCTGGGCCATCATTCTATGCCGCCTCGGTGACAGGTTCGGCAAGAGGCAGCACGACGCGGGCCCGCGTGCCCTCGCCGGGAGTGCTTTCCATCTCCAGCCTGCCGTTCCAGCGCTCCACCCATTCGCGGCACTGGTACATGCCCAGCCCGAACCCGGTCTCTTTGGTCGAAATGAACGGTTGAAACAGATGGTCGTCAATAAAATCCTGCGTCATTCCTTGCCCATTGTCTTCAATCGTGATGACGGCCTCATCGCCCGCTCCCGACCGGATTCGGCGGACCAATCCGACCGAAACCCGTCCATCGTCGCCAACAGCATCCAAGGCATTCTGCACCAGATTTTCAAGCACTGCGGCTAACGTGGTGGGCTCGGCCAATACCTGCAAGGCGTCGTCCAGACTTCCCACTGCCAGCCGTCCGATAAGCGCGCCCTTGCGCTGGAACAAATCCTTGACCAAGGGTCCCAGAGCGATCCGTTGTAAGGCCGGCGTATCGTCGCCTGCCTGAACCTCGCGCAAGCGTAACAGCATTGTCCGCATCTTTTCCACCGACTCGGCGACCGTGCTCAACACATCTTGTTGAAATTCCGGATTGTCGCCATGCCGTTTGGCCTGTGTGACAATCAATGAAAGCTGTGTGACCAGATTTTTGATATCATGCGCGATAAAGCTGAAGTTTTTACTGAGACGCTCAAACCTTTGCGCCTCGGCTAGAGCTAGCGTAACCTGTTCCTCCGTAACATAGGAACCGATCTGGGCGGAGAAAATCTGCAGCAAGTCGCGGTCTTCCCAGGACAGCGGCCGCTCCACCCGGGGCGACGCCAGCAAGATCGCGCCGACCAGCCGGCGGCGGTGGAACAGCCCGAGCAATACCCATCGGGCATCGATGGCGTCGCACCACGCCGTCTCGCGTGCGCCAAAGCTCTTTCCCTCTGCGGTCAGGTCGATCAGCGCCGCCTCCGGTTGCAACCGATCCAACAGTGCGGCGGGCGGCGGGCCCAGGCTTAGTGCGCTGCTGAACGCCAGGTCCGCGACCGGCCCAAAGCCGCCGTGGCGAGTGCGCAAGTAAAGTACGCCGCTGGAACAATCCAACAAATCCGCAGTCGCCTTGATCGCCCGCTGATGCAGCCGCCCGGCCTGTGCGTCTTCGCCCGCCATTGTTTCGACAAAGCGCAGCCACTCGCTGCGGTAGTCATAGTGCAGGCGAAAGAAGTTGCGCGACAGCCACCATCGCGTCCGCGCGCGCACCTGACTGGATGCAAGCATCATGGCCAGCACCATCAGCGCGCCGATAAACCCGGCCATTTGCAGCGCCGGACCCCACGTCCAACCGAATTGCTGGATCAGAAATCCGACACCGGCGACGCCGAGCAGATAGACACCGCTGCCGACCAGTGCCGTGGTCCGCAGCATGACGATCCGGCTGACAGTGACCTCACTGCGGATACCGCGCAGCCGGCGCTCGCTGATCCAGAGCAGCGGCAGCGCGAACCCAATTACATAAGGCAGCACATCGGATGTGACCGAGCCGATCTGCTTTAGCAGCATCGCCTCCGAATACAGGAACAGATCGAATGCAAACGCGGCGCCGAGCCCGATCAACAGGTGCTTGATCGCCCAACGGGCGGGCGAAGGCGCCAGTGTCAGCAAATTTTCCAGCAGCAACAGGCCGATCACCGCCAGGCACAATCGGCCTATTGCGGCGTTGTCCAGGGGCTCGTAGATCGGTCCGGCATATTCGGCCACCAGCACCATCGCCACACTGGCAATGGCGATCAGACTGCCTACCCGCACCGGAAGTTGGCCCGGCGGCTTGACTGGGTTGGGCTCATCGGAAGGGGCGCCGCCGTGCCATAGCGCCAGGATACGGCCCACCAGCCACACCCATGCCCAAAGACGCAAGACGCCCGCCACGGTGACAATGCCCATCGGCAAGTCCGCGGCCCGCTCATCCCAGAACAAAACGCCGGCCCACAAAACCGTCGCAGCGGCCGCCGTAGCGAACGGCCAACGCCCGGGACCGGAACGGCCAAACAGCAGGCTCCCAAGCCAAGCCAGGTAGCCAAGACCAATGGCCGGCAGGAGGATTGCGTTGACCTCCATTGCTTGCTACCGCCTCGCTACTTCGACACCGCCAGCCCGACGCCAGTTGGCGTGCGGCGGCAACGCCATGCACGCGACCTCCATCCGATCTACCGCGCGCCTTCCGCGAACAATACAATCCGCACCGTTTGCAGGATAATGACCAGATCGAATATCAGGCTCTGATTCTTGATATAGTAGAGGTCGTATTTCAGCTTTTCGCGAGCGTCCTCGACTGAGGCGCCATAGGGGTAATTGATCTGGGCCCAGCCGGTAATGCCCGGTTTCACCCGATGGCGTTCGGCATAGTAGGGAATTTCCCCCGCCAATTGCTCGACGAAAACCGGCCGCTCCGGCCGCGGACCGACAAAGCTCATGTCGCCCTTCAAGACGTTGATCGCCTGCGGAATCTCGTCGATTCTCGCCTTGCGGATAATCATGCCGACCCTGGTCACCCGGGCATCGCCCGACCGGGCCCAGATCGCCTTGCCGTCCTTTTCCGCGTCCTGAACCATGCTGCGGAACTTCAGGATACTGTACGGCGCACCGTTCAGGCCGACCCGGATTTGCCGGTAGAATACCGGCCCTTTCGAGTCGATCTTGATCAACAGCGCGGTCAGCAGCAACACGGGCGCGAACAGGATCAGCAGGCTGCCGGAGACCACGATATCGAGGGTGCGCTTAAGGAAGCGGCCAATCCGGCCGATGTGAAAACCTTCGCCGAATATCAGCCAACTGGCCCGCATACCGTCCAGATCGACCTTGCCGGTTTCCCGCTCGATAAAGGTGCTGGCGTCGTACACCGTAATGCCCCGCATCCGGCATTCCAGCAACTCCTCCACCGGCATCAGCGCCCGCCGGTCGTCGAGGGCGACGACAATCTGATCGATATTGGATGCGGTCGCGTAAGCCACCAGAGAGTCCGGCCGCGCAACCGTCCGCGCCGGTGGCACCTGCGGGTGCGGATTGCTGGCGGTTTGTAAGTCCATAAAGCCAGACAGCCGTCCAAGGTTGTCGCCGCGCAACGCCTCCCACACCCGACGCGCGCTTTCGCCCGTGCCCAGCACCAGCGCGCGGTTGCGCAGCACCGGCATGGCGGTCAAATGGCGGACGCCGATACGGCCCAGTAAGATCAGCGGGAAAGCCGCCGCCTCCGCCAACAGCAGTTGCCGCATGGTGATCAGGTCGCTAAGGCCCAGCGCGACAACCGCCAGGAATACCGCACCGCCAAGGATGGCCACGGCGATCAGCCGTTGGGTCACGACGCCCGGCGTCTGCAACACATCGATATTGTATGTCCCGAGCGCGATCATTCCCAGGAACAGAAGCGAGGCGGGGGCGACCGCGACCTCCATAAACGTTCCGAACGTGACAGGGTCGAGATTGGCGAGCGGCAAGCCTTTGGCCACCGCGAAAAACACCGCAGTAAAGATCGCCGCCTCCAATGCGCATAAAAACACCGTCATGCGTCGGACATGGTGGCCGAAAACTCTCACCACTGAATTCTCCCTGCACCGTTTGCGGCTCTCTGAATAACAAAAAATCTTTACAGTTTCAATTTTTGTTATCGGAACCGGACGCTTCGCACAAATCAGCCCTTGGTTACGGCGCCAAATATGGCAAAATTTCGGCAACCGTATGCCAAATAAGTTAAAACTATATCGTAAAATTTACAAATTTATTGATAAATTTTCTGAAATATTTGTATGCGTCAGAAGCAATACTTATTCGATATTTAAAAAAAACCTGAACCAACCACTGCATCAATTCGTCCCCAAACCGGGCCCATCAACTTTCTGACCGTCGCAATATAGCCGCCGCTCCAGGACATTTATTTACGCTAATGACGTACCGATTTGAGAAGCCGTGACAAGCGCCGACTTGCCGCGCCGAGACATGTCGCGTCGAAAAGCAATGCGCCGGCGTAGGTGCGGGCGCCCTATCGGTGCAAGTGCTGGAACTCTACAGCGCAGAGGCCGACGCCGGCGATCAATACGAGACCGAACATAGTTGCATCGTCACCCTTGCCAACGACGCGGTATTTCCCGCCGGGGCTTAAGACTTGGCCGGTTTCTCGTTCAAAATGCGGAGCGGCGGCGATTTTCCGTCCTTGTCCTCGCCGATGTAAATGGTCTGGTGCGGGAACGGAATTTCGATGCCGCGCTCGTCGAACACGCGCTTCAGAATTTCGTTGTAGGCGCGGCCAACCGCAAATTGCCGGCCCGGCATGCATTTGATCCGCGAGCGCAAGATGATGGCGCTATCGCCAAAGCTCTGTAGCCCCATCCATTGCAAATCGTCGAGAATATCTTTCGACCACGCCGGGTTCTCCCGCAGTTCCTTGAAGCAGTCGGTCATCGCGGCTTTTACCTCGTCGAGGTTCTCGCGGTAGGCGACGCCCATATCGCAGAGATAATAGCCGAACTCTCTCATGAAGTTGGAGACCATGTCGACCGACGAGAACGGGATGATGTGGAACACGCCCTGAAGATCGCGCAGCGAGACGGAGCGAATGGTCAGGCGTTCGACCGTGCCCGTCGTCCCGCCAACCGTGACGATATCGCCGACATTGATGGCGTTCTCAAATTGGATGAAGACGCCGGTGATGATGTCCTGCACCAGTTTCTGGGCGCCGAAACCGATGGCCAGGCCCAAAACACCAGCCGACGCGATCAACGGCGCAATATCGATCCCGACCTCCGACAGGACGAACATCAGCGTGATGACGATCAGGACGATGGTCGACGCGTTCCTTAGCAGCGTCAACAAAGTGCGCTCCCGTGCGGTGGGGATCGATCCGAATTCCGGGTTCAGCCGGAAATCGATCCACGAAGAGACTGCGAGCCAGACCCCGAACGCCAAGGCAAGGATCAGCAACAGCATCAGCAATGTACCGGTCAGGCGCACACCGATCTGGCTGTTCAACCAGGCTTCGACGTCGAACAGGCCGACAAGGTGGACGGAAAACCCGATGATGATCAGCCCGATCAGCAACCGCAGGATGGTCAGCGCGCGGGGCACGAATGTATTCAGCCGGCGCTCCAGCAAGGGCAACCGCGAACGGACCGCCCCCGGCAAATGCACGCCGCGCGACACGGCACGCTTCAGGAAATCGCTGATCACCATACCGATGACGACCACCGCCAGAATCTGACCGGAGACAATCAGCAACGGGATCAGCACGCCCCCCGGACGCGCCATGACGATGATGAACAGCCCGATCAGGTATATCAGGACCGGCACATGCCAATACTGGGCGGCAAAACGGGTCACGGTCGTCTTTTCCGCCATCTGCCGCTCGTTCAGCAGCCAGTCGGACACCGCGCGGCGGTTGGCGATCGCCAGCCCGATCAGAACGGCGACCGCGATCATCGACAGGACGTTGGCGATGCCGTTTCCGGTGAGGTACGACACGTTTTGATTGATGATCGGCACGATCAGCAACTGCCCATAGCCCACCAGGCTGACGCTCACCATGATCCAGAAAGACAGCACCCGCGCGCCTCGATCCGGAATAGAAATCGGCCGCAGGGAAGCGGCATTAGGCGACAGGATTGCCCGGACCACGACCTTCACCATCTCCACGATCAGGAAGGAGTTGAGGTAGAGCGTTTGCCGAATGCCGATCTCACCCGTCTCGCCAAAGGCCAGCAGCGCCAGCAGGTAACCGCCGGCCCAGGCCAGCAGAACCACTGCCGCGTCGATCAGGACCGATGCGATGACAATCCCAAACGTCCGCAAAAGCCCTAAACCTTGCGCCACCTCACCCATCCGCCGGAACAAGACCTTGGCGCCCCGGCGCAGCAGCAAAAACAAGACGATCGTGGTCACTATCACCAACAGCAAATCGGTCACCGCCTCGATAACGACGTCGGTCGGAACATCGCTGACAGCTTTCAACGTCTGCGGCGCGCGCGCGATCTGGTTCCAGAATACCATCGCATGCGTAACCAGTGTTTCCGCGATGGTTCGGCTCGTTTCCGCCACCCGGCGGACCACCGAAACCGACTCGGTTTCAGGCGCTGCTGCGTCGGCAGCCACGGCTCGGCCGGTCCCTGCGATCTGCTCCAGTTGTTGGATGATGGCGTCCCGCGCCTTTTCGTCTCCCAGCAAATCGGCGAGGGCGTTCGCCTGCTCCGGAGAAATCGGCGGCGCTGGATCGCTCGCGGCCTCCGTATCCTGTGCGCGTGAGCCCGGCGCCTGCGCGCCGGCAGGCGACACACCCCCCGCTCCCAATAGCAGGAGGAGCAAGCCAAGCACTGGCAGGAGACGGCGCGTTTTTAACGACATATCAGACGATCTCGCAAATTGTTCCCGCAGCATCCGAAAGGCCATAACCCTCGTCCAAAACGAACTTCCGAGGCGGCCCTGCCGGCCATTGTTCAACGATAACCCGCTATTGCCGGAACCGGCCAAACTCGGGCGTCGCACAAGGTTGAGTGGGGCTCGGCTTAGTCGGTCTGTGCCCCGAAGTCGACCGGAAGCGCTGTCGCAACACCCGGCGGAGCTATAGCGGGAGGCGGTCGACTATGGCCCCCGGCTCGCCGGTCGATTCCCATCGCACGCATCCGTCGACCGCTGTGCATGGCGTAAAACTCATCCTCGTGACCGGCCGCCAAAGGCTTATCGTCGATCAGGTCGTTAGCCATTTCTCGCAGTGTCTCCCGGCACAGCCGACAGTGAAGAAAGAAGCCTAACAGACCGCACAAGTGTTTGAAAAGTCACAGCCAGAATCAACCGAATATATCAGATATCCCTCATCACATATCGCTAACCCAACGCGCCCGCTATTATGGTACCGCATAAACGGCCGGATGCCTAGGGCAACTCCGCCCATGGCGGCGACATGTCGGGCGGTCTATGCTGGCGCCAAGATTGCCTGTCAGCCGGAGTACCTCCATGTCCTCTCACCGCATTGTTATCGTCGGCGCCGGCGGTGTCGGCGGCCCATTTGGTGCGGCCCTGGCGCGTGGCGGCCATGACGTCACCTTTATCGCCCGCGGGCCGCATTTGGCGGCAATGCAGGCGGATGGCCTGCGGATCGAGGGCGCGCGCGGCAGCTTTCACATGAACCCGGCCCCGGCGACCGACGATCCGGCCAGCCTCGGCCCGGTCGACTATGTGATTTTTACGCCGAAGCTCTGGGATGTGGAAACGACTGGCGCCCTGATCAAACCACTGGTCGGGCCGGAAACCGCCGTAATCCCGATCCAGAACGGCATCGACGCCGCCGAGCGCCTCTCTCCGATCCTGGGCGAGGGGCATGTGATGGGTGGTGTCGCCGTTATCAATGCGGTGATCGATGGCCCCGGCAAAATCCACCAGATGGGAGGGTTCCAGCACTTCACGTTCGGCGAACTCGACGGCGCCATCACGCCTCGCGCCGAGGCGTTGAAGGCGCTGTGCGACGCCTCCGACCTGGACGCGACGCTATCGACCGATATCACGCGCGCGCTGTGGGAGAAGTTCGTCTTCCTGGTCGGCATCTCATCAATCAACGCCGCGGCGCGGCAATGGAGCGGTGTCTGCCGCAGCGATCCCGACCTGCGCCACGTGCTGCGCACCACCATGGCGGAGACGACGGCGGTCGGCCAGGCCTGCGGCATCGACCTGCCGGACGACCTACCGGATCAGCGGCTCAAGCTGATCGATAGCCAGGACGGTCGGTCCATCGCCTCGATGGCGGTCGATCTGCTGCGCGGCAACAAGCTGGAACTGCCCTGGCTGGCCGGCAAGGTGGTCGAATTGGGCCGCCAATATAATGTGCCAACGCCGACAACCCATGTGCTCTACGCCGTCTCCAAACCCTACATCAACGGCAGGCCCAAGGATTCGCCGACCGGTTAGCCGGGGCAGCCGCCGGTG
>CAXBDI010000088.1:0-16658 GCA_963974445.1 uncultured Alphaproteobacteria bacterium
CGGCGGCCTCGCGTCGGGCGCAACGCTGATGCTGTACGACGGCTCACCCTTCCATCCAGGGCCGAACGTGCTCTGGGATTTCATCGCCGAGGAAAAGTGCACGGTCTACGGCACGTCGGCGAAGTATATCGACGCCATTGCCAAGGAGGGGCTGCGCCCGCGGGAGACCCACGACCTCTCCGCCATGCGCGCCATGCTGTCGACCGGCAGCGTGATGGTGCCGGAGGCGTTCGACTATATCTATGAGCACGTCATGCCGGACGGCCAGATGGCCAGCGTCTCCGGCGGCACCGACCTGTGCGGTTGCTTCGTCTCCGGCAATCCGCTGGGGCCGGTCTGGCGTGGCGAGTTGCAGTGCAAGGCGTTGGGCCTCGACGTAGCCATCTTCGACGAGGACGGCAAGCCGGCGGCGGTGGGCGAGAAGGGCGAACTGGTCTGCACCAACGCCTTTCCCTCCATGCCGCTCGGCTTCTGGAACGATCCGGATGATGAGAAGTATCTGGCGGCCTATTACGAGCGCTTCCCCGGCGTCTGGTGCCACGGCGACTATGCGGCGATCACCGAGCACGAAGGCTTCATCATCTATGGGCGCAGCGACGCGACGCTGAACCCCGGCGGCGTGCGCATCGGAACTGCCGAAATCTATCGCCAGGTCGAGCAGTTGAACGATGTGGTCGAGTCGCTGGTGATTGGCCAGGACTGGGACAACGACGTCCGCGTCGTGCTGTTCGTGTGCCTGCGCGACGGGCTGGAATTGGATGACGCCCTGATCCAAACCATCCGCAAACGCATCCGCGAAGGCGCCTCTCCCCGCCATATGCCGGCCAAGGTGGTGCAGGTGGCCGACATCCCCCGCACCCGCAGCGGCAAAATCGTCGAACTGGCGGTGCGCGACGTCGTGCATGGCCGCGAGGTGAAGAACCAGGAGGCTCTGGCCAACCCGGAGGCGCTGGAGCAATTCAAAGATCGGGAGGAGTTGCGGGGGTAGGGCCGATCCGCTGGACCATGGCCCGCTCAGTGCGCGCCACTGGTGTAGCCACTTGCGCTCACCGCCATTCAGCGCCTAGCATTTCGGCCAAGTTGCAACTTCCTCTCAGAAAGGTCCGTGATCATGCATGATATCGTCATACGCGGCGGCACGATTGTCGACGGCACTGGCACCGAGGGCTATGTCGGCGACGTGGCCATCGACGGCGACAAGCTGGCGTCTGTTGGCGGCACTGCCGGGCCGGCCAAGCGGGAGATCGATGCGACGGGCCTGCTGGTCACGCCCGGCTGGGTCGATGTGCACACCCACTATGACGGCCAAGCGACCTGGGATCCGGAACTGGCGCCCTCATCCTGGCAAGGTGTGACGACCGTCATGTTCGGCAATTGCGGCGTCGGCTTCGCCCCCTGCCGGCCGCAGGACCACACGGCGCTGATCGACCTCATGGAGGGGGTGGAAGACATCCCCGGCATCGTCCTGGACGAGGGCCTGAAATGGGATTGGGAGAGCTTTCCTGAGTTTCTCGATGCGCTGGAGCGCCAGCCGCGCGCCATTGACGTGGCCGCACAGATGCCGCACCACCCCTTGCGGGTCTATGTGATGGGCGAACGCGCCATCAATTTTGAAGATGCTACGCCAGACGATATTGAGCAGATGCGCGGCCTGACCGAAGAGGCGCTGAAGGCCGGCGCCTTCGGCTTCACCACGTCGCGCACCGAGTCGCACCGCACCACCAGCGGCGAGCGGGTGCCCGGCCGCTACGCCAAGCCCGACGAACTGATCGGCATTGGCCGGGCGTTCAAATCGGTCGATCACGGCGCCTTCGGCATGCTGAACGACTTCGAGGACGAGACCGCCGAGTTCGAGTGGATGAAGAGTGTCGGCCAGGAGACCGGGCGGCCGCTCTGGTTCCTGCTCACCGACCGCTATTCCGATCCGGACCGCTGGCGGCGCCTGATGAAGAACGTGCACGCGGCGCGGGATGCCGGCGCCGACGTCACGGCGCAGATCTGCGGACGGCAGGTTGGCGTGATTCTGGGCCTCTCCACCTCGCTGACCCCATTTAGCGGCCGGCCTAGCTTTGCCGCTCTGAATGGCATGCCGCACGCCGAGCGCGTCGCCAAGCTCAAAGACCCGGCACTGCGCGCCAAAATCCTGGCGGAGGACAACTCGCAGGACATCCTCGACAAACTGCCGCCATTGCAGCGGGCCATCGCCACCCGGTGGGACCGCATGTACATCATGAACGATCCGCCACAGTACGAGCCGCCGCCGGAGGCTGCGGTCGAAGCGGCGGCGCAGCAGGCAGGCAAGGAGCCACAGGCGTTCGTCTACGACTTCCTGACCGAAGGCGATGGCAGCGGCATGATCCTGTTCCCGGTCACCAACTTCGTCACCGGCGATTTCGAGCCGGTGTATGAGATGATGCAGGACCCGGCGACGATCATCGGCCTCGGCGATGGCGGCGCGCACTGCGGCCAGATTTGCGACGCCAGCATGCCGACCTTCATGCTGACCCACTGGACTCGCGACCGCACCCGCGGCGGCAAGTTCCCGATTGAGTGGGCGGTGCGGCGCAACACCAGCGAGACTGCCGACTTCTTCGGGTTCAAGGATCGCGGCCGCCTCAAGCCCGGCCTGAAGGCGGATGTCAACGTCATCGACTACGACGCCCTGCAAATCCGCCGGCCGGAGGTGATTTTCGACCTGCCAGCAGGCGGCCGCCGTTTGGTGCAGCGGGCCGAGGGTTACGTGACCACCATCGTCTCCGGCGTGCCGGTATTCGAGAACGGCGAGGCCACCGGTGCACTGCCGGGCAAGCTGGTGCGCGCAGGTCAGGACCGGTCGGTCACCGCAGTCGCGGCGGAGTAGGCGTCTTTCATGGGAAGCCGCTGCGGCTTCCCACACGCGTCATCGCTCGCCCACGGGTGGAACGGGCGTCTTTGTTGCGATCGCCCCTATTTCGGGAACCAATAGGCGGGATCGGCGGGAAATACCGGGCGGGTCGCGACCCGCTCGTCCCGTTCGGAGCCGAGGGCGTCAACCTCGATGGCCTCCAGCAATTCGTCCCGTTTCTCCGGTTTGACCCGCACCTTCACCCAAATCGCAATCATCGGCTTTCCCTTGCGTCGTCTGTCCTGGTTTTTCGCGAACCATCCTACTGGGATCGACGCCGCCGCCTACCGCCGCGCCGCAAAGAACCGGCGCAGCAATTCCGCGGCTTGTGTCTCTCCCATGCCGCCGACCACCTCTGGCCGGTGATGGCAGGTGTCGCGGGTGAAGACCCGGGCGCCGTGTTCGACGCCGCCACCTTTGGGATCGTATGCAGCGAAGTAGAGCCGCCGCATCCGCGCCAGGCTCACGGCCTGGGCGCACATCGCGCACGGCTCCAGCGAGACATACAGGTCGCAATCCACCAGCCGAGGCGTGCCCAACAGTCGCGCCGCCGCCCGGATCGCCAAGGTTTCGGCGTGCGCCGTCGGGTCATGGTCGCGCTCCACCCGGTTATGGGCGCGGGCCAGCACCTCGCCACCCCGCACGACGACCGCGCCAACCGGCACCTCGCCCGCTTGGAAGGCCAGTTGCGCCTCGACGAGCGCCAATTGCATCGGGTGCGCCAATGGGTGCGGAGCATCGGACATTGCCATAGACTATAGCAAAACCTTCGCCCGCCAGGAGTTTTCGCCATGCATGTTGTCCACGTCACCCAATTCGGCCCGCCGGAGCAATCGCTGACGGTGGTCGAGCAGCCGGACCCGCCGGCGCCGAGCGGCGACCAGGTGGTGGTCGACATCCTCGCCTTCCCGATCAATCCCGCCGACCTGCTGCTGGTTGAGGGCAAGTACGCGGCCAAGCCGCCGCTACCCTCCCCCCTGGGTGCGGAGGGCATTGGCCGGGTGGTCAGCATCGGGCCGGATGTGCAGGGCCTCGCACCCGGCGACCGGGTGATGCTGCTGGGTCGGGAGAACTGGTGCAGCCGCAAGACCGTCAGCGCCGCAACCCTGCTGAAGCTGCCGGCGGACGGCGACGCGCTGCAACTGGCGATGCTGAAGGTCAATCCGGCGACGGCGCTCTGTATGTTGCGCGACTTCGTACCCCTGCAACCGGGCGATTGGGTGCTGCAGAACGCCGCCAACTCCGCGGTCGGGCGCCTGCTGATCGGCCTCGCCAAGGCGCAGGGGTTGCGCACCGTCAACATCGTCCGCCGCCAGGGCGCCGCCGACGCCATCGCGGACCTGGAGCCGGATGCGGTCGTGCTCGACGGCCCCGACATGGTCGAGCAGATCAAGGCCGCTTGCGGCGACGCGCTGCCAAAGCTCGGCATCGACGCGGTCGCCGGGCCGATGACCGAGCGCATGGCCGACGCCATGGCCGACTGCGGTGTGGTGGTGAACTACGGCCTGCTCTCCGGCGCGACCTGCACCATGCGCGCCGACCAACTGATTTTCCGCCAGCAGAAACTGGTGGGCTTCTGGCTCGGCCAGTCGCTGACGACCATGGGCCGCGAGGAGGTCGAGGCATTGTACTTCGAACTGGCCGATCTGGTACGCCACGGCTCTTTGAAGGTGCCGGTGGAGGCGACCTATCCCATTGAGCAGATCGCCGAAGCCGCCCGCCACGCCAACCAGGGTGAGCGCAATGGCAAAATCCTGGTGCTGCCGAACGGTGATCCGAATGGCTGAGCCCGAAACGCCCGCTAACGTTCTGGCTAAGGCGCCGGCCGGCGAACGCATCGCCAAGCGCCTGGCCCGCGCCGGCGTCTGCTCCAGGCGTGATGCTGAGCGCTGGATCGCCGCCGGTCGCGTTTCTGTCGGCGGCAAGCGCCTGGACTCGCCGGCCTTCAACGTTACCGAGAGCGACCACATCACCGTCGACGGCAAGCCTATTCCGAAGATCGAACCGCCGCGGCTCTGGCGCTATCACAAGCCCGCGGGGCTGGTCACCACCAACAAGGACCCGCAAGGCCGCCCGACCGTGTTCGAGCGTTTGCCGCCGGAACTGCCGCGGGTGATGAGCGTCGGCCGCCTCGATCTGACCAGCGAGGGGTTGCTGCTGCTTACCAACGACGGCGGCCTGGCGCGCGAGTTAGAACTGCCGAGCCGCGGCTGGATCCGCAAATACCGGGTCCGCATCTATGGCCGGGTTGAGGTGCAGCAATTGGCAGATCTGGCCAAAGGCCCAACGGTCGAGGGCGTCAAATACGGCCCGATCCAGGCGACATTGGACGAGCAAATGGACTCCAACGCCTGGTTGACCGTCTCCATCCGCGAGGGCAAAAACCGCGAGGTGCGGCGCGTGATGCAGTGGCTGGGTTACCACGTCAACCGCCTGATCCGCGTCTCCTACGGCCCCTTCCAACTGGGTGCCCTGGCGCGCGGCGGGGTCGAAGAAGTCGGCCGCAAAATGCTCCGCGACCAGTTGGGGCCGACATTGATCAAGCCGAGGCCGCATCGCTAAAGCTTATTGGATGCCGTCCTACCGCCGCAGCTTCGGGTTGAGAGCGTCGCGGAGCCAGTCGCCGATGACGTTGACCGACAGGACCAGTGTCACCAGCGCCAGCGCCGGGAACAGGGTGATCCACCACTCGCCGGAGAACAGATACTCGTTGCCGATGCGGATCAGCGTACCCAGCGACGGGTTGGTCGGCGGCACACCGACGCCCAGGAAGGACAACGTCGCCTCCGAGATGATCGCCAACGCCAGGCCGATGGTGGCGATCACCAGGATCGGACCCATCAGGTTCGGCAGCACATGCACCACCATGATGCGTCGCGACGGCAGGCCCAAAACCTTGGCTGCCGCCACATAGCCCTTGTTCAACTCCACCATGGTGGCGCCGCGGGCGACGCGGGCAAAGCGCGGCCAGTCCGACAGGCCGATAGCGACGATCAGCACGAACACCGCCACGTCCTCGAACGTAATGCCGCTGATGATGCCCCGGTCGGCCAGGTCGGTGATGACCGAGCGCACGACGCCGGCGATCAACAGCGCGACCAGAATGCTGGGAAAGGTCAACTGCATGTCGGCGAGGCGCATGATCAGCGTATCGATCCAACCACCGAAATAGCCGGCGATCACGCCGAGGCTCACACCCAGCACCATGCCGAAGCCTACTGCGGCAAAGCCCACGACCAGTGAGATGCGCGAGGCGTAGAAGATCGCCGACAGGATATCCCGCCCCTGCTCGTCGGTGCCCAGCGGATACTCCGCCACGCCGCCCGCCGTCCAGGCGGGCGGGTTGAGGCCGTTCATCAGGTGGAGGCACACTGGCTCGATACAATGCGGCGAGATCACCGGCGCCAGCGCCGCCACGACAAACCAGGCGAGCGTCGCAAGCGTCGCTATAATCGCCACCGGCGACCGCTTGAAGCTATGCACCAGATCGCTGTCGAGGAAGACGCGCAGACTTGATTGCTCTTGCTCAGCCATGATTTCGCAGGCCCTCCCTTACGTGGTCTGCGTGCGCAGGCGCGGATCGACGACGAAGTACAGCACATCCACGACGAAGTTGATGGAGACGAAAATCAGCGCGACCAGCATCAGGTAGGCCGACATCACCGGAATATCGACCAGCGTCACGGCCTTCAGGAACATCAGGCCGACGCCGGGATACTGAAACACCGTCTCTGTGATGATCGAGAACGCGACCAGCAGGCCGATATTCAGGCCGGCAATGGTGATCACCGGCACCAGCGTATTGCGCAGCGCGTGGCGGTAATAGACCGTGCCCTTACCCAATCCGCGGGCGCGGGCGAACTTGATAAAGTCGGTTTGCAGCGTCTCCAGCATCTCTGTCCGGGTCAGGCGCAACACCAGGGTCATCTGAAACAGCGACAGCGTGAAGGCCGGCATGATGATGTGCGCCCAGCCGTTCAGCGTCAGCAGGCTGCTTTGCCAGAGGCCCAGGTCGACGGTCGTGCCGCGGCCGAAGGATGGCAGCCAGCCCAGAATGACGGAAAACAGATAGATCAGGCCGATGCCGATCAGAAAAGTCGGCAGCGACACGCCGACCAGAGAGATCGTCAGCAGCAAACGAGAGCTCCAGTGATAGCGGTAGATGGCGGTCAGTACGCCCAGCATGACGCCGGCGCCCATCGCCAGAATGGCGGACACGAACACAAGCTCCAAAGTCGCGGGCAGTCGGCTGGCGATCAACTCCGCCACCGGCTTCTTCCAGAACCAACTCTGGCCGAAATCGCCCTGGATCGCGGCGCCGATAAAGTGCACGAATTGCAGGTAAAATGGATCGTTCAGGCCCAGCGCCTCGCGGATCGCCTCCCGCTCCTCGAGGGTCGTATCCTGGCCCACCAGGCTGGAAACCGGATCGCCGACAAACGCGAACAATAGGAAGGAAATCAGCGCCACCGCCAGCATGACGATAATCGATTGAAAAATGCGTCTGACCAGATATGAAAACACGAGCTGTCCTCCTCCTTATCGAGCTAGCGGATGACGGAGCAGACCAATGGCAATTGCTATGCTGGCGCAGGACGGAACAACTATCATAAGGCGTCGGTTTCTATTTTTGTAAAAACGGCTGCGATCGGTCGATAGGTAACGCATTCCAATGGTATATCGGAAGGACACTAAATGAAAACCTACTTTGCCAGAGCGATCAGTGTTCTTCTACTCTCCTTTGGGTTGTATGCTTGTGCGGCCGATCCGCCGGCGCCGGTTTCGACGGGATTTGGTCGCGACCCGATTTTGCCTGCCCCAGAAACGTCGCTCATACCCACCGTTAATATTGCCGAAGCGGACCCCTGGCCGCCAGGAATGACGCCGAAGCCTGCTGCTGGTCTGTCGGTGACAGAGTTTGCCGCTGGCCTCGATCATCCGCGCTGGGTCTATGAATTGCCGAACGGCGATGTATTGGTAGCCGAAACCAACGCGCCGCCTCGGCCCGAAAACAACACTGGGATCAAAGGCTTTATCGCGAAGCGCATCATGGCGAAAGCCGGCGCTACCGTGCCCAGCGCCAACCGTATCTCGTTGCTGCGCGATGGGGATGGAGATGGCGTTGCCGAGACCAAGACCGCGTTTCTAACCGGCCTCAATTCCCCTTTCGGCATGGCGCTGGTCGATGGCACGTTGTACATCGCCAATACCGACGGCATCGTCACCGTCCCTTATCGCGACGGCGAGACGGTGATTACCGCATCGCCGCAACCGTTCTTCGCGCTGCCGGCAGGCCCGATCAACCGTCATTGGACAAAGAATTTGATCACCAGTCCCGACGGCGACAGCCTGTTCGCCGCTGTCGGCTCCAACAGCAATATCGCCGAAAACGGCATGGACGCCGAACAGGGCCGGGCAGCGATCTGGAAGATCGACCGGCAGCGAGGCACTGGCCGGGTGTTCGCCACCGGGCTGCGCAATCCAGTCGGTATGGACTTCGCGAGCGACGGCACGCTCTACACCGTGGTGAACGAACGGGATGAGCTCGGCGACAATCTGGTGCCAGACTACTTGACCTCGGTGCGGGATGGCGCGTTCTACGGCTGGCCCTATAGCTATTTCGGCCAACGCATCGACACCCGCGTCGAGCCGCAACGACCCGATCTCGTCGCCACGGCCGTTGTGCCGGATTATGCGCTAGGGTCGCACACCGCCTCGTTGGGCCTGGATATAACCGATGGCGCCGGCGGTGGCGTCGCATCGATGTACGGCCCGGGTGCGTTCATTGGCCAGCATGGTTCGTGGAACCGCGACCCTCGCAGCGGCTATGAAGTGATTTTTGTGCCGTTCGGAGCAGACGGCCCGGCTGGCGATCCTCAGAAAGTGCTGACCGGCTTCCTGGATGGCGACAAGGCGCGCGGCCGTCCGGTCGGTGTGTTGCTGGATCGCAGCGGCGGTTTGCTGGTGGTCGACGATGTCGGCAATCGCATCTGGCGGCTCGCTAAACCTTAGCGGCGGCGGGCGCTTCGGTTGGGGCCGAACTTGTATCGGCCGACTGCACTTGCCCGCTGGCCCGATCCGCGGCATTTATCGGATAACAATTCGCTCCTAGCCCGTTTTTGCCGGAGGCCGCCCATGCTCGCCAATATGATGGACCAACCGCTGCTGATCTCCAGCCTGATCGCGCACGCCGCCCGCTACCACGGCCAGACAGAGATTGTCAGCCGCACCCTGGACGAGGGCATTCACCGCTATGCCTGGGCTGAGGCGGAGCAGCGCTCGAAGCGCCTCGCCAAAGCCTTGATCGCCCTGGGTGTCGAGCCGGGTCAGCGCGTCGCGACCATGGCCTGGAACACCTACCGCCATTTGGAGGCCTACTACGCCATCGCCGGCATGGGCGCGGTGACTCACACGGTCAATCCGCGGCTGTTTCCGGAGCAGATCGAGTACATCGTCAACCACGCCGAAAATCAGTACGTCTTCTGCGACACGTCGTTCGCGGAGTTGATTGCGGACCTTATGCCGTCGTTCAAGACGGTGAAGGGCGTGATCTTCATGTGCGACCGCGCCAGCATGCCCTCGGTCCTGCCGGATGCGCTGTGCTTTGAGGAGCTGATCGACGGCCAGGACGCCGACTACACCTGGCCGACCTTCGACGAGCGCAACGCCGCGGCTCTTTGCTATACCAGCGGCACGACCGGCAACCCGAAGGGTGCGCTTTATAGTCATAGATCAACAATACTACACACATTCGCCGCGATCTCGCCAGATGCGCTCAACATTTCGGCGCGCGAGACGGTGCTGCCGGTGGTGCCGATGTTCCACGTCAATGCCTGGGGCCTGCCCTATGCGTGCGCCATGGCCGGAGCGAAGATGGTGATGCCGGGCCGCGACCTGGACGGCAAGAGCCTGTATGAACTGCTGGATAGCGAGCAGGTCTCGCTGACCGCAGCCGTGCCGGCCGTCTGGCTGGGCCTGTTGAACCATCTGCGCTCCACCGGTGCTACGCTGGAGCACATGAACCGCGTCGTCATCGGCGGCAGCGCCTGCCCGCGGGCGATGATGGAAACCTTCCAGGACAAATACGGCGTCGAGGTCGTGCACGCCTGGGGCATGACCGAGATGTCGCCGCTGGGCACGGTCAACACCCCCAAATTCCAGTTCAAGGACCTGACCGGCAAGGCCAAGGTCGACCGGCAGCAATCCGCCGGCCGACCCCTCTATGGCGTCGACATGATGATCGTCGACGAGAACGACCAAGAGCAGCCCTGGGACGGCAACGCTGTCGGCGAGCTGATGGTGCGCGGCCCCTGGGTGATCGACGCCTATTTCAACACGGAGAAGACGTCGAGCCATCGCATCGACGGCTGGTTCGGCACCGGCGATGTCGTCGCCATCGATCCGGACGGCTATATCTGGATCACCGACCGCATCAAGGACGTGATCAAGTCGGGTGGCGAGTGGATCAGCTCCATCGAACTGGAAAACATCGCCGTCGGCCATCCCAAGGTGGCGGAAGCCGCCGTCATCGGCATCCACCACCCCCGTTGGGACGAGCGGCCCTTGCTGGTGATCGTCCAACAGCCGGGCGAGACTGTCACCAAAGACGAAATGCTGGCCTGGTTCGACGGCAAGATCGCCAAATGGTGGACGCCAGACGACGTCGTCTTCGTCGACGAACTGCCGCACACCGCCACCGGCAAACTCTCGAAGCTGCAACTGCGCGATCGGTTCAACGACTACGAACTGCCTACCGCAAAGTAGAGCCAGGCCCGGCGCTACGTATCGCCAAACAGAAAGCTCAACAGCACGAAGCGCGTGCCGCGAGTTACCGGCATGACCTGGTGCAGCAGCGAGGACGAGAACACCAGCGCCTCCCCCGTGCGCGGCGCGTATTCGGCACCGCTGTATTCCGGGAAGACCAGGCCGCCGCCCTCGTACGCCTCGGCATTCAGGGCGACGGAGCAGGCAAAGCGCCGGTGCGCCACCTGCGGTTCGGTATTGTCGCGATGGCCGTGCGCCGCGCCGACCATGCCGGGCGCACTGTCCAGCGACTGGTAGCGGCCAATGCGAAAACGCTCGTATCGGGTCACCTTGAAGTGCATCGCCTGCTGCACTGCCGGTCCAATGCGGGCAAACAGGCGGTCGGCGACGAATTTGGTCATTTCGGCATTGATCACCCAATGGTCGACCCGGTCGTTGCGGCCATAGTCGGGGATGCGCATCTTGTAGTCAGAGGTGCGCCCCTTGGTGCCGTCGCCCGGCTCGACATAGTCGGGCCCCTGCATCGCGAATATGGTTATCAGCCGCTGGCAATCGGCCTCGCTAAAGACATCTGGTATGAACAGAACCGGTGCCACACCGCCGCTAACCACCCGGTGCGCGCGCTCGTCGCTTAGGGTCTCAACATGGGCGCAGGCGACGTCGCCATGATCCTCGGTCTCGTCGGCGAGTACCGCCTGCACATGCCCGTTCGGGCGCAGCAACAGGCTGACCAAAGCCGGCCCATCCGGCTGCATCGCGCTCGGCGCCAGGCGGCTGGCCACCGCACATTCCGGGTCGCAAAGCACGGGAAACGGCAGGTTCAGAGCCTTGGCTTTTCCTTTGACAAGCGCCGGCGGCAGCGGCAGCACCACGAACACGCGCACGTCGAGCCGTTCCAACCTCTCCGCCCAGGCGGCGAGGCGCTGCAGACCGGCGGCCGTCGCTGGGGCATCCACGTCGGCCAGCAGCACCAGCAGCCGGGGCCGTCCGGCCAGTGCGTCGCTGTTCAGGCTGATCGTCTGGCCGTTAGGATCCAGCCCTTCGAACGGCGGAAAGACATCCCCGACGGAAATGCTGGGGCTTGGGGCGGACTGCTGCATGATCGAGCCTCCGGTGGTGTGGCGCTGCGTGATATGGCGTTAAGGGGCCAAACACGGTTATGGTCTATGCGTCTGCGGCGGTCCAGACTGCCGATCACCTGCCGCAGCCGAGGCGGAGGTACGCGATGAGCATTTGGGGAAAGATTTTGGGTGGAGCCGCCGGCCTGGCTGTCGGCGGACCGCTGGGCGCGCTGATTGGCGCGGTCGCCGGCCACTTTGCCGTCGATCAGAAAGACGGAGACGGCCCGCAACCGGACCGTGTTGGGCACGACGCGACCCGTCAGATCGGCTTCACCATCGGCGTCATCGCGCTGGGCGCCAAAATGGCCAAGGCCGACGGCGTTGTCACTAAGGAAGAGATCGCGGCTTTCCGCCGCGTTTTCCGCACCGCGCCGGACGAGGAACGGAACGTCGCCCGGCTGTTCAACCAGGCGAAGCGCGACGTTGCCGGCTTCGAAAGCTACGCCCAGCAATTGGCGCACCTGCTGCGCGACAGTCCGCTGGTGCTGGAACAGGTGCTGGACTGCCTGTTCGTCATCGCCACGGCGGATGGCGAGGTGCATCCCGACGAAATGCGGTTCCTGCGCCGGGTTGCCGAAATTTTCGGTATCTCCGCCGGCGACTTCGCCCGTATCCGCGAGACCCATTTGGGTGAGGATGAAAGCGACCCTTACACGATCCTAGGCGTTAAACACGACACGCCGCTGGAGCAAATCCGCGCCAAACACCGGCAGTTGGTGCGCGAGAACCACCCGGACCGCCTAATGGCGCAAGGCATGCCGCAGGAGGCCGTCGACGTCGCCACCGCCAAAGCCGCCCGCATTAACGCTGCCTGGGATCAGGTGCGAAAAAAGCGGGCGGCTTAGGGTTCAGCGCTGACGCACAACACCCTTATTTTTCTCCGGGCTCGACCCGGAGTCCAACCCGACAAGCAGCCCATGCGCGCGCGGACCCCGGTGCAAGGCCGGGGCAAGAGGGTCTCTCGGGTCGCTTGGCTCAGGCTTTCGCTGCTTCCTTGATCAAATCGGAGCCGCGTTCGGCAACCATGATGGTCGGCGCATTGGTGTTGCCGCTCGGCACGGTCGGCATGATCGAGGCGTCGATCACCCGCAGCCCCTCAATCCCGCGCACCCGCAACTGATCGTCGACCACGGCCATGCGGTCGTGTTCCGGCCCCATCTTGCAGGTGCCGACCACGTGGTAGGTGGTTTGTGCGTTGGAGCGGGCGAAATCCAGCCATTCGTCATAGGTGTTGCAGTCGGAGCCCGGCGCCACCTCGAACTTGCGGTACGGATCCATGATCGGATTTTCGATGACGCGGCGCGCCGTTTGCAAGCCTGCGACCGTGCAATCCTGATCGGCCTTTTCCGACAGGAAGTTCGGACGGATCGCCGGCGCCTCGCCAACGCGGGCCGATTTGATATGGATTGAGCCGCGGCTTTCCGGCCGGCACTGGCCGATCACGGTTGTCATGCCCGGCTCCTTTTCCAAATCGCGGGTCGCTGCCGTGCCGTAGGAGGCGGGCGCGAAGTGGAATTGCATGTCGGGCTCCTCCACATTCGGCGTGGTCTTGATGAAGCCGTAGGCGACGCCGGCGGTCAGGGTCAGGATGCCCTTGCCACCGGTGTAATATTTCAGCACCTCCCTTGCGAGTTTGAAGCCGCGGCTCTGCTCGTTCAGGGTAATGGGGCGCGTGACGCGCCAGCGCATGCGGGGCGCGCAGTGGTCGCCATAGTTCTCGCCGACGCCTGCCAGTTCATGCAGCACGTCGATACCGAGCGGCGTCAGCACCTCGGGGCGTCCGATGCCGGAATGCTCCAGGATACCGGGCGACGAGACCGCGCCGGCGCAGACAATGACCTCACGTCCGGCGTTCGCGATCTCTTTTTTGCCGTGAACGGAGTACTCGACACCAACGGCCTTTTTGCCCTCCAGCACGACGCGCTCGGTCATGGCGCTGGTCACGATGTGCAGGTTCTTGCGGCTTTTGGCGGGGTCGAGGAAGGCACGGGCCAGCGAGTGGCGTTTGCCGTCCTTCTGCGTCACCTGATAGTAACCAAAGCCCTCCTGGTTGCCGTTGTTGTAGTCCTTGTTGATTGGGAAGCCTTCCGCCTCCGCCGCCTTGATCCAGGCGTCGCAAATCTCGTGGTGTTCGCGCATGTGCGCGACATTGAGGGGGCCGCCTTTGCCGCGGGTCTCGTCGCCTTCGCCCTCGAAATTCTCCGACTTTTTGAAGTAGGGCAGCACGCTTTCATACGACCAACCGCGATTGCCAAGCTGGCTCCACGAATTGTAGTCAAGCGGATTGCCCCGCACATACAGCATGCCGTTGATTGACGACGAGCCGCCCAGCGTCTTGCCGCGCGGGATCGGAATCCGGCGGTTGTGCATCGTCGGCTCTGGCTCGGTCTCGAAATTCCAATTGTAGGTTGGGTTGTTCAGGAGTTTGGAAAAGCCGGCAGGGATATTGATCCACATCGACTTGTCCTCCGGTCCCGCCTCCAGCAGCAGAACCGACTTGGACGAATCCTCGCTCAACCGGGCTGCAACGACGCAGCCAGCTGAACCGGCGCCGACGACGATATAATCGTAGGTGGACATAACCTTCCCCATTTCTTCTCATTGCGGGTGTCGCATTGGACTTAAGGCGCAGTGTAGGCAAGGCTTTGCGGCCAGGCTAGGGGGTGCGGTAGTCCGCACTCAGGAAGCGTTTGACATGGCCCATGAAAATGTCGAGCTGGTCATGGTGCACCCAGTGGCTCGCATCTGGCACACGCACGATTTCCGCCGTCTTGAAATGCTTGGCGCGGCCGTCCTTCACCGGATCGCTGGCCCAGCTATCCTCGCCATAAACCAGCATAGCCGGGCAGGCGATGCGCTGCCAGAGGGCTGCGTTCTGGTCGGGGCTCATGCCGAAAGGGCGGTCGGCGTGGACGTAGTTGTCGAACTTCCAGCTATAGGTGCCATCCTCGTTCTGGTTGACGCCATGCTCGGTCAGGTGGCGGGCGTGTTCCGCCGACAGGTGCTTGTTGGCGTCGTGCATGCGCTGAAAGGCTTCGTCGAGCGTTGCATAGCGCCGCGGCATGCGCCCGGCGATGCCGCGCAACTCGCCGATCCAATTGCGCATGCGCTCATAGGGCGGCTGCGCCTCGCGCTCCGCATTGCGCTTCGGCGACATACCCAGCCCCTCGATCGCCAGGATTTTGGCGACGTTCTCCGGATAGATGCCGGTATAGGCGAGGCTGATCTGACCGCCGAGCGAGTGGCTGAGGATCGTCACCGGCGCCAGATCAAGCTGATGGATCAACTGAGCGATGTCGTACACGTAATCCTGCGTGCGGTAGACCGAGCCGCGCAGCCACTCGCTGTCGCCGTGCCCGCGCAGGTCGGGCGCGATGATGTGGTAGTCGTGCCGCAATTCCTGCGCCACCCAATCCCAATTGCGGCAGTGGTCGCGGCCGCCGTGCACCATCAGCAGTGGCGGGGCTGCGCGATTGCCCCAGTCGACATAGTGCAGGCGCAGCCGTTGCGAGAAATAGACATGGCTGGTGGGTCCGTGAATGTCAGTGGTGACCATCGTTATCGATCCTCAAAAGAGATCCGCCAGATTGTTGCAGCGCAACATAGCGCCGAACTAGCCGGCGAGGAAGCTCGCAACTGTCTCGTAGAACGCCTGCGGCTGTTCCGCATGCACCCAATGGCCCGCATCTGGAATGGTGGCGTATTCGGCATTGGGGAACAGACGCTCGATTGCCGGCTTGTGGCTGTCCTGGATGTAGGGGGAATTACCGCCCGCAACGAACACGATCGGCTTTGGGTTCTGGTAGTCGAACAGGTGCTCCGGCCAGTCCAGAATATCGCCGAGGCGGTCGTAGAGTTCCCGCAAGTTCGGCTTCCAGCGCAAACCTTTATTCGCCTCCGCCGCCAGGTTCAGCAGCAGGAAGGCGCGCTCCGCAGCGTCGGGAATCGCCTCACGCAGCAGCCGGTCGGCCTGACCGCGGCGGGTGATCGCGCTGAGGTCGAGCGCCAGCAACGCCTCCAGATAGCCATAGAAGGGCGAGTCCTCGTGCCGGATCGGCGAGATGTCGACCACGACCGCCTTTTCGATCAGATCGGAATACTTCAAGGCCGCGACCATGGTGACTTTGCCGCCCATCGAGTGCCCGACGATACGCACCGGCGGCCCGACCTTCTCCGCCAGCATGGCGATGTCTGCGGCCATATCTTCGTAGGTCATGCCGGCAGCCCATGGCGAGCGGCCATGATTGCGGAGGTCGACCGACAGGGTTCGGTAGTGCTCGCCAAACAATTTCATCTGACTGGCCCAATTACGCGACTGCCCCAGCAGCCCGTGCAGGATCAACAGCGGCGGGCCGTCGCCGACTTCATCATAGGAGAGCGCGACAGGGCCTTCGGATGGAGGATTCATGAGCTGATACTCACTCTGGGCAGGATATCTTCGAGGTTGCTGCGCACGTGGCCGGCAAAACCGCTGCCGGCCTCGGCATACATGTTGAAGGCGACATCGACGCCGGCCTGCTTCAGCGCTTCGACCTCGTCCGCGAAACGGGCGATAGCGGCGACCTTGCCCTCGAAATGACTGGCCCGCAGCAATTCATAGGCATGAATGTTGCTGTCGTGCGCCGGCATCGCCAGCAGCACCAACTCCACCTTGCCGCGTTCCAGGCGATGCCAGAAGGCCGGGTCGGTGACGTCCGCCTGCACGATTCTGTATCCCTGCTCACGGGCAAGCGCGACCTTCGCCGAGTCGACCTCGACACCAACGACGACATCGCCGCAATTCCGCACCAGGTCGCCGTAAGCGCCGGCGCCGATCCGGCCCATGCCCAACACGGCGATGCGGGCGTCGCCAAACAAGATCGGCTGCTCGTCCGGGTGGCGGCGGCGGC
>CAXBDI010000089.1:0-16634 GCA_963974445.1 uncultured Alphaproteobacteria bacterium
GGGGGAGCCAGCGGTGCTTGCGCGGGTTAAGCGAGTGCGCCGCCTGTTGCAGCGGTGCCGCCACGATGAAGCTGCCGGCGATGGCGATGGCGATCACCGCCGGCCAATGCGGCTCCAGCCACCCGGCCTGCACTGCCAACGCACTGACGATCAGGCCGAACTCGCTGTAACTGCCCAGGGCCAATGCGCCGAGAACGGAGGAGCGGGCGCGGAAACGAAATTGCGCAAACGCCAGGAAGAACAGCACGATCTTCACCGACACCAGCAGGATGAGGACGCCAGCGACGATCAGGTGCGGCCATCCCGGCAGGCCGGACAGGCCGATCTGCAGGAAAAACCCGACCAGCAGCAGGTCTTTGAGCGGAAACAGCGTGTGGGCCAGTTCTCTGGCGCGCGGATGGCCGGCCATGACGACACCCAGCACCAGCGCGCCCAGATCCGGCTTCAGCCCGGCCATGCCGAAGCTGCCGGCCCCGATACCCAGCGCCACGAACAGGCCGAACAGCATCACCAGCTCGCCATGGCCGAGCCGCCCCAGCAATGCCAACAGCGGCACGCGCAACACCAATACGAGGACCAGCGCAATCGCCCAGACTTCCGGCAGTTTGCCGCCAGCAAAGGTCAAAAACACGACGGCGAACAGGTCTTGCAGCACCAGAATGCCGATAGCGGTGCGGCCGTGCAGCGCGCTGTGCTCGCCGCGGTCGTCCAGGTTCTTGACCGCGAATACGGTGGAGGAGAACGACAGCGCAAAGCCCAAGGCCAGCGCACCCTCCCAAGACATGCCGCTGAAAACACCGATGCCAACCGCACCGGCTGCCAGCGCGCCGCCGCCGAACATCGCTGTGGTGAGCGCCGCGTGGCCGCCGGCAGTCGCCCAGATTTCGACTTTCAGCAGCCGCCGCGGCTCCAACTCCAGCCCGATCAGGAACAGCAGCAGCGTCACGCCCAAATCCGCGATGGCGTTCAGCGTCGCACCGCCCTCCAGGCCGATAGCATTGGCGGCAAAGCCAGCGATCAGAAAGCCCACGAGCGGCGGCTGCCGCAATTGCCGCGCAGCGAAGCCGAACAGAAAAGCCAAACCGATCAGAAGCGGGTCCATCGACACTCCGGATTGCGACGAGGGCGTCAGTGTAGCCGCATCCGCCTAGCCGTGCCTAATCCTCGCTCTGTCGCGGGCGGCATGGAGCGCCTCGGGCAGCGCGTCCGGCAAGTCGTCGGCGATCATGCCGGGACCATGAACGTTGGCGGCCTCGCCGTGCAGCCACGCGCCGGCGGCGGCGGCTTCGAAGACCGGCAAGCCTTGAGCCAGCAACCCGCCGATCAGCCCGGCCAACACGTCGCCGCTGCCGGCGGTCGCCAGCCAGGGCGGGGCGTTGGTGTTGATCGCCGCCCGCCCGTCCGGTGCGGCGATCACCGTGTCAGGACCCTTCAGCAGCACAACGGCCTTCGACCGTTCCGCCGCAGCGCGGGCCCGGTGCAGCTTGTCGCCGGTGCTAACGGGAAACAGCCGGCTAAACTCGCCCTCGTGGGGGGTGAGAACGGCATTGCCCGCGGCCAGGGATGCGAACAGACGGCCGGACGCGTCGGCAAAGGCGGTCAGCCCATCCGCGTCGATCACGCACGGCTTGCCAGTGGCGAGCGCCGCCAGCACCCGCCGGCGTGTGCGGCCATCGGCGCCGGCGCCGGGCCCAAGCACCATGGCGGCGACGCGCGGTTCTTTCGCGAGGCTCGCGAAGGCCAGCAAGTCGGCGGCGGGGCGCAGGATCACCGCGGCGGGCAGAGCGGCCAGTGCCGTCATGGCGTCGGGTGCGACCGCGACACTGACCAGACCTGCGCCGGCCCGCAACGCCGCATGCGCGGCCAGGCGAGCCGCTCCCGGCATGGTTCCGGTGGCGATCAGGCAATGGCCGCGGCGGTATTTGTGGTCGTCGACGCTGCTCTGCGGCAGGTCCCAGAGCGCCGGACCATTGCGCCAGGTCTGCGGCGCGATGGTCTGCAACACGTCCGGCGGAATGCCGATGTCGGCACAGATCGTCTCGCCGCAAAGACCGCGCCCGGGATTGAGCCAATGCCCAGGCTTACCGCGGAAGAAGGTCACGGTGAGCACGGCCTGCAGCGCAAACCCTTCGATCTCGCCGGTATTGCCGTTCAGCCCGCTCGGCACATCGACCGCGACGAGGGGGCAGGCGACCCGCCGCAGCGTTTCGGCTGGGGTTCCCTCCAAAGGACGGGAGAGGCCCGCGCCGAACAACGCGTCCACCACCAGACCGGCGCCATTGATGCATTCGGCCGTCAAAGGTTCAACATGGCCAGTCCACAGGGCGGCATGATGGGCCGCATCGCCTTTCAGCGCGTCTCGATTGCCCAGAAGGGCGAGGCGCACCGGCCAACCGCGTTCCTGCAACAGCCGTGCGACGACGAAGCCGTCGCCGCCATTGTTGCCGGGGCCGCAGAGCACGCTCACCGGCCGGGCGGTCCAGCGCAGGCCAATCGCATCGGCGATGGCGCGGCCCGCGTTGGCCATCAACTCCTCCCCCGGCACGCCCGAGGCTATCGCCAGCCGGTCGGCCTCGCCCATTTCCTCGACGGTCAGGAGTTCGTGCGACATCGGTGCGTCAGTGATGGCCGGAGACTCTTTGCTTGCCCACCGATTTGACCCACGGCACCGGCCGGTTCGGATCGTGCAGGTCGCCGCGGGCGATCCGCGCGCCGATTTCCTTGATCGCCGCCGCGGTAATTGGCCGGATTTTCAGGCCCAGAGCGTCCTCGAACGAAAACCATTTCAGCTTCAGCAACTCGCCGTCGCCCTGGTCGGCCCGGTCCATCTCGCCCTGCACATGCTCCGCATCGATGACGAAGAAGCGGGCGTTGAAGCGGCGCGGCCGGCCAGGCGGCGTCACCGCGCGATAAATGAACGACAGGTTTTCCAGGCACGGCGCATTGCCGGTCGCGAAAAAATCCTCCCATCCCTTCGGCGGCCGCTGTGGCAGCGGGTGCGGCTTGCCGATGATCAGCCCGGCCTCCTCGTAGGTCTCGCGCACCGCCGCCAGCGCCAGCGCCCGGGCGCGGCGCTCGGTGCAGGCTTGGGTCAGCCGCTCCAGTACATCCTGGCGCAGGTCGCTCGCCGGTTTGACATAGCTATCGGCCCGGTCGACCCGGCCGCCGGGAAAGACGTAGTGATGCGGAAAAAACACGTGGCCGGATGAGCGTTCACCCATCAATACCGTCGGCCCGGCGGCAGCCTGACGCACGATGATCATGGTGGCGGCGTCACGGATGCGCGGCGGCTTGACCGGCGCCGCGGTTAGCACTTCTGACATAGATCGACCATTCCCTGATGACACGAGGCGTGCATGCATCTTGCCGCCGTCAGCGATCTTGTCGACCGTCTTGTTGCCGCCCCGAGCATTTCGGTTCGGCACCGAATGATTGGCGGGCAATCTAGGGGGAAGTTTTGCTGGGGTGCCCTACCGGGTTCGAACCGGCGACCTCCTGGACCACAACCAGGCGCTCTAACCGACTGAGCTAAGGGCACCATCCAAGCAAGAAGCCGGTGCATACGGCAACGCTGGCGCAAGGTCAAGGTTCAGATGGTGATCTTTCGCCAATCGCCAAGTGCCGCCAGATATCGCACGCCCTCGGCAACCGTGCGGGATTGTCGATAGCGCCTCACCGCACTATCAAAGAGCCTGTATCCCGGTCGGTTTCGGCTGAGACGTCAGAGCAGAAAGTGTGGTGGCAATTGGCAGAAAATGCATTGGAGCAGGCCGGCAAACGCCTGCAACGGGCCGGCAGTAAGATATCGAGCGGCCTGAGCGACTTCCTGAAACTGGAAGCCGCCGGCGGCATCGTCCTCGCCATAGCGGCTTTGTTGGCGATCATAGCCGCCAACAGTCCGTGGCAGGGAATGTACGAAAGCTTCCTCGCCATCCCCGGCGCCGTGGAAATCGGCACGACCGTGGAAATCCGCAAGCCGCTGCTACTTTGGGTCAACGACCTCTGGATGGCCGTCTTCTTTTTCCTGGTCGGGCTCGAGATCAAGCGCGAATTTCTGGAGGGCGAGCTATCCAGCCTAGGCCAGGTTGCGCTGCCGGGCATCGCCGCGATTGGCGGCATGGTCGTGCCGGCGCTGATCTACGCCGCCGTCAATTTCGATTCGCCCATGAATTTGAACGGCTGGGCGATTCCGGCCGCCACCGATATCGCTTTTGCGCTGGCGGCCCTGTCGCTCCTTGGCCGGCGGGCGCCTTCTTCCCTGAAGATCTTGCTGTTGGCGATCGCCATTTTTGACGATCTGGGCGCAATTCTGATTATCGCCTTCTTCTACACCGCGGATTTGTCACTGCTGATGGTATCGCTCTCCGTTGTGCCCATCGTCGTGCTGCTGTTGATGAACCTGGCCGGGGTGCGGAACATCGTTCCCTATGTCCTGGTCGGTGGCGTGCTGTGGGTCATCGTCCTGAAATCGGGCGTCCATGCGACGCTCGCCGGCGTGATCACGGCGTTCGCGATTCCGCTGACGGTGAAGCGGGCGTCGGGCGAATCGCCCTTAAAACTGCTGGAGCACGAATTGCATGTCTGGGTCGCGTTCCTGATCCTGCCGATGTTTGCGTTCGCCAATGCCGGCGTTTCCCTGGCTGGGATGGGGTTGTCGAGCCTCACGGAGCCCGTGACGCTGGGAATTATTCTGGGCCTGTTCGTCGGCAAGCAGGTGGGGATTTTCGGCATGCTCTACCTCACCATCAGGCTCGGGTGGGCGAACATGCCGACGGGCGCGAACTGGACTCAGTTGTACGGCGTCGCCGCCTTGGCCGGCATCGGTTTCACCATGAGCCTGTTCATAGGCGGGCTCGCCTTCCAGCATGCGGGCTTCGAAGCACCGATCCGAATGGGCGTGCTGATCGGATCGCTCGCGAGTGGGGTCGTCGGCTTCCTTATCTTAGCGGCGGCCGGTGGCGGCGGTTCCGCTGGCGATGACGATACCGATGAACAGGGCTCCGAACCCGCTCCGACCTGATGGTCCCGGAACCGGACAACCGACGATGACAGACGACGAGTTCAACGCCTTCTGCGCCGCGCTGCCCGCCACCACGCACGTCGTGCAATGGGGCGGTTCCGACGTATGGAAGGTCGGAGGCAAGGTCTTTGCCATCGGCGGTTGGCGCGAGCGCGGGCCGGCCTTCACCTTCAAGGTCAGCGACATCGCCTTCGAGATGTTGCAGGATCAACCGGGGTTGCGGCCTGCGCCGTATCTGGCGTCACGTGGCTTGAAGTGGATTCAACATTATGCAGAGCCGGGCCTGTGCGATGACGAGTTGCGCGGCTATTTGCAGGAATCGCACCGGATCGTCAGTGGCGGCCTCTCGAAAAAGACGCAGCGCGCGCTCGGCCTGATCTGCTAGGGCTGGCACGCCAGTCACCTCGACCAATTGCATCGACTAGTGAACCCCCATTTTGGAGCCTCTCTGCCATGGATATCGGCGTCATCATCATGGACGCGCTCGCCGGGATGGCGCGTCAGGGTGCGGGCGATCCGAACGCCGACGCCTCCGGTACCGCCGCCTCGATCAACGCGGGAGGGGGCTGTGAATTTCAACATGGGTACGCCGGTCGGCTCGTATGAGAGCGTCGCCCGTATGCTGGACGAAGCAGCGGCCGCGCCCGGCGCCAAGGGCGTCATGCTGACCTTCGGCGACTTCGTGCAACGCATCGAGAATTTCGGAACCCGCATCCATCCGCTGATGCAATCGCGAGTCGGAGAAGGGCCAGCGTAATACGCTGGCCCTTCTTTTAAATCCGCAACCGCGGACCGGGTAAAGCCAATACCCGGCGCGTTGCCGCCGATGCCGCTTTAGAACCGGATCAGACCACCAACCGTGGCGGAGATGGTGCCGTCCTCGACGCCTTCGTCACGCATGTCGTAAGAGACCTTTGCAGTCACGAAGCCGATATCGATACCGATCTCCGGGCCGTAGATGAAGCTGTTCTTGATCTCGTCGCCATATACGTAACCAGCGTTGACTCCCAGATACGGGATCACCTGGCCGAACTGGCCCAGGTTCGCCAGCGAGCCGACACTGAAATCGAGGCTTCCGACCGAACGACCGCCAAAGCCATCTTCCACAACCCAGAACCCGGCCTGTTCCGCGCCAATCGACACGTACTTGTTAATGCGGAAGTCAACGGACAGATTGGCGCCGATCAGGTTCTTGTCGCTTTCGAAGTCGTAACCGTAGTAAGGGCCGAGGTCGATTGCGAAGTTCTGGAACTGATCAACCGGCTTCTTTTCCATGACGTGCTGCGGCGCTGGGGCCGGCTCAGGGGTGAGCACTGGAGCAGCTGCTTGTTGCGGCTCCTTGATTGTGATCGTCACCACCCGGTTTGCCTGCAGGGCAACGCCATCGGCCGTGGGAACGACCAACGCATTTTCACCGACCGCATCCATCTGGATAGATTGAGGCGATACGCCCTCATTCTCCAGCGCATTTATTACGGCCTCTGCACGCCTCTCCGACAGACGCAGATTGAGATCTGCGTTGCCAGTCGTGTCGGCGTGACCGACCAAGCGAATTGTGGCGGAGTCACCAGACCTGAAGGCGTCGGCAGCGCGACGCACCACTTGCCGCGCCTGGCTATCGAGTTGCGCCGAGCCGAGAGCAAACTCCACTCGGTAGTCACGAGTTTGGGCCTGCGCTACGGCGAACGGAATCATTGCACTCGCCGCCAAAGAGCAAGCCACCATCGCCTTGATCGATGTAGCAGCCAATAGCGATTTCATCTCCACAACTCCTTTTTCTGGGAGCCCCGGAATTGGGGTCCACGGCACAGCGGAAAACCACGGCGTCTTCAGGCCGCGATCAATCTTGCGGGTAACCCATTCTGGGAGAAGATGTTCCATCGCAAAGTTGGAAAAGATGATGCCGCCCAATTTGTTCGCGCCGAGCCGCCGCGAGAAAGCTGCCGGGCGGGCCGCAGCCCTAGCCCACGACCTTGCCCGGGTTCATGATGTTCTTCGGGTCGAGCGCCGCCTTGATCGCCCGCATCACTTTCAGGTCTACGGCGTCCTTATAAGCATGCATCTGCGGCAGCTTGCGCTGGCCGATGCCGTGCTCCGCCGAGAAGCTGCCGCCGAAGCGGCGGGTGCAAGCGAACATGGCATCCTCCAGCCTGGTCACCGTCTCCGCATCGAAATAGGGCTTGCCCGGTGCCGGCGTCACACTCACGTGCAGGTTGCCGTCGCCGATATGGCCGAACCCCATGGGGAAGCAATCGGGCACCACCGCCTTGCAAGACTTGATGAAGTCCTCGTGGAAGTCATTCACGTCCGACAGCGCCACGCTCAGGTCGTGGCTCAGCTTCGGGCCGGAATGGCGTCCGGCCTCCGGCAGCATCTCGCGCAGGTCCCAAATCTGCTGGCTCTGCGCTTCCGATTGGGCAATGACCACGTCGAGCGCCAAGCCTTCCTCCAGCGCCTCGCCCAATACCTCCTCAATCACCGACTGAATGTCGACAATCTTGCTGGTCGCCGAGATTTCCAGGATCAGATACCACTCATAGGCGGTATCGAACGGGTCGCGCGTGCCGGGGATGTACTTCGTCACCGTCTCGACATGGCTGCGGTGGATCAGTTCGCCCGCCGTCACCTGATCGCCGGTCGCCGCTCGCACCTTGTTCAGCAGCGTCAGCGCCGTCGCCATATCGGAGACCGCACAGATGGCCGTCCCCTTGTCGACAAAGCCCGGGTACATCTTCAGCGTCGCCGCCGTAATCACGCCCAGCGTGCCCTCGGCACCGATGAAATAATGCTTCAGGTCATAGCCGGAATTGTCCTTCTTCAGCCGCTTCAGCCCGCGATAGATTTCGCCGTCAGCCAGCACCACTTCCAGGCCCAGCACCTGATCGCGGGTGTTGCCGAACTTCAGCACGTTCACGCCGCCCGCATTGGTGGAGATATTGCCGCCGATCATGCAGGAACCCTGCGCGCCCAGGCTCAGCGGGAAAAAGCAGCCCGCCTCCTTGGCCGCGCCCTGCACGTTCTGCAGGATGACCCCGGCCTCGACCGTCATGGTCATGCCCTCGGTGTCGATATTGCGGACCCGGTTCATGCGTTCCAGCGACAGCACAACCGTCTGGCTGTTCGGCCAGGGCGTAGCCCCGCCGCAGAGCCCGGTATGGCCGCCCTGCGGAACAACGCCAATGCCGTGCTCGTTGCAATATTTCACCACCGTGGCGACCTCCTCCACAGTCGACGGTTTGGCAACGCCGACACAGGAGCCCGAGAACTTGGTGCTCCAGTCCATCGTGTACCGCTCGGTCGGGTCCGACCAGGCAGCGGGGCCGAGTTGGGCGGCGAGGGGCTCTAGGATTGCGGGCGTACCGTCTGGCATGGGGCGTTTCCTTCGGTGCGGTTGTGTCCTGTTGCCCGAAAGGATAGCAGAGCCACACGCCGCCGCCAGACCTATCGTTGATAGCGTTGACCGAACCGCCGGCTTGCACCACTCTGCCAACCTCAACTCCCAACCAGAAGGAACGCTCGAACATGGCCTTTTACGAACTGCGCCAATACAAAGTGAAGCCCGGCAAGATGGACGAATGGGTCCGGATCATGGAGGAGGAGATCATCCCCTTCCAGGTCGCCAAGGGCATGGTGATCTGTGGCAGCTTCCGCGGCGAGACCGACGAAAGCTGCTATGTCTGGATCCGCCGTTTCGAGAGCGAGAAGCAGCGCGAGGCGCTCTACAAGGCCGTCTATGAGACCGACTACTGGAAAAACGAAATGGCGCCGCGCGTCCCGGAGTACCTGGACCGCCCCAACAACGTCGTCCAACGCATCGTGCCGACGCCGAAATCGACAGTAGCGTAACGGCAGAGCCGCGGAGGGAGGCGCGCTCGCTGCTTCCCCTCCAGTTGCCTGCGGTGGAGGATCAGCGGTAAGCTATCCGCTAAATTGACAAGCTGAAGGAGCCAATTCATGGACGCCCGCATCGCCGACCTCTCCCCCGCCACGACCGAGCGCGAGATCCGCATCGAACTCGCCGCCGCCTACCGGCTTGTCGACTATTTCGGCTGGACCGAGTTGATTTATGGCCACCTGACCGCCCGCGTGCCGGGGCCGGAGCATCACTTTCTGATCAACCCTTACGGCCTGAACTACGACGAGATCACCGCCTCCAACCTGGTGAAGATCGATGTCGACGGCAACATTGTCGAGGATACGCCCTATCCGGTGAATAAGGCCGGCTTCATCATCCACTCCGCCGTGCACATGGTGGAGGACAGCGACAATCACGTCGTCATGCACACCCACACAAGGGCAGGCATGGCGATCGCGGCGCTGGAAGACGGGCTGCTGCCGATCTCCATGAACGCAACCATGTTCCACGAGCGCCTGTCGTATCATGAGTACGAAGGCCCCAGCTTTTATCTGGACGAGCGCGAGCGCCTGCAACAGTCGCTCGGCGGCAACAAGGCGCTGATCCTGCGCAACCATGGCCTGCTGGCCACCGGCAAAACCGTGCCGGAAGCCTTCATGCGCCTCTACCGGCTGGAGCGCTCGGCTCAGGTGCAGATCGATGCAGCAGCGGCGGGCAAACTGCGCATCGTCGGCGACAACGTCGCGGCGCACTCCCGCGACGGCGTCGAGAGCTTCATCGCCGATGGCACGCAAAACGGCGGCGGCATGGATTATGGCCGGATGGAGTTCGCAGCATTGATGCGCAAGCTCGACAAGATTGATCCGAGCTATCGGGACTGAAAATTACGGGTGACAAATAACAGTCTTCCCACCACCCAACGCATAAAAAATACGGCGCCCGAACCAATGGTCGAGCGCCGCTTTTCGTTTCCGGTTACGGTCTTGAAATACGCCTACTCAGAGCGCCAAGACCAGCAAGATTACCAGGATGAGCGGTACGCCCAACATCCACAAGATAAATCCACCAAGCATCAGGTCTCTCCCTTTAATTCCAAGTGCCGAAGCCACGGATCACACGGCCTTCGTCGCGATGACGACCGCCCAGACCCGCTGCCCAATACGCGGCAGCGCCTGCGATCAGCAATGCCACGGCGAGCGCGAACGCGGTAATCACCGCATACTGACGCGCCGTATTGGCGGCGGCTTTGGCCTTCTGCTCAGCGGCCTCCGCGGCTTCCAACGCCTGCTTGCGCGCGGCTTGAACATTCTCGACGGCCGCATCGACACGCGCGTTGACTTCTTCCTGAGACAGCGACGTCTGGTTCGCAACGGCTTGCGTCAGCACCTCGCGATCCTGCTGGCTCAATTCGCCGTCACGCATCACTTTGCCCAAAACACGGGCGGCCACCTGCTTCAACTCTTGCGGCGATGTTTGCGTGTTGCTGAACAGACGATCCGAGGCTTCCTCCAAAGGGTTGGCCTGAATGTCTTCCGGCAGCATCTCGACCGCCGCCGAACCTGCACTCGCCACCGCTTTACCAGCGCCAGCAACGGCAGAACCGGTAACTTCTGCTGCCGTCGAGGCAGCGGAACCAGCAAGTCTTGCCGTCGATCCAATAGCGGTTGTCAGGATAACCGCGCCTATGATGACGCTGACGCCCCAAACCGCCAACCCATGGCAACCGTCACGAACGCTCACTTCGTCCGCCGTGGCGCCATCGACCCGCCGGCGCATCCGACCGGCAATGTATCCGCCGGCCATGAAACTGGACACCGTCGTCCAGAGCATCCACAGCCCAACGGCGGTGATGGCAAACGTCGCCCCCATCCCCTCACCCTGGTACGGAGAGATCGAGCCGAAGCCAATCGCCGTGCCAAAAGAAGAGAAAACAAAGGCGATGGCCGTAGCGACCACGGCCCCGGCCGCTATCGCAGCCCAATCGGTGTAGCTACCGGGCTGTGGCACCACTGGCGCCGCCGCGTGTGTTACAGCGTCGTTATTATCGGACATTTCTATCCCTTTCTGTGCAACTTTAGGACTCTATTCATGACATTTTCCAACGCCGTCATAGAGCTTTCTAGCGCAGACCAAGTAGAGACAAAATTGCCAGTACGATAACAACCGCTCCAACTAACCAAACAATGCCGTACATGAGAGATCTCCGTAAATTGCGGGTTCACATAACAGCCTTACGGCACAAATAAACCCCACATAGATACCGCTAAAGCTTGAGCGTCATTTCTCTATTTTGGACAAATTGGAGAAAATTGGCTTAATTGATTTAGCGATACCATAGAAAGGCCTGACCGCAGCGCTGTCCAGGAGCAACGCAGTCGCGCACTCTGTGACAAGACAAACGCACTGACCTCCGCATAAGTTCCAATCTTAGGAAAGATTTAACCGCCGGGCGGTCTGGGCATAGGTAGACGTATGCCCAGACATATCCGGACCTGCTACGCCGGCGGCGCGACGGTCAGGCGGCCGGTAACCCCGAACTTGTCGATCAGCCGTTGCACCGTGCCGTCCGCCTTCATCTCCTCGATAAAGCCGCTCAGCAGTTTGAAGCCGGCATCCCGGCCTTTCTTGGTGCAGGATGCCTGCTGCACCGCCGTGAATTTATCGTCCAGCAGGCGCGCGCCCGGCAGTTTCCTCACGTCGTCGATCAATTTCGGACGCAATCCGGCGAGCGCGTCCATCTTCTCCGCCACAAACAGGTCGAACGAAGCGTCGAGGCCAGAAACGCGCGAGACCTCCGCGTGCTTGATATTCCGCTCCAGCCAGAGGTCGTAGGCGGCGCGGGCGGAAACGGCGATGCGCGTGCCGGGGCTGTCGACATCGGCGCATTTCTGAAACGGCGAGCCTTCCCGCACCATGTAGGTCGCCTCAATCTCCACATAAGCCGCGGTAAAGTTGACGTAGGTGGCGCGCTGCGGCTCCGCACCGACAAAGCCCACATCCCAGAGGTCTTCTGCCGATGAATCAGCCAACAGGCCCGGGTTGGCATAAGGGTGGTATTGCACCGGCACGCCCAGACGCTCGGCAAACAGCGCCGCCATGGAGGGCGCGACCCCTTCCGGGTCGCCAGACGCGGTCTTGCCGGTGACCAGCAGGAAGTTGCTCATGTTGATGGCGGCGCGCAGCGTGCCGGTGGGCGCCATTTCGGCAGCGAGAGGGTGAGCCATGGTTGGAGCGTATCCTGTGTTCACGATTGTTGCGGTGAACCCCATTATCCCCTTTCGCGGCCCAACGGCAAGTTGCGGCCGCACCAATGGGGAGCAAGGGGAGAACCCTCGTCCTGCCCGCAGCATTGGCACGCGGTGCTGAACCGGCGATAATGTGCCGGTCGAATGAATGCAGGGAACGCCCACCGGGATGCAGCGAATCTATTACGGCTGGGTCATCGTCGCCTTGTCGGTTGTATCACTGACCGCGTCCTACGGCCTGCTGTTCAGCTATGGCGTCTTCATTCCGTTCTTGGCGGAGGATTTGGGCTTGGACCGGGCAACCGCCGCCGCGCCCTTTTCCGTCTCTGTGGCGGTCTATGCTTCGTTGAGCCTGGTGACCGGGCGGTTGACCGACCGGTTGGGGCCGCGCCGGATCATGCTGGTTGGCGGCGGTGCCTTGGCGCTGGGCTACGCCACCATCGGCGCCGCGACGGAGGCCTGGCATCTGATCGTCAGCATGGGTCTGATCACCGGCATCGGCATGAGCACCGCCTACATCCCGACCAGCGCCACCATCGTCCGCTGGTTCGTCCAGCGGCGCGGGCTGGCTTTGGCGCTGTCGGGCATGGGTCTGAGCGCGTCGATGGCTGCCGGCCCATTGGTAGCGGTCCAGTTGATCGAAGGCTTCGGCTGGCGCACAGCCTTGATAGTGATGGGTTTGCTGGGCGGCGGCCTGGTATTCGTCTGCGCACTTGGCTTCCGCCGCGACCCTGACGTTAGCCTCACGGCAGCTCCAAATCCGCAATCAGCACACCTGCCGGACGAGCCCTCCTGGACGTTGCGGGAGGCGCGCCGCACCTCGGCTTTCTGGGTGTTGAGCGGCGTTTTTCTGTTGTCGTGGGCGGTGATGTTCTTCCCCTACGCCCACCTCCCCTCCATCGCCGTCGACTTGGGCTACAGCCATGGCGATGCCGCCGGCATGCTTGTCGCGCTCGGCGGCGGTGGACTGGTCGGACGCCCGTTGATCGGCTGGTTTTCCGACCGAACCGACCGGAAAATGGCTCTGGCGCTGCTGATTGTCATACAGATTCTGGCGCTGGCGATGCTGCTGGTTTCGCAATCCCTGCCCGCCCTCTATGCGGCCGCGGCTCTGTTCGGCGTGGGCGCCAGCACTGGCGTTACGCTGTTCCCGGCGGTGATCGGCGATACATTCGGGCGGGCGCATGTCGGGGCGATTTCCGGCTTCATCTTCGCCATCACCTGCACCGCCGGCGCCATCGGTCCTCTGGCCGCCGGATGGGTGCGCGACGAGACAGGCAGCTATATGGACGCTTTCTGGATCGGCATCGCAGTCAACGGTGTCGCCGCCGCGCTGGTCCTCTGCCTACGACCGCCGACGCCGCCCGCCGTTCTGGCTGCGGCGCGGCAATAGCTTGCGCTCAGCTTGATATTTGGCTCCTATGCGGGGTCATTCCGCCGCTGGAGCGAATTCTTTACATGCCGTCAGCCATCACGACCGTGCCTCATGCCTCCCATTGGGGCGCCTTCAACGCGGTTGTCCGCGACGGCCGCCTGATCGAGGCGCGCGCGCCGGCCAACGACCCCAGCCCATCGCCGATGTTGGCCGCGATCCCGGAGATGGTGCATGGCAAGGCGCGCATCGGCCGGCCGATGGTGCGCGAGGGCTGGCTGAAGCACCGCGACCGCAATCGCGGCCACGACCGCTTCGTCGAGGTGCCGTGGGATCAGGCGATGAGCCTGGTCGCGGAGGAGTTGGCGCGGGTCAAGGCCGAGCACGGCAACGAGTCGATCTTCGCCGGGTCCTACGGCTGGTCGAGCGCCGGGCGCTTTCATCACGCCAAGAGCCAGTTGCAGCGCTTTATGAACGGCTTCGGCGGCTTTACGGCGCAAAAGCACAATTACAGCTACGCCGCCGCCTTGGCGCTGCTGCCGCACGTGGTCGGCACGGTGGCTGCGAGCCAGGGGCCGATTAGCTCCTACGACGGCATCGCCGCCAATACCAAGCTGATGCTGTGCTTCGGCGGCCTGTCGATGAAGAACACGCAGTTGGATACCGGCGGAATTGCACATCACCACACCGCCGATTGGCTGAAGACGTGCGCGGCCAACGGCGTCCGCTTTGTCATCGTCAGCCCTTTGCGCGACGACGTCCCGCCATTCCTGGAGGCCGCCGGCGTCGCCGAATGGCTGCCGATCCGCCCGAACACCGACACCGCGATGATGCTGGCGTTGGCGCATGTCGTGCTGGCGGAAGGGTTGGAGGACAAAGGCTTCCTCGACCAATATTGCGTCGGCGGCGAGGCCGTGCGCGCCTACGTGCTGGGCGAGAGCGACGGCCAGCCGAAGACGCCGGCCTGGGCCGAAGCGATTACCGGCGTGCCGGCGGACCGCATCGTCGAACTGGCGCGGCAGATGGCGGAAACTCGCACCATGCTTTCCGCCGCATGGTCGCTGCAACGGGCCGACCATGGCGAGCAGCCGTTCTGGATGCTGATCGCGCTCGCCAGCCTGCTGGGTCAGATTGGCTTGCCGGGCGGCGGCTTTGGCTTCGGCTATGCCAGCACGTCGGGCCAGGGTGCGCCCAGGCCGAAGGTCGGCTCGCCGGCGCTGCCGATGGGCAGTAACCCGACCGGCAGTTTTATCCCGGTGGCGCGCATCACCAGCATGCTGCTGTCGCCGGGCCAGACCTACGACTTCGATGGCGAGAAGCGCATCTACCCGGACACGCGCTTGGTCTATTGGTGCGGCGGCAACCCCTTCCATCACCACCAGGACCTGAACCGCCTCGCCCGCGCCTTTCAGCAGCCGGAATGCATTGTCGTGCACGAGCCGTTCTGGACCGCGACCGCCCGCCATGCCGACATCGTGCTGCCGGCGACCACGACGCTGGAGCGCAACGACATCGGCGCCGGCGCCCGCGACCGGGTGTGGAGCGCGATGCATCAGGCGATCCAGCCGGTCGCCCTCTCCCGCAACGACAACGCCATCTTCACCGAACTGGCCGAACGCCTCGGCTTCGAGCCCGCCTTCACCGAGGGCCGGGACGAGATGGGCTGGCTGCGCTCCATCTACGAGACCGCTACGACCAAGGCCAAAGCAGGCCACGGCATCGACCTGCCGGACTTCGAGACCTTCTGGGCCCAAGGCGGCGTGGAACTGCCGCAACCGGCCGAGCCCTACACCATGTTCGGCGAGTTCCGGGCCGACGCGGCCGCGGCACCGCTCGGCACTCCGTCCGGCAAGATCGAGCTGTATTCGGAAAAAATCGCCGGTTTCGGCTACGACGATTGCCCCGGCCATCCGGTCTGGCTGGAACCCAAGGAGTGGCTGGGCCATGTGACGGAGGTCAAGGCGCACCCGCTGCACATGATCTCCAACCAGCCGCGCACCCGCCTGCACGGCCAAAACGACCCCGCCGGCCCCAGCAAGGCCAGCAAGATCAAGGGCCGCGAGCCGATCTGGCTGCATCCGCACGACGCCGCGGCCCGTGACCTCACGCACGGCGACATCGTTCGCGTCTTCAACGAGCGCGGCGCGGTATTGGCAGGGGCGGTGGTGACCGACCGGGTGATGCCGGGCGTCGTGCAGTTCGCAACCGGCGCCTGGTACGACCCGACCGAACCCGGCGGCCTCGACAAGCACGGCAACCCGAATGTGCTGACCCGCGACCAGGGCACGTCGAAGCTGGCGCAAGGCCCTTCCTCGCACTCGGCTTTGGTGCAGGTGGAGCGCTACCGGGGCAACCTGCCGCCGATCTCCGCTTGGGGACCGCCGGAGGGATCGAGTTATACCAACGGCGGAAAGCCCTGACCCTCGATCCGGCGTCATTGCGAGGAGCCCTTGGGCGACGCGGCAATCCATTTGAGCTCGGATATTGGATTGCCACGCCCGCTCCGCGGTCTCGCAATTGTGTTGATGACGCCGAAAGGTGACTATTCGAGGCCGCTGCGATTAATGCTCGTAATACGTCATGTCAAAAGTGATCAAGCCGCCCAGTTCGACCGTCCCTGTACACCCCATTTGCCGCCCTGCTTGGTGACGATCCAGAGGGATTCGAACGTCGCTATCTAACCCGCATTTCTCACGAAAGGGGGTGCATCGGGTCTTGAAATCGGCGAAAGTATAAGTGAAGGCAAACACTTAAGCCGACCTCAGGAGTGTCTCCGATGCAGACAGGGTGTAACCCGGAAGCGATGCTGTTTGCACGCCTCGATCGCCGCGATGCGCGGCAACGCATCAACCGGCAGATAAGACGCCGATCGAGGCCTTCCTCGCAGAGCTTGGCAAAGACGTCACCATCCGCCTTGCCTGAGCACGGTGTTGCACCTCACCCTGGAATCCACCGCCACGGTATCACGGCTTCCAAACGAGTGTTACATTGTGATACTAGGGCGTAACAATGAGCGGCGCTGTAGCGAAAAACGCAACAATGCGCATTTTTTGCGCATCTGCATCAATATGATTCATTGGAGAAAATGGGAAAATACAGCGATTTCAACGGCCATAGATTCTGTATTGCCCCGATGATGGA
>CAXBDI010000090.1:0-16460 GCA_963974445.1 uncultured Alphaproteobacteria bacterium
TGCCCCTCCGGAATTTCCGCCAGTTCGATCAGCACATTGCCGGTGGAGGCCGGGTCGAGGAACACGATGCAGCTGCCGCCATGGCCCGGCTTCGGCTCGTCATTCAGGAGCTTGACGCCCTTGCCCTTCAGTTCCAGCACGGCGCTGTCGATGTCCTCCACCTCGAAGCACAGGTGCCACAGGCTCTCCCCGGCCTTATCCATCCACTCGTTGACGGGCGAATCCGGCCCGGTCGCCTCCAGCAGTTCAATATAGGTCTGGCCGATCGGCAGCATGGCCAGCTTGGTCTCGCCGATCTGCTCCTCGTATTCCTGGCCGATGCCCAGGACGTTGACCCAGGTATCCCGGGCCTTATCCATGTCCTTGACCGTGATGGCGACGTGTTCCAGGCGTTTGATTTTCATGGTGGCGCTTCCTTTGACGAGACAGACGGAACGTGCAGCCTCGCACTGGCCGCCAGGGTTGACAACGATGCAGTAGTAGGGCTAAATGTTCCTGTTATGTTCTTTATTGAGATGCGACACTCTCGGCGTCATTGCGAGAAGCCGCAGGCGACGAAGCAACCCATCATCCTCCGAACGCTTCACGCCCGATAGATTGCCGCGCCGCTCCTGCGGAACGGCTCGCAATGACGCCGGAAGGGTGGTGAAATCTGCCGATGGTCCGAGATGATGAGAATTGTTCACAATTGTTAAGGTTGGCCGAAATTCCGGCAAGTAATTGAATTAATTCATAAATTATCCGAAAACCTTAACAAACCTCAGCCGCTCACCCCACGCCCGCCGGCTTCGGCCCGCCCGTCGCCCAGTCGAGCAGTTCCACCGTGTGCACCACCGGCACGCCGGCTTTGGTCGCCAGTTGCGTGATGCAGCCGATATTGCCGGCGGCGATAATCTCCGGCTCTGTCGCCCGGATATTGCCCAGCTTGCGGTCGCGCAGCCGCGTCGCGATCTCCGGCTGCAACAGGTTATAGGTACCGGCCGACCCGCAGCACAGGTGAGCCTCCGCCGCCTCGCTGACCACAAAGCCCGCCGCCGCCAACAGGTCCTTCGGCTGGTTCCGCACCTGCTGGCCGTGTTGCAGTGAGCAGGCGGCGTGATAGGTCACTCGCTGGCCAGTCGGCACCACTGGCGCGGCGAGGCCGATATCCGCCATGAACTCCGAGATATCCTTGGCCAACCCGCTGATCACTGTTGCTTTTTCGGCATAGCCAGCATCGTTGCGCAGCATGAACCCGTAGTCTTTCACCGTCGTGCCGCAGCCGCTGGCGTTGATGACGATGGCGTCGAGGCCCTGGCCGCCGGCCTCTGCGGTTTCCGGCCACCAGGCGTCGATCATCGCCTTGGCCTGGGCGTGCGATTGTTCCTCGCGGCCCATGTGATGCACCAGCGAGCCGCAGCAGGTGGCGCTCGCCGGAAACACCACCTCCGCCCCATGCCGGCGCAGCAGCCGCAGCGTGGCGTCGTTGATCGAGGGCGCAATCGCTCGCTGCGCGCATCCGGGCAGGATTGCGACGCGGTGCTGCCTGGCTCCCTCGGCCGCATATGTGCCAGGCTCGTCCATTGGCGAGCGGCCGACCGGCAGAGGCGCTACCGCCAGCATCGCCCGCAGCTTCGCCGGCATCAGCATGGCGAACGGCTTGGCCAGCGCACCCAGCGCCAGCGCCGCCTTGAAGCGGCCGGGGTAGGGGATCAGTCGCGCCAGCACCTCCCGCTGCATCCGGTCGAACCAGGGCCGCCGGTAGGTGTCCTCGATATGCACGCGTGCATGGTCGATCAGGTGCATGTAGTGCACGCCAGAGGGACAGGTGGTCATACAGGCGAGGCAGGAGAGGCAGCGGTCCAGATGCTTGACCACCTCCGGCGTCGCCGGGCGGTCGTTCTCCAGCATGTCCTTGATCAGATAGATGCGGCCGCGCGGGCTGTCCAACTCGTCACCCAGCAGGACATAGGTCGGACACGTCGCCGTGCAGAAGCCGCAATGCACGCACGCCCGCAGGATCTTGTCCGCCTCCGCAATGTCCGGATCGGTCTTCTGCGCCTCGGTGAAATGGGTCTGCATAGGGCCCTAAGCCTGATCGTCCGGCGGAATGCCGCCAAATTCGCGGGTGATGACGCGGGCGGTGCGTTGTACCAGCCCCGCCAGTTCGCGGAAGCGCTTGTCCGTCACCCGCGCCGCCGGACCGGAGAGCGAGATGCCGGCGATAGCCTCCCGCGCCTCGTTGAAGATCGGGGCGGCGACGCAGCGCAGGCCGATGGCGTGCTCCTCATCGTCAAAGCCATAACCCTGCTTGCGGATCTCCCCCAGCGTCTTGACGAAGGTTTCACGGCTGGTGACGGTGTTGGCGGTGAAGCGTTCCAGCTTCATCCGTTCGATGGCCGGCGTCTGGCCGTCCCTCCCCATATAGGCGAGCAGCACCTTGCCAACCGCCGACGAATGCATCGGCACACGCGCGCCGGGGGAGGCCAGCGCCCGCATCATTTGGCGGCATTCGATCTGCGCCAGATAGATGATCTGGCCGCTATCCTCCACCGCCAGGTTGACGGTCTCGTCGCACTGCTCCATCAGACCGCGCATATAGGGCCTGGCGACCTGCACCAGGTCTCGCGCCCGCAGGAAGGCGTTGCCGACGGTGAAAGACTTGACGCCAACGAACCAAAGCGTGCGCTCGCCATCGAAGCGCACGAAGCCCTCCAATTGCAGCGTGGAGAGCAGGCGGTGGGCGGAGGAGACCGGCAGGCCGACCCGGTTGGCGACCTCCGTCAGGGTAATGCCGTCGCCAGCGTCGGCGACCTCCTGCAACAGCCGCAGCGCCCGCACCAGGCTTTGCACCTGGCCGGAACGCTCGGCGCCGACTTTGGCCGGCTTAGCGGCCGGCTTAGCGATGGTGATAGGCTCCGCCATGATCCGCCGTCCTCTGTTGCTCGCCTAAGCTGCCGGTGCGAACTGCATGTCATAGGCCGGAATGGTCAGGAACTCGGCCAACTCGTCGGCCAGCACCATCTCCTGCAGCAGCCTCGCCGCGGGGCCATAGTTGCCCTTGGCGAACCCGTCCTCGCCATACTGCTGCTTCAGGCTGGCGATCTCGTTCGCGACCAGCTGGCGGACCAGCTTTTCGTCGACGATCTCACCGGAATCGAGCTTGACGCCATGCTTGCGCCATTGCCAGATTTGGGCGCGGCTGATCTCCGCCGTGGCCGCATCCTCCATCAGATTGTGCAGCGGTACCGCGCCATTGCCGCCAAGCCAGGCCGCGATATAGCCGATGCCGACGTTGATGTTCATCAACAGGCCATCCATCGACTTCGGCCCCTCGCAGGGTGCGGTCAGTTCGGCGGCGGTTGCGGGTGCGTCGTCGCGCTGACGAGAGACCTGGTTCGCCTCCGGCATGTGCTGGTTGAACACGTCCATGGCGACGCCGACCAGGCCCGGATGCGCGACCCAGGTGCCGTCGTGGCCGTCGGTCGCCTCGCGCTCCTTGTCGGCTTTGACCTTGGCGAAGGCGGCTTCGTTTGCAGCCTCGTCATCGCGGATCGGGATTTGCGCCGCCATGCCACCCATGGCGAAGGCACCGCGCTTGTGACAGGTCTTGATGACGTGCAGCGAGTAGGCGCGCATGAACGGCACGGTCATCGTCACCGCCACGCGGTCCGGCAGCACTTTGGTCGGGTCGTTGCGATGCTTTTTGATATAGCTGAAGATGTAATCCCACCGCCCGCAGTTCAGGCCGGCCATGTGCCCGCGCAGTTCGTAGATGATCTCTTCGGCGTGGAAGGTCGCCGGCAGCGTCTCGATCAGCACGGTGGCCTTGCACGAGCCCTGTGGCACACCCAGCTTGTCCTGCGCCCAGACAAACACGTCATTCCAGAGCCGCGCCTCCAGATAATGCTCCATTTTGGCTAGGTAGAAATAGGGGCCGGAACCGTTGGCCAGGGCGACTTTGGCGTTGTGGAGGAAGTACAGGCCGAAATCCACCAGAGAGCCGCTCATCGGCTCGCCATCGACCAAGATATGTTTCTCCAGCAAGTGCCAACCGCGCGGACGCACCAGCAACGTGGCGAGGTCATCGCCCAGCGCGTAGTCCTTGCCGTTGCCGTCGTCGTGGAAGCTGATGGTCTTGGCAACCGCGTCGCGCAAGTTGATCTGGCCTTGGATCATGTTATCCCAACTGGGGGCGTTTGCGTCCTCCAGATCGGCCATGAACATCTTCGCGCCGGAGTTGAGCGCGTTGATCACCATCTTGCGGTCGGTCGGCCCGGTGATCTCCACCCGGCGGTCTAGCAGGTCAGCCGGGATCGGTGCGACCTGCCAGTCGTCCTCGCGGATGGACTTGGTCTCCGCCGGAAAATCCAGCCTGGCCTTGCCGGCGTCCAGGTCCTTCTGGAATTTCTCGCGGGCGGCCACCAGTTCGCGGCGGCGCGGCTCGAACTTCTTGTGCAGGCCCTCAAGGAAAGCCAGCGCGTCTTTAGAAAGGATTTCGGCGTAACCGGGTTGAAGTTCGCCCTTGATCTCGACGGCCATTGTGGTTTCTCCTGCTGTTGGGATTTTACCTGTTTTCGCGTGAATAGCCTTCCACGATCAAGGATGCTTTCCGCCTTGCGAAAGGCCGATGCGTCCGCTCCCACGTGGTCGCGTGTCGGTCATTCAGGTGCTGGGCCGGTCATGGCAGGAGTCTATCCGTTGCCCCCCACCCTCACAAGCGCTGCGTTGGCTATCGGGCCCCGATGAAGGGCCTTCCTTCATTTGCAGGTTTTCCCCTAGAGTTCCGGCCGACGACCGGATGGCAACTCGGGGCCGTCGCAAAATCCAAAGGAGAGGAAACGTCAATGCGAATTCTGATAGCCGGCGCCCTGGCTCTCGCCACCATCGCGGCGAGCCACGGCGCGCTAGCCCAAAAGGCGGGCGGGGTACTCAAGCTCTACCACCGGGGCACGCCGCCCAGCGCCTCCATACATGAGGAAGCGACGATCTCCACCGTCGCGCCATTCATGGGTGTCTACAACAACCTGGTGATGTTCGACCCGCGTGTGCGCAAGAACAGCCTGGAATCGATTGTCCCAGACCTGGCGAGCGAATGGTCGTGGAACGAGGATAGCACCGAGCTGACCTTCAAGCTGCGCGATGGTGTGACCTGGCACGACGGCAAACCCTTCACCAGCGCCGACGTGAAATGCACCTGGGACCGTATTCAGGGCAAGGACCCAGACCGCAACATGCGGTTCCAGAAGAACCCACGCAAGTCGTGGTATTGGAACCTGAAAGAGGTCACGACCAACGGCGACAACGAAGTGACCTTCCACCTGGAGCAGCCGCAACCCTCGTTCCTGGCGCTGCTGGCTGGTGGCCACTCGCCGGTCTATCCCTGCCACATCGACGCCAAGACCATGCGGACCGCACCCATCGGTACCGGGCCGTTCAAGTTCGTCGAGATGAAGCAGAACGAGCGTGTGGTTCTGGAGAAGAACGAGAATTACTGGAAAGAGGGTCTGCCGTATCTGGACGGCATCGAGTGGACCATCATCAAAAGCCGGTCGACCCGTGTGCTGGCCTTTACGGCAGGCGAGTTCGACATGACGTTCGACAGCGACGTGACGATCCCCTTGTTGAAGGACGTGCAGTCGCAATCGCCCGATGCGATCTGCGATCTGACACCGACCGGCGTCTACACCAACCTGCTGGTGAACCGCGACTCACCGCCATTCAACGACCCCAAAATCCGCGAGGCGATGGCTCTGACTATCGACCGCGGCGCTTTCAACGAGATTTTGGGCGAAGGTCAGTTCACCAATGGCGGCGCGATGATGCCGCCGCCGGACGGCGTCTGGGGCATGCCGGAGGAGATGGTCAAAGAACTGCCGGGCTATGGCGATGATATCGAGGCGAACCGGGCCAAAGGCCAGGAAATCATGAAGAGCCTCGGCTACGGACCCGACAACATGCTGAAGGTCAAGGTCGCCACCCGCAACATCGCCGTCTATCGCGACCCGGCGGTGATCCTGATCGACCACCTGAAGTACGTCTATGTGGACGCGGAGCTTGAGGTGATCGAGACCGGCAACTGGTATGGCCGCGTCGGTCGCAAGGACTATCAGGTCGGCCTGAACCTGACCGGCACCGGCATCGACGATCCGGACGTCAACTTCTTCGAGAACTTCTCGTGCGGCAGCCAGCGGAACTATACCGCCTACTGCAATGAGGAACTGAACGAGTTGTTCAAGAAGCAGGCCGGCATGACCGATGTCGAAGAGCGCAAGAAGCTGGTATGGGAAATCGACCGCCGACTGCAACTCGACCACGCTCGCCCGGTCATTCATCACAACAAGGCGGCCACCTGCTGGCAGCCGTATGTGAAGAACGTCAGTCGCCATGTAAATAGCATCTACAACGCTTGGCGCATGGAAGACTGGTGGATGGATAAGTAGCATCCGCCTTGTCGTGCATAAGATTTTCCTGAGATGAACTAAGGCTCGGTCCGAAAACGACCGGGCCTTTCTTTTTTGTGGTCTCCCGCAGCGATTTCTCCCAATTCGCCTGGCCGATCGTCTAGCGTTGGGGCGTTGGGGCGTTGGGGCGTTGGGGCGTTGGGGCGTTGGGGTGTTGGGGTGTTGGGGTGTTGGGAGTGCCTGACATGCACCGGCGTGGAGAGGACGGAATGACAACAGCCATCGCCTTCGATTTCGCGAACAAGCGCATTCCCTCAATCGCCATTGCAAATGGCCGGGCAGAGGTGGCGGCGGGCGGATATTGCAGGGTCGATATCGACGACAGGTCGGAGGTCGCCTCAGCCCTGTCGGCCTTGGATGTCGAAGCGACATCGGACGACCTGCTGCGCCAGAGGGCGCTTTTCTAAAGCCTCAGACAGAAGCGGTACTCGCTGGTGTTGGAGAGGTCGTGCAAGTGGCGCGCCTCGTCCGTCTGGGTGTAGCCGATGACTCGATAAAAATCGTGCGCCTCGGCAAAGCGCGTATCGCTCCACAGGCCGATGCTTTTCGCGTGCCAACCGCGGGCGGTGTCCTCGGCAATCGTCACCAGGCGGCGCGCCAGGCCTTGGCGGCGCAGGCGCGGATGCACATAAAGCTTCAGCAGTTCCGCATCGGCGGGGCCGGATGGTGACGGCGCCAGACCGCAGCAGCCAACAACCCATTCGCCATCACAGGCAACCCAGAACAGCCCGGCTTTTGCCTCGAAGCCGGTGGCGACGGCGCGCAGGATCGGCTCCTCGCCCAGAATGTCCAGCACACAGCCGGGATAGGCTGCCCAGCAAGTGGCAATCAGCGCTGTCACCTGGCCGGAATCGAGATCGGTAGCCGGGCGGATGAGCGGGGTGTCATGCGTCACGAGTCCAGAACCTTTTGCGCTCGACGGCTTGCCAGGGGTCGGCCGGCGTTAACGGCCAGATCGATGCGCCCGGAGCCTAAAGCAGCAGGATCGCCGCCAATCCCAGAAAGGCGAAGAAACCGACCACATCGGTCACCGTTGTCAGCAGCACGGAAGACGCGACCGCCGGGTCGATCTTGAACCGGTCGAGAGTGACCGGGATGGCGACGCCGAAGAAGCCGGCAACCATCATGTTCACGATCATCGCGGTCGCGATCACGACGCCCAACATCGGGTCGCCGAACCATAGGCCGGACAACACGCCGGCGATGATGGCGAAGGCGAAGCCGTTGATGCCGCCGACCAGCACCTCCTTCCAGACGATGCGCATGGCGTTGCGGCGATTGAGTTGGCGCATCGCCATGGCGCGCACCGCGACGGTCAAAGTCTGGGTGCCAGCATTGCCACCCATGCTGGCGACAATCGGCATCAGCACGGCAAGCGCCACGATCTGCGCGATGGTCGCCTCGAACACGGAGATCACGGCGGAGGCCAGGATCGCGGTGCCAAGATTGACGAACAGCCAGCGGAAGCGCGCCTTTGTGGTATCCCAGGTGTCTTCATAAAGATCGGCCTCGCTGACGCCGGCCATGCGCAGGATGTCGTCCTCGTGCTCCTCGTCGATAACGTCGACGATGTCGTCGATGGTGACGACGCCCAGCAGCCTGCCGTCTTCCTCGCCGACGATGGGGGCGGAGGTCAGGTTCTTCTGGCGGAACTCGTGCGCCAGATCTTCCTGATCCATGGTGACGGTGAAGGCGATAAGCGGCGTTTCCATGATGTCGGCGATCAATACCGGCCGCTTGTTGCGCAGAATTCGGCTGAGCGCGATCTGGCCGATGGGCTGGTGGCGCGGATCGACGACGAAGATGTCGTAGAAATCGTCGGGCAAATCGCTGGAGGCGCGCAGAAAGTCGATGGTGTCGCCGACGGTCCAGAAGCCGGGGATCGCCAGCAGGTCGCGCTGCATCAGGCGGCCGGCGGTGTATTCCGGGTAGGTCAGGCCCTGGCGCAGCAATACCTGGTCGGCTTCCGGCAGACGCGACAGCAGTTCTTCGCGTTGATCCGGCTCCAGGTCGGCGACGACTTCGAGCGCGTCGTCGCTTTCGAGGTCGCTGACCGCGGCGATCAATGCGTCTGGGTGCAGCGCCTCCAGCACCTCGTCGCGGACGGCGCCGTCCAACTCCGGCAGCACCTCGGCATCCAGAGCGTCGCCGAGCAGTTGGACCAGCGAGATACGCTCTTCTGATGACAGCGCCTCGACAAGATCGGCCACATCGGCCGGCGGCAAGGGCTCCACCAAGGCGCGGATTTCGTCGGCGTCGCGGGCTTCCAGGGCTACGCCGACCTGGTCGATCCATTCGGGGCTCAGCACCAGCGGCGCGTCTTCCTCGACATCCCCCACGGTCGGATCGAGCTGTTGCGTGTCTGCCATGCGCTGGTCCTCCGGGGTCGCGGATTGGTGCCGTGCCGTTACATCAAATCTGTGCCTAAAGACGAAAGTTGTCCGGCCCGCGCATGCGCGCCTCTGCCCAATGCAGTGACCGGCAACGAGGTGGGTGGTGCGGTCGAGAAGACTCGAACTTCCACGGGATTTCTCCCACAGCGACCTCAACGCTGCGCGTCTACCAATTCCGCCACGACCGCCTATGTTCTGGGGTAGGATTCCCCAACCCCAGGGGCGCGGCCACCCAGCCGCGCGCAAGACCATGTCCTCTATCAGAGCGGCTTCTGCCGATCAAGCATCTCCGCCTGCGGTGGAATGGACCGTTCGCGACGGTCCGTTGCCTTATCCGGAGGCAGTGGCGGCGATGGAAGACCGGGTGGCCGCCATCCGCGCCGGGGCGGCTGCGGAATGGGTCTGGCTGGTGGAGCATCCGCCCCTCTACACCGCCGGCACCAGCGCCAAGCCGCAGGACCTGCTGGCGCCGGATCGCTTCCCGGTGTTCGACGCGGGCCGCGGTGGTCAATACACCTACCACGGGCCAGGTCAGCGGGTGGCCTATGTCATGCTGGACTTGCGGGCGCGCAAGCTGGGCGTCCGCGATTATGTCTGCCGGCTGGAAGACTGGATCATCGCGACCCTCGCCACCTTCGGCCTGCGCGGCGAGCGGCGCGACGGTCGCATCGGCATCTGGGTGGATCGCGGCCCGGACGGCCAGGGCGGCCGGCGTGAAGACAAGATTGCCGCGCTCGGCGTACGCGTGCGGCGCTGGGTCAGCTATCACGGCATCGCTATTAATCTGGAGCCTGACCTCTCGCATTTCAGCGGCATCGTCCCCTGCGGCATCGTCCCCTGCGGCATTGCCGAGCACGGCGTGACCTCGCTGGTCGATCTGGGCTACCCGGTCCGGATGGACGATTTGGATGTGGCGCTGAAGCAGACGTTTGCCGAGGTGTTTGGGGGTTCAGTCGCGCCGCAGTGGTTACCTTTATTGGACGTCAATGATCGCTGAGACAAAGTTCGAGCGTCGAGTTCCTCCGGCAGAGCGGTACTCTACAGACCCAGCGAGCTTATAGACATTCGGGTTGTTCGTCCGCAAACGCCATGTCGCTTCGCCGGTGGCGGTCGAGATCGGCTCGAAGCAGTAGGGTCCTTCACCGGACCAAGTGAAGCAGCCTCGCAGGATCTGTGCCCCTTCGCCGGTTGCAGCATACTTAATCGTCGCTGGGTAAGGGATTCCGGGCTTGAGAGCCTTATTGACAATCAGCTCCGTTGCGGTCAGCACCACCTCACCCGATGCAGCGTTTGATTGCTGCTTTTCTGGTGAATATTTTTTACTTCCATCAGATGTTGATTGACACGCAGCAAGCAGAATAATCGACGACATTACCAACAAGCGCTTACTCATAGCTCCACCTTTGCAAGAGTTGTCCACGTATTTGGTCATGAAGCTTAAGGGAGGCTGGAGGTCGGTTCAAGTGTAACTGCTCACCCCCCCCCCCTTCAACGAGGGGGGGGTGAGCAGTTACGTTTGCTCCGGCAAAGGGGACGCTATGCTAGGCGGCAACGTAATGGAGGAACAGCCCATGGCTCTCGACCGCATGAAAGACAAAGTCGCCATCGTCACCGGCGCCGCCCCGCGAGGCGACGGCCTCGGCAACGGCATGGCCTGCGCCATGATGTTCGCACAGGAGGGCGCCAAGGTCGTCCTGGTCAACCGCAAGCGCGAGAAGGCCGACGCGCTGGCCGAGAAAATCCGCGCCGACGGTGGCGAGGCGCATGTGATCACCTGCGACGTGACCGACAAAGACCAGGTTGAGGCCATGGTGGCGGAGACCATGGACAAGTACGGCCGCCTCGACGTGCTGCACAACAACGCCGGCATCGGCGGCGGTGGCGGGTTGGAGAAGACCGACCTGCCCGGCTGGCACAAGGTCATCGGCCTGAACATGACCGGCGTCATGCTGTGCTGTCAGGCGGCAGTGCCGGCGATGCGGGCCGGCGGGCGGGGCGGCTCCATCATCAATATCTCGTCGATCGCCGGCGCGACCGGGCTTTTGCGAGAATCCGGCGGGGCGCTCGCCTACACCGCGACCAAGGCGGGGCTGCACGGCATCACCATGTCGGTCGCAGCCGACTATGCCCGCGAGCAGATCAGAGCCAACACGTTGGTCGTCGGCTCGGTCTACACGCCGATGGTGGCGCATCAGGGCGAGGAGGCGCGGCAGCGGCGGGCCAAGATGGTGCCGCTACAGAACGAGGGTACCGCCTGGGATGTGGCCTACGCCGCCACGTTCCTCGCCAGCGAAGAATCCCGCTGGATCACCGGCATCGCGTTGCCGGTCGATGGCGGCTTGTTGTCGACGAACATCTGGCCGGCTTGAGCGCGGAGAGCTCAGATGAAGGTCAGTAATCGTCGCGGCGTTTCTACCATAATCCGCGTAATCTCCGCCTCGGTGAAGCGGCGGCGGCGCATCAGCGGCAGCACGTTGCGGAAGATGTGACCATAGCCATGCCCGCCGAACGCCTGTAGCCGCGAGCGGTAGCAGATGTCGTGGCTGATGGCGATCTGGTCGAGGTGGCCGCGCTCGATCAACCGCCGGATCATCCGCAGCCGCATGGCGTCGTTCGGCAGGTCGAATTGCAGGTTCAGGCTGTAGAGCGACTGCTCCTGCCCGAACAGGTCGAACTCGATCACGCAGCCGGTATCCGCCAGGCGAAACAGCTTGTCCTCGCAGGATATGGTGCGGTCGATATGGCTGAGGATCAGGCGGCTGGTATCGCCACCGTGCGCGGCGATGAATTCGGCCACTTCCTGCGGCTGATCCTCGTCACGGCCGGGATGGACGTTGAGGGGCGCGCCGGTTTCCTGCTGCGCCATCAGCGCGCCTTGCATGACGCGGCGCTCCAGAGCGGTCCAGGGAGATTGGCAGCCGATCTCGCCGATGATGCCGGCGCGGACGCTGGTACCCCAGGCGCCGACCGTCAACTGCTGCACCATCTCCGCGGCGAAGTCCTCCGGCGTGCGGCTGTGGTTGGCCGCATCCTGGTATTCCTCGACATAATGGCCGCAGCCCATGACGATGGCCACGTCGGTCGCCTGGGAGATCGCCACCAGCCCCTCCGGGTCCGGCTTCAGGCCGCCGACCGAGAGTTCGACGATAGCGCCGCCGCCGGCTTCACGCATCCGTCGGACCTCGTCTATGGCGAGATCTCGGTCGAAGAACACCAGGTTGTTCGGCGATTTCACGCTGCCGTAGTTGATGTCGAAATAGGTGCAGGGGCAAAGCGGCGGCCCCTGATCCGGGTCCACCTGCATCGCAGGCCTGCGAATGTCCCACAGCAGATGCTCATGCATCAATGTGGGACCCAGATCGGCGGGCTCTATCAGCCCGGTGACTGTCTGGATCTTGCCGGTGAGGTCAGCGCGGGCGAGCGGCATAGGCTATTGTCCTCGGCTGGCGGTGTGATTCGGCGGGTCTGGCTCAGTCGGTCGTTGCAGCGTCATCGGCGCCGATGGCCGGTGCCAACTCGATGGGCACCCCCGGCTCTGCCTTGCTGGTGCGAATCACGGGGAAGGTCGTGACCCGGACGACGTCTTTGGCGGATGTCAGCTTCTGGGTGAGTTCGTTTTCGTGCGCGACGTTGCGCGCGATGATCTTCAGCAGGAAATCGCCGCCGCCGCGGACCATGTGGCACTCGCGCACTTCCACCCAGTCGCTGACCATGTGTTCGAAGGCCTTCAAGCGCTCCTGCGCCTGGCTTTCCAGGCCGACGAGCGCAAAAAAGATGACCTCGAAGCCCAGCCGGTCCGGCGCCAGATCGGCGTGATAGCCGCGGATAAAGCCCCCCGCCTCCAGCGCGCGCACGCGGCGCAGGCAGGGCGGGGCGGAGATACCGGCACGGCCGGCCAACTCCACATTCGTGATGCGGCCGTCCTCCTGCAGGTCCTTGAGTATGTGACGATCGATCTCGTCCAGCCGCACACGGGGCATACCCGTTTCCTCCCAGCGCTCTTTCGCGAAATTATATTACGTGCTGGCGGGAAAAGCTATCGCAATAGCACTTGGACCACAGAGTGGAACACACTTCGGCGTTCGCCGCGGTTGTCGAAGCGGTGATTGGCGCTTAGATTCACCCGACAAACCAGAACAGGGTTCGCTGGCGGCATCCGCCGGCGGCGCGATCAAATAAGAGATAAAGCGCATGGATCACCGTACCAGAGTGTTGATTATTGGCTCCGGCCCTGCCGGCTATACCGCCGCCATCTACGCAGCCCGCGCCGGACTGAAGCCGTTGATGGTGCAGGGCATGGCCCCCGGCGGCCAGCTCACCATCACCACCGATGTGGAGAACTATCCCGGCTTTGCCGATGTCATCCAAGGCCCCTGGCTGATGGAGCAAATGCAGGCGCAGGCGGCGCATGTCGGCACCGAGATGATTTTCGACGTGGTGACTTCGGTGGACTTCGACCGCCGGCCGTTTGTGGCCCAGGGCGATGGCGGCGACCGCTACATCGCCGACACGATCGTCATTGCGACCGGCGCGGAGGCGAAATGGCTGGGGCTGCCGAGCGAGAAGAAGTTTCAGGGCTTCGGCGTCTCCGCCTGCGCCACCTGCGACGGTTTCTTCTTCCGTGAAAAGCCGGTGTTGGTTGTTGGCGGCGGCAACACCGCGGTGGAGGAGGCGCTCTACCTCACCAATCATGCCAGTAAGGTGACGCTGGTGCACCGCCGCGATTCGCTGCGTGCGGAGAAAATTCTGCAAGACCGTCTGTTCCGCAATCCAAAGGTTGAGGTCGTCTGGAATGCGGTGCTGGAGGAGGTTGTAGGCGACGAAAACCCGCCGGGCGTCACCGGCGCGCGTCTGCGCGACGTGCACTCCAATGCGATCACCGAAATTGCCGTTGACGGCGTCTTCATCGCCATCGGCCATCGTCCGAACACCGACATTTTCAAAGGCAAGCTGGACATGGACGAGGAGGGGTATCTGATCACCGCCCCCGACAGCACCCGCACCAATATCGAAGGCGTGTTCGCCGCTGGCGACGTCAAGGACAAGATCTTCCGGCAGGCGGTGACCGCAGCCGGTCTCGGCTGTATGGCGGCGTTGGAGAGCGAAAAATTCCTGGCAGCGGCGGAAGACCTGCCGCTCGCCGCCGAGTAGACGGGGTGCCACGGACTAATATGCCCCCCGTCAGCATGCGCATGGATTGGGACAAACTCAGGGTCTTCCATGCGGTGGCGGAGGCAGGCAGCTTCACACACGCCGGCGAAATCCTCAACCTGTCGCAGAGTGCCGTCAGCCGCCAGGTGCATTCGCTGGAGGGGAGCCTGGGCCTGCTGCTGTTCCATCGGCACGCCCGCGGCCTGATTCTGACTGAATCCGGCGAATTGCTCTATCGCAACGTGCACGAGGTGTTTCAGCGCCTGGCGATGACCGAGGCGATGTTGACCGAATCGAAGGAGCAGCCGCAAGGCCCCCTGAAGATCAACACGACCACGGCTTTCGGCTCGACCTGGCTGACACCGCACATGAAAGAGTTCATCGAGCTCTATCCAGACGTCGAGGTCAGTCTGGTGCTGACCGAAAGCGACCTGGACCTGGGCATGCGGGAGGCCGATTGCGCCATCCGCTTCCAGCCGCCGACGCAGCCCGACCTGGTGCAACGGCACCTGAAAACGGTACGTTCGCGCCTGTTCGCAGCCCCGATGTATCTGAAGCAGCACGGCACGCCGCAGACAGTCGACGACCTGAGCGGTCATCTGATCCTCTACGGCTCGGACGGTCCGTTGCCGTCGGCCAATATCAATTGGCTCGCCGATCCGCAACTGACGGATCAGCCATTGCGTCCGGTGCTGCGCGTCAACAACATCTACGCCATGTATCGAGCCGTCGTCAGCGGCCTGGGCATTGCCGCCCTGCCGGCCTATATGGCGCGCCTCTCCAGCGAGTTGGTCAATGTGCTGAGCCATATAGAGGGGCCGCACACTGACGTCTACTTCATTTATCCGGAAGAGATGCGGCAATCGAAGCGCATCAACGTCTTCCGCGATTTCCTGGTGCGCAAGGTCGCCGAGCGCCGGATCGACTTTTAGGGCGCTAGCGGCCGGGTGTGACTATTCTCGAAAGCTTCGAAGCGATGGCTCGATCCCTCCGGTGGATTGGTACGGCGGCCATGATGTCGGCGCTGGTCTTGACGGCAGTCGCCACCGGTCCGGCGCAGGCGCAATTACCGTCGGCGAGCGACCAGGATACGGTAACCGCGCCAAGTTCGGTCTCGGTCGAGCCGTCGGCGCGGGACGGTCAGATTCGCGACCGGTTGCGTGACATCCTGAATGCCACCGGCTGGTATTCCGATGTCACGGTCCGGGTGCGCGAGGGGATCGTCTTCCTTGGCGGTTCCACGGCCAGGGAGCAGAGCCGCGTCTGGGCACGCGAGATGGCGGCCAAGACCCAGGACGTCGTTGCCGTCGTCAATAACATTGCGGTTCGACCGGAAATCAGTTGGAGCCTGCGCCCGGCCACCGACGCGCTAGTCGGCGTGGCGCGAACGGCCGTTGCATCGGCGCCGCTGGTTCTGCTCGCCCTCTTGTTGATACCGGTGATTTGGATCGCCGCCCGATATGTGCGACGGCTGGCGGAATGGCTGTTGCACCGGCAGATCGCCTCGCCGATGCTGCTGCGGGTCGTCTCGGGCTTGATTGTGCTGCCGGTCTATCTGCTGGGCATCTACATCATTCTGCAGATCGCCGGCCTCACGTCGCTGGCGTTGTCGATGCTGGGCGGTGCCGGGGTGATCGGCATCGTCGTCGGCTTCGCCTTCCGCGACATTGCCGAGAACTTTCTGGCCGGCATTCTGCTCAGCGTCCGACAGCCCTTTAACCAGGGTGACTTTATCTCTGTTTCCGGGCAATCGGGGATCGTCAGCAGCTTGAATTCGCGCAGCACGATCCTTGTCTCGCTGGAGGGCAATCATATCGTTATCCCGAACGCCGCGGTGTTCAAGAATGTTATCACCAACTTTTCCAGCGCGCCGCGCCGCCGCGAGATCCTGAATGTCGGCATCGGCTACGACGACTCGGTTGTGCAGGCGCAGGAGGTCATCGCCAAAGTGCTGCGCGAACATCCGGCGGTGGTCAACGATCCGGCGCCGATGGTATTGGTCGACGCATTGGGCGCCGCGACCGTCAACCTCGCCATTTATTTCTGGTTCGACGGGCACCAGCTTTCACAACTTAAGGTCAAGTCGGCGCTGTATCGTCTGATCAAACGCGCCCTGATCACCGAGGGCATTTCCATGCCGGACGAGGCGCGCGAAGTGGTCTTCCCGCAAGGCGTGCCGGTAATGATGCAGGACGGCAGCGCGTCTCCGTCCCAGGCTGCCACGCCGCAGCCGACATCGGCCGCAGCCGAGGCTGCCTCGGAACCGGCCATCGACGCGACCGCGGCGGAGGACGGGCTGACCAATGAGGCAAGCGATGCAGAAGCGCAAGCCGCCGCGGGGGCCCCACCGGAAGGTGGCGGCAATCTGTTGGCGGACGGCGCCGATGCCACTCGGCGACGCCCCGCGACTTGACACAACCAGGGGAATCGCATTTGAGATTTTCTACTGGCGCATAGAGGGCAAATCGATTCA
>CAXBDI010000091.1:0-16376 GCA_963974445.1 uncultured Alphaproteobacteria bacterium
AAGTTGCTTGCTCAATGAGCGGGTTCCTGGCAGACGTGTGCCGGGCACAAGCCTGCCATTAGTGATGGACGTGCTGATTTCGCCAACCAACTGGGTCTGCAGCGGGATCGGGGCCAAGGGGTCGATCGCGATGGACAGTTGCATGGATCAAACTCCGGAAGCGTCGCTAGCGGTTCAAATCGTTCGGATGGTACCGGTTCAATGTACCGCTCTCGTCATCTCTCCTGGCGTCATTGCGGTTCAGCGAAATTTAGGCGGGCTGGAACCGGCCCTTGCCCTTTCGTCTTCATCCATCGTGCAAGTGGAAAGTTTTGTTCATGATCTTCCAATGGCCGTCGACTTTCAGCATCGTAAAGTAGTCGGTGAAACGATGGCCGGTCCAATTGTCTGCCTCTACCCGCACGATAGCAACTGTCCCGACCACTTCCACGATGATTACGTGAGTGACGACATCCTTGGCCGGGCCGTTTTCGTCGTTCCAGGCGTAGAGCATGTCGATCGGCCCGCCAAAGAAGTCTGGCCCGACATAGCCGAAGATCGTCGCCTGCTCATGAAAGGCCGGGCGCATGTCGTCGCCCTTCCCGGAGCGTGCGCCATTCAAATAGTGCTGAACCGAGTCAGTTATGGCCTGATATTCGCGCATATCAACGGCGGTCATGGCGAGTCCCTTCTTCTACGTCAGGGGCCCCAGTGGCTCCCAATGTCTGAAGAAGGTATCAGCCCGCAAACCTCAGCCAGAGAACCAGTGCTATCAAAGTTGATGGTACCGGTTTTACCAGCTTCCCGGAGGCGCCCAGGTGTGGCCCAAGGGCCCGTCACGAGTGGACGTGAAACAGCAATTCAATATCAGAAAAACTCTGTTATCAGATGTAAGGGGCCTTTATCGGTCGATATTGGCGCGATTCTGCAAGGCAATCTTTGATTGAACCCAATGGAACGCTCGCATTGCTCCACCGTCTCTATCACGCAGCGTCCCATCAACAAGGTAGCCTGTAAATTCCCAGCCCCACTACTGAGAATTGTGCATATTTAGCTCGTCTGATCGAGCAGCGATTTTGCGTCCAGGAAATCTGGTGTGTCAAAGCCCTCGACGAACTGGTCGCAGACGGTTTGCAGCAACGACGCGCTCCTGGCGCTTTTGCCGTTCTCGGCCCAGATACGCGCCAGGTCGGTCGCAGCGCGCAGTTCCAGGGACAGGGCGCCCTGCGCCCGCGAGAGTTCAATGGCGTGTTCAAGGTCGGCAGTCGCCTCGCCAATAGCCTTACTCGAAATGCGCAGTCGGATATTTGCGCGGTAGCGATAGAGGTCAGGCGCAAGTGGGATATCTTGAGTAAACGACTGCATTTTGAGCGCAGCCTCAATCGTAGCCCGCGCTGCTGTATGGTCGCCGAGCCGGGAAAGTCCATCAGCAAGCAGGCCCAAGTGAAAAGACCCGTACCGCAGCACGCCGATTCGTTCTGCAGTTTCGATGGCTTGGCGCATTAAGACAGGTGCATCAGCGTCGCCGCGCTGCATACCGACCCAACCCAGATGCACACGGCCCCAGGTGTCCCAAAGGCTGAGCGACTTTTCCTCGGAAAGTTGGATGGACTCAAGAGCGGCCTGCTGAACCCGTTCGATGTCGCGCAGCCAGATGTTGGTGATCGCGACGCCGAAGCACATCGTGAGGCCAATGGTGTTGGGGTGATCAATGGCGCGCGCCCAGGCGAGCGAAGCCTCGCAGCCTGCACGCGCGTGGTCAGGCAGGCCCAGGTGCCAATCGCTCCAGGCTTTATAGTTCATGGCAGCGGCGCGCGGATCATGGCCAAACTCAAGCCCCAAATGCCGGTGCGCGTCGGTATCGTATACTACCAGCGCTTGATCGACCAATTCCAGGGACTTCCTGAACTGTCCTGCGTGGAACCGGCCAAGCGCCTGCATCCGCAAGGCGACGCAGTACCGGCCACTGTCGCCACCACGGGCTATCTGAACGGCCCGGTCCGCAAGGTCTTCCATCGGTCGATTTTCAATATACCGGCTGGCCCACACGCCATAGATCGACGGCAGCAGCAGTTCCTGGTCGCCGATGGCTTCGGCTAATGCGAGTCCGCGCTCGAAGGCGGCTGTCGTCTCCGTGGCTTGGTAACCGAGGTTCGCAATCAGTGCCTGACCAAGCTGCACTTGCAGTTCCAGTTCCTCGCGTTGCCAGGCTTGGTCGTTGCCGAATGTCTGGCAAAGCCGGATGGCGGCGTTGAAGTTTGCGATGGCTTCTTTGTAGGCCGGTTGGCCGATCGCCGTTTCACCTGCGGCACGCCAGTGCGCAGCCGCCGCCTCAATGCGCCCGCCAAACTCGGCGTGCCGGGCGAGAATTTCCGATGCTACTCCACCCTGCCGTTCGAGAGCGAGCAGGATATCACTGTGAACGGCCTCGCGCCGGCCTCTCAGCAGGCTTTCATACGCGGCGTCGCGAACCAGCGCGTGCTTGAACAAATACTGGCGGTTGGCGGCCGGGCCGCGCCGGAAAATCAGCTCGGCCGCTGCCAACTGATTGAGCGCCGAGTGCAGCTGCTCCTCACTCAAATCAACGACTTGCAACAACAGATCCTGATCGAACTCCCGTCCGATGCAAGCCGCGATCTGAGCGACTTCCTTTACGTCGGGTATCCGGTCAAGCCGCGCCATGAGCGAGTCGTGTAATGAAGACGGTATCGATGTCTTACCTGTCTCCAGGATGACCTTCGTCAACTCCTCAACGAATAGCGGCACGCCGTCTGTCCGGGCAATGATCGCGTCGCGCGTTTCCGGTGGCAGCGCCCCGCCGCCCATACGCCGGATAATCCCTTCCGCGCTGGCCCGGGCCAGACGATTGAGCGTCAGGCGCGTGACATGCGGATGGGCGGCGATCTCCGGCTGATTGTCCGGTCGGCTGGTCATGAGAACGAGAACTGGCGCGCTAATAATTGCATCCAGGCAAAGCTCCATCAGTTCCAGTGTCGTCGGGTCGGCCCAATGGGCGTCTTCCAGAACCAACAAGACCGGCTTGACGGCCGCCAAACCGAGCAATTGATGGGTTAGCGCCTCCAAAGTGCGCGCCCGACGCAAGGCGGGCGCCATGTCTGTCAGGCCGTAATGTTCAATGCCACCCAAGCCGAAGAGTTCGGCTATCAAGGCGAACTCAGCTTGTCCTCCGCCGCCACGCGCTAACACCCTCTCCAGTTTGGCGAACTGGTCGGCCTTGGCGTCGTTGGTCGCCAGGCCCGCGGCGAGCCGCAACTGTTGAATAGCTGGTGATAGCGCGCTGTCCGTTTGATAGGGCGAGCACTGGTACTGGATGCGCGTGCAATCTTCCGCCGCCAATACGTCGAGCAAGCCACGCACAATCCGTGACTTGCCGATGCCGGCCTCGCCGACCAGCAACACGCCCTGGCCTTCGCCGCTTTTCGCCAGCGACCAACGTTCGAGCAGGAGCGCAAGTTCCTGGTCGCGGCCTACCATTTCTGTAATGTTCGCCGATCGCGCTTCGAAACGGGTTTCCACGGAGTGCTCGCCCGAGATCAGGAATGTCGGCACCGCGCCGGTCAAACCTTTCAGGTCGCGCTGGCCGAAATCCTCAACCTCAAACCCAGAGCCGAGCAGGCGTCGTGTCGCGTCGCTGACGATGACCTGTCCCGCCCCGGCAATCGACTGCAGACGCGCGGCCAGATTGGGCGCATCGCCGATCACCGCCTGTTCCTGTGCTGCATTTGCGCCGATCAAGTCGCCGACGACGACAATGCCCGTCGCAATGCCGATACGCGCGGCCAGCTTGTCTCCAGTTGGCGCTGTGTGACGGGCCACAGCTTCGGTGATCGATAGCCCGGCGCGAACGGCTAGTTCAGCGTCATCCTCATGCGCTTGCGGGAACCCAAAATAGGCGAGGACGCCATCTCCCATGAATTTGGCGACAAAGCCTTCGAAGCGCGTGATCGCGCCAGCGCAGGCGTCCTGATACGTCTTGATCAAATCGCGCATATCTTCTGGATCGAGATCCGCCGACAACGCCGTCGAACCGACGAGGTCGCTAAAAAGCACCGTGATTTGCCGGCGTTCCGCCGAACTTGGCAAATTGGCCGGGGCTGCGCGCCCTTCCTCGAAGCCGGGGCTGGCTAGAACTTCCGAAATAAACCTGTCGAGCGACGGTTTTCCCGCCAAAAACCGCCGTCTCGGCCCGAGCGGTAGGCCCAGATCCTTGAGGTCGTCTTCTGTAAGATGCGGAAGATCGCTCAGCTGAACTTCATTGTCGATGAAGGCTGGCGCATACTTTTCCAGATCATTCTTTTCCAACCAGGATCGAAGCGTCTCTGACATGCGTGCATCCTTCCATACCGGCACTCTAGTCAATGTCTCTTCCGACGTGAATGTCCGAGTTAGAGGATTGCCTGCCCATCAGCGACAGCTGTGTCCCGGCGCGCGGTGTAACTTCCGTTGGTAGCTCAGGCGAAGCTCGCGCGGGCCGCTTGGCGGCTACGGCTGTTCTCCGGCTAAGGTTTGGGTTGCACACCGACCTTCGATCAGGACACCCTGAAAGCGTCTCAGCAACACTGGGCCCAAGCTGATCGAGGCGTTTGAGCCGCGCCATCCCAAGCTCGCCGAACTCATGCGCCGCGCCGAGGACGATGTGCTGGCCTGCAAGCGCTTTCCGCGCGATCACTGGGCGAAGATCCACTCCACAAACCCGTTTGAGTGCCGACACAAGAAAATCAAACGCCGAACCAATGTCGTGGGTATCTTCCCAACCGAGGCCGCCGTCACCCGCCGCTACATGACACTGGAAACCGTCGCCGCCATTTGCGACGCTGCTCCCAATGACGCCAAAATTTTTGGAATGAGGACAAACGCCCATGCAATTCCACGAGCCTGACGCCTCGACCCCTTCGCATCCCGGCCTGGTGGCGCGAGAGTTCACACTTAACCGCGGTGCACGCCCGGTCACTGGTGTGCTCTGGCAGAGCGAGAAACCGCAGGCCGGCGCACCGCTGGTCCTTTGCGGGCATGGCGCATCCGGCTCACGGCATCAGGCGCCGATTCCGCACCTGGCCGAGCGCTTGGTCAAGGACCACAACATGTTCGTCCTCGCCATCGACGGGCCGGTGCACGGACGCCGCCAGAAAGGCCCCGGCGGCCGCGCCGCGTTCTGGCCGGAATGGCAGCGAGAAGGGACCGAGGCCGACATGGTCGCCGACTGGCAAGCCGTGCTCGACGCCGTCCAAACCGTGCCCGAAGTCGGAGCCGGACCGGTCGGCTATTATGGGCTCTCCATGGGCACGATCTACGGCGCACCGCTGGTCGCAGCGGAACCGCGGATCAAGGCGGCGGTGCTGGGCCTGATGGGTATCAGCGGCCCCGACCACTACAAGCCCAAGGTCGAGGCGGCGGCCAAAGCCATCGCCTGCCCGGTGTTCTTCCTTTGGCAGTTGGAGGATGAGCTATTCACCCGCGAGGAATGCCTGGCCCTTTTTGACGCGCTCGCCAGTAAGGACAAGCGCCTGCACGCCAATCCCGGTCTGCACCCGGCAGTGCCAATGGAAGAAATCCGCCTCTGCCGCGAATTCCTGCACCGCTACCTGATGGGCACGCCGGAATCGCGGGACTCCGCCATCAAAGTTTCCGAGTAACCCGCTCAGCCAAGGCCCGGAATGCTTCGGCCTCGGGGCTTTTCGGTTGCGCCAGCACAATCGGCACGCCAGCATCGCCCTGCTCACGAATCGGCAGCGACAGCGGGATCTCGCCGAGGAAATCGCAGCCGAGCGCCTTCGCCTCCGCTGCCGCACCGCCATGGCCGAAAATATGCGCCTCGTGGCCGCAGTTCGGGCAGATATACAGGCTCATGTTCTCGACGATGCCGAACACCGGCACGCCGACCTTTTCGAACATGGTGATGCCGCGGCGCACGTCGAGCAGGGCGATATCCTGCGGTGTCGAGACGATGACGGCGCCCGCCAACTTGACCTTCTGGGCAATCGTCAGTTGCGCGTCGCCGGTGCCGGGCGGCAGGTCGAGCACCAGCACGTCCAGTTCGCCCCACTGCACCTGAAAGATCATTTGCTGCACGGCGCTCATCACCATCGGCCCGCGCCAGATCATCGCGGTCCGCTCCTCCACCATGAAGCCCATCGACATCAGTTTGACGCCATGCGCCTTCAGCGGCAGCAGCATCTTGCCGTCGCTATCCGGCTTGCGCTGAACGCCCAGCATCCGCGGCACCGAGGGGCCGAAGACGTCCGCATCCATCAACCCGACCCGCTTACCCTGCTCCGCCAGCGCAACCGCTAAATTCGCGGCGACCGTCGACTTGCCGACCCCGCCTTTGCCGGACGCGACAGCAATAACCGCTGCGACGCCGGGGATCATTTCCGGCTGCATCGGGCTCTGCGGCTGGGCCGGCTTGCCCCGCGGAGGTGCCTTGGGTGCGGGGTCGCTGGCGGCGGTCAGGACGACGGTGGCCGACAATACACCCGGCATGCTACGCAATGCCTCTTCCGCCGCTTTGCGCGCCGGCTCCGCCTGTTTGGCAGCGGCTGGATCGACCGCCAGCGCCACCTGAACATGCCCGTCCTTCAAGGCAATGCCCTCAAGCATGCGGTCCACCCCAGGAACAGAGGCGAGCTGGGCGCGGACTTGCGTTTCGGTTGGGCCGACCATAAGCGTGGTCTCTCTTTATCGAATTCGGGATAGGATCGCTGCACTTCGGTTGTACCGCAGCGCTCACTGTCATATATGAGGCGGTATAGTCGATGGAAGGCCGCTCAACGCCGGTCAAGCGAACAGGAAGTCTTTTTGATGCCGATGCATAATCAGAGTGGCGGCGGCCCGTGGGGCGGCGGCGGTAGCGGGGGCGGTGGTCCCTGGGGCAGTGGCGGTGGCCCGTGGGGACCCTCCGGCGGTCGCGGCGGCAACAATGGCGGCGGCGGCGGAGGTGGGCCACAGCCGCCTGACATCGACGAAGTCATCCGTAAAAGCCAGGAAGCGCTGAAAAAGATTATCCCGGGCGGTGTCGGCGGCGGTCGCGGTGCGATTTTGCTGGTGTTGGTCGCCATCGCTTTGTGGCTGGCGAGCGGCTTCTATCGGGTGCTGCCGGACGAGCAAGGCGTGGTGACACGGTTTGGCGCCTATGTTGCAACCACACTGCCGGGCCTGAACTACCACCTGCCCTACCCAATCGAAGACGTCCTTACGCCGAAGGTCACCCGCGTGAACCGGGCCGAGGTTGGATTCCGGACTGCAGGTGACAATGCCCGTCCCGATCTTGCTCGCGGGCTGCCCGATGAATCGTTGATGCTGACCGGCGATGAAAACATCGTCGATATCAACTTCGTCGTTTTCTGGGTCATCAAGGATGCCGGTCAATACCTGTTCAACATCCGCGACCCGGACAGTACCGTTAAAGCCGTCGCCGAGAGCGTGATGCGTGAGATCATTGGCCAGACGAAGATTGCCTCTGCCTTGGCGGAAGGCCGCGGCGCTATTGAGGTGCGAGCCCAGAGTGACATTCAGAAAATTCTGGACGACTACCAATCCGGCATCCAGATCACCCAATCGCAATTGCTGAAAGTCGATCCGCCGCAGCAGGTGGTCGATTCCTTCCGCGACGTGCAACGCGCCCGCGCCGACCAGGAGCGGTTACGGAACGAGGCCGAGGCCTACCGCAACGACATCATTCCGCGCGCCCGCGGCGAAGCAGAACAGTTGGTTCAGGAGGCTGAGGCCTACAAGCAGGAAGTCGTCGCCCGCGCGCAAGGTGACGCCGACCGTTTTGACAACGTCTATACATCCTATAGCAAGGCCAAAGATGTCACGGTTCGCCGGATGTATCTGGAGACGATGGAGGAGGTGCTGGGCAACGCGAACAAGGTCATCATCGACGGCGGCGCAGCCGGTGCATCGGGTGTGGTTCCCTACCTGCCCTTGCCAGAATTACAGAAGCGCAACGGCGCGCAATAAATACGAGCAATAGGAGCTAGACTGAAATGAGCCGTAATTTGCTCGTCGTCATTGGCGTACTGATCGTCGTGATCGCCATCGTCGTTAGCAGCGCCACCTTTATCGTGCGTCAGACCGAACAAGCCATCGTGCTGATGCTGGGCGATCCGCAGCCGGGCGTGCGTGGGCCGGGGCTGGGCTTCAAGCTGCCGTTCGTCCAGAACGTCGTCTATTTCGAGGAGCGGATTCTGGACTATGCGCCGCCGCAGGAAGAAATCATCGCTGCCGATCAAAAGCGGTTGGTGGTCGATAGCTTCGTTCGCTACCGCATCGCCGATCCGCTGGAGTTCTATAAGTCCGTCGGTACGGAGGCTTCGGCTCGCGCCCGCCTCGGCGGCATATTAAGCGCGTCGCTACGTCGCGTCGTCGGTAGCGAAACGCTGGCGTCGGTCCTGTCCGAGCAGCGTGGCGACATCATGGCGCGCATTCTGTCCGACACCAACGAGGCGGCGTCGAAGTTCGGCATCGACGTGATCGATTTCCGCATCCGCCGCGCCGATCTGCCGGCTGCTAACGCCGAGGCGATTTACCAGCGGATGCAATCGGAACGCGAGCGCGAAGCCCGGGAATTCCGGGCCCAGGGTGCCGAGCTGGCGCAGCGCATCCGCGCCCGTGCCGAGCGTGAAAAGACCGTTCTGATCGCCGAGTCGCAACGCCAGTCCCAGGTGCTGCGGGGCCAGGGCGATGGCGAGGCGATCCAGATCTATGCCGACGCTTTCGGCCGCGATCCGGAATTCTTCGCCTTCTACCGCTCGATGGAAGCCTATCGCAAGGCGTTGACAGCCGATAGCACCACCATGGTGTTGACACCGGATTCCGATTTCTTTGCCTATTTCGGCAAGCTTTCCGGCGGTCCGGGCGACGAGGTCGGACTGCCGTCCATACAACAAGCTCCGGCTGGGGTCGACGCGCCTCCCGTTGTCGTACCGGCACCACTGACCACCGCGCCTGTTCCGGATGCGGCAGCGAACGACAACGCTGCAGTGGAAGCACCGGCGGCCGACAATGACGCCGCCCCCGCAAGCAGCCCACCCGCAAACCCGGCATCGGCGGCGCAGTAACGTGAAACCGAGCCCGGCATGACAGAGATTGTTGTCGGGCTCGGGCTCATCCTGGCCATCGAAGGAACGGCCTACGCCCTGTTTCCCAATACAATGCGGCATATGATAGCGCGTGTTCTGGCGGAACCGACGGAACGGGTGCGCCAGTTCGGCCTGATCTGCGCTATCGTCGGTGTAGGATTGGTGTGGTGGCTTCGGTCGTAGGCGATCTCACGAATCCGGTTATCACACCGGCTTGAACCCCGACCCGCTTGATCGGTTTTCGAAGCGGCTTACATAGGCAGGGCGTTCTGGGACCGTCACGCCGTGAGGCGTGACTTAGCCTTAGAGCAGCCAGCCCGGATCCTCTCAATCGGGCGCTGCTTTAACTGATGCAACCCGTTGAAGGAGGCCTTAGCCAATGATTTGGCCGGCTCTTGATCGAGCGGCGATCGCCGCTCTCTCGTTAATCGTAATTGTATTCACCTCCACGAATGTGGTTTTGGCCCGCAGCGCGCCGGAAAGCTTTGCCGACCTGGCGGAAAAAGCCCTGCCGGCAGTCGTCAACATCTCCACGACCCAGACTGTCAAGCGGGAATCCGGGCCGGACCGCCCGCGTTTTCCGCCCGGTTCGCCGTTCGAGGAGTTCTTTCGCGACTACTTCGACCGCCAGCAGCAGCCGAATAACGCACCGCGACAGGTCACTTCGCTGGGGTCGGGCTTTGTCATCGATCCCTCGGGCATTATCGTCACAAACAATCACGTGATCGCCGACGCCGAGGAGATCATTGTGCGTTTTCAGGACGACGTGTCTTTGCCCGCCAAGTTGATTGGCCGCGATGAAAAAACCGACATGGCGGTACTCAAGGTCGAGTCGGATACGCCGCTCGCCTCGCTACCCATCGGTGACAGCGACGAGTTACGGGTCGGCGACTGGGTCGTCGCCATCGGCAACCCGTTCGGCCTCGGCGGCAGCGTCACGGCCGGCATCGTGTCGGCGCGGCAGCGCGACATTCGCAGCGGTCCCTACGACGACTTCATCCAGACTGACGCCGCCATCAATAAAGGCAACTCCGGTGGACCGCTGGTTAACATCAAGGGCGAAGTGATTGGCATCAACACGGCGATCTATTCCCCGTCCGGCGGCAGTGTCGGCATCGGCTTTTCGGTTCCGACCTCTCTGGCGAAGCCGGTCATCGACCAGTTGATCAAGTTCGGCGAAACCCGCCGCGGCTGGTTGGGCGTGCATATCCAGACAGTGACCGACGATATCGCCGATAGCCTGGGCCTGGGCGAGGCACGCGGCGCATTGGTGGCCAACGTGACCGAGGGCGGCCCGGCTCAAGACGCCGGCATCCAGGCAGGCGATGTGATCCTGTCGTTCAACGGTGAAAAAATCGACCGCATGCGCGCCTTGCCGCGGATTGTCGCGGAAACGCCGGTGGGACAAAAGTCCGATGTCGTAATCTGGCGCAAAGGCAAGGAGCGCACCGTCGCCGTCACCCTCGGCCGTTTGGAGGAACAGGAAGCCGCCACCGCCGCAGCGGCGGCCGAAAATGGCAGTAACGAAGCCACCGTCGAGGCGATGGGGATCACCATCGCCACGCTGGATGAGAAACTGCGCCAACGCTTCGAAATTCCCAGCGACGTCGTTGGCGTCATCGTGACCGACGTCGAGCAAGGCGGGAATGCGGCTTCCAAGGGCTTGAAGACCGGCGACATCATTCTGGAACTGAACCAGGATTCGGTCAGCGATCCGGGACAGGTCGCCAGCATCGTCGCTTCGGTCAAGGAAGAAGGGCGCAAGTCGGTTCTGGTGTTGTTCAACCGCGGCGGCGACCGGCGTTTCATCGTCGTGCCGCTGGACGAGAAAGAGAAATAACGCCTGCGGGACAAGGCTACCGTGCCGCGGCAAACCCCGTAGCGCGGTAGCCCTGGAAATACAGAAGTGTCGTTAGATCGGCGCGGTTCACCTGGAACCGCGCCGCTTCTTTGACGGCCGGTTTGGCCTTGAAGGCGACGCCCATTCCCGCCGCCTGGATCATCGCCAGATCATTGGCGCCGTCGCCGACAGCGACCGACTCGGCGAGGCTCACGCCGGCTTCCGCACAGAGCTCTTGGAGCGCAGACAGTTTGGCGTCGCGGTCCAAAATCGGCCACTCCACCTCGCCTGTCAGACGGCCCTGGTCGATGCACAACCGGTTGCTTCGGTCGGCGTGAAAGCCTACTAGCTGGGCGATATGCGAAGTGAAATACGAAAAACCGCCGCTGACCAGCCAACACGTAGCGCCATGAGCCCGCATCGTCTGCACCAGCGCCGCAGCGCCGGGCATAACGCGAGTGCGCGCCAAAGTTCGGCTGAGAGCGGCCTCCTCCAACCCTTTCAAGGCCGCCACCCGCTCGATCAGCGCGTCAGCGAAGTCGATCTCGCCGGCCATGGACCGGGCGGTGATGGCGGCGATGCGGTCCTTTATGCCCGCTTCCGCGGCGATCTCGTCGAGGGTTTCGGTCTGGACGATAGTCGAGTCCATGTCGGCGATCAGCACACGCTTTCGCCGTATCTCGCCGGCACGATGCAGCGCGTGATCCAGTTCAAGCGCATGCAGTACCGGCGCCAACTGCTGCAAATTCAAGGCCCGCACCGGCCAGTCGCAGGCGGTCTCCGGACGCAGCCAGTCGGCTGGTCCCGCCAGATCCGCATGCCGAACCAATGCCGCGAGGCAGCGCTCCCACAGCATACCGCGCAACGTGCCGGCTGCGGCCACAATCGTCAGAGTATCGTGAGTCTCAGTCATGAGTGCGCCTATAGAGAGCCCGGGCGGCAACTGCGATGCGGCCTATCTGCACTGTGACGCCTCAGCCGCCGGTCATCATCGTGGCGGGCCCGACTGCCTCCGGCAAGTCGGCGTTGGCGATGGCCTTGGCGAAGGCACTGGATGGCGTGGTCGTCAATGCCGACTCGATGCAAGTCTACCACGACCTGCGGATACTGACTGCCCGCCCCTCCATCACCGATGAAGCGACGGTGCCACACAGGCTCTATGGATATTTGGATGCGGCGGAGCGCTGCTCGGCCGGCCTTTGGCGGACATCGGCCATAGACGCCATCGCGACGGCGCATGCCGACGGCAAACGCGCCATCGTTGCGGGTGGCACGGGCTTTTACATCGAGGCGCTCACGAATGGCCTCAGCCCGATTCCTGACATTCCAGCCGAAGCCGTGGCGACCGCGCGGGCGCTTTGTGCGGACATGGGGCTGGCGGCCTTCGCAGCCAAGCTGGCGGCGAGCGACCCGGAGTCCGCCGCTCGCATCGGCTCAGGCGACCGGCAACGGCTGGTGCGCGCCTGGGCGGTGCTGCAGGCGACGGGCCGCAGTCTCTCTGACTGGCGCCAACTGCCTGCGGAGGGCGCACCGTTCACCCACAGGGCCGTCTGGCTGAACCCGCCGCGCGATGTGCTTTACGCTCGTTGCGACGCCCGGCTCAAAGCTATGCTGGCCGAAGGCGCACTGGCCGAGGTCGAGGCGCTGCTGGCCCGCAATCTCGACCCTGACCTGCCGGCGATGAAAGCCCTGGGCATGGCCGAGTTCTCTGCCTATATCCGCGGTTCGATGCCATTCGACCCGGCCTTGGCGGCGGCGCAGATGGCGACGCGGCGGTTTGCCAAACGCCAACTGACATGGTTCCGACATCGGCTGCCACAGGCGCTGCGCATTGATGCGCAATTTTCGGAAAGCTTTATGACCGAAACCTTATCGTTTATTCGCAAAAATGGTTGACAGAAGAATTTTCCTTCTCTAGCTTGCCGTCAATATGCCGAACTGGGCCTTTTTTGGACCTTATCGGCCGGACAATTCCCAAGGATTTGGATGTATGACTGAAGAGCGCATGAGTGGCGCCGCCCTGATCATCCGCGCCCTGATCGACCAGGGCGTCGATACGGTTTTCGGCTATCCGGGCGGAGCCGTGCTGCCGATCTATGACGAAATCTTCAAGCAGAACCAGTTGCGCCATTTCCTGGTGCGGCAGGAAGGCGGGGCCGTGCACTCGGCGGAAGGTTACGCGCGCTCTACCGGCAAGGTCGGCGTCGTCCTCGTCACCTCTGGGCCCGGTGCGACCAATGCGGTTACCGGCCTGACCGACGCGCTGATGGATTCGATCCCGATCATCTGCTTTACCGGCCAGGTGCCGACCCATCTGATCGGCAACGACGCCTTCCAGGAGGCGGATACCACCGGCATCACCCGGCCCTGCACCAAGCACAACTATCTGATCAAGAGCGCAGACGATGTCGCCCGTGTCGTGCACGAGGCGTTTCTGGTGGCGACCAGCGGCCGGCCTGGCCCGGTGGTCATCGATGTGCCGAAGGACGTGCAGTTCGATGAAGGCACCTACGTGCCGCCGTCGGCGGTGCGCCACCGCTCCTACAACCCTCAGACCGAACCGGATGCCGACAGAATCGAGCAGGCGCTGGAGATGCTGGCGGCGGCCAAGAAGCCGATCTTCTATGTCGGCGGTGGCGTTGTGAATTCCGGGCCGAAGGCGTCGGAAACTCTGATCAAGCTCGTACACGCCACCGGCTATCCCTGCACGCAGACGCTGATGGGTCTGGGCGCTTACCCCGGGTCTGACCCGCTGTCGGTCGGCATGTTGGGCATGCATGGCCTTTACGAAGCCAACATGGCGATGCACCAAAGCGACCTGATCATCGCCGTCGGCTCGCGATTCGACGACCGTGTCACTGGGCGATTGGATGCATTTGCGCCGAATGCCAAGAAAATCCACATCGACATCGACCCGTCCTCCATCAACAAGAACGTGCCGGTCGATCTGCCAATCATCGGCGATTGCGGCAAGGTGCTGTCGCTGATGCTGGATGGCTGGCAGAAGCAAGGGTTAAAAGCCGATGGCGCGGCTCTCGCCAAATGGTGGGACCAGATCAACGAATGGCGGGCACGCAAATGCCTCGCTTATACCCAGGGCGAAAAGATCATTAAGCCGCAATACGCGCTGGAGCGGCTGAAGGCGCACATGGATAGCGACCCGCGCGAGAGCTACGTCACGACAGAAGTCGGCCAGCACCAGATGTGGGCGGCGCAATACCTGAAGTTCGAGAAGCCGGGCCGGTGGATGACCTCCGGCGGGCTGGGCACCATGGGCTACGGCCTGCCGGCGGCGATCGGCGTGCAGATCGCCCATCCGGATGCGCTCGTGGTCGATGTTTCCGGCGAGGCTTCGTTCCTGATGAACATGCAGGAGATGTCGTGCGCGGCGCAGTATAAGGCACCAATCAAGGTGTTCATCCTGAACAACGAATGGATGGGCATGGTGCGCCAGTGGCAGGAGTTGCTGCACGGCGGGCGCTATGCCGAAAGCTACACAGCCTCCCTGCCCGACTTCGTGAAGCTGGCGGAGGCATTCGGCTGGACCGGCCTGCGTGCTACCGAAGCGTCGGAACTGGACGATGTCATCGCCACGATGATTGCAACCGACGGTCCGGTCATCGCCGATATCTGCATCGAGAAGGGCGAGAACTGCTTCCCGATGATCCCGTCAGGCGCGGCGCATTGCGACATGCTGCTGGGCCCGGCAGATGAATCCAAGGGTTCCATTTCGAGCGACGGCATGGTTTTGGTCTAGCGCGATCCTCGCTGCATATCGAGCCCGCGAAATATAGAAACGTCACGACAATCGGGCGCCCCGGGCGCTGGAGGCTTTTTTGCAAGATCACCCCATTGAACGGCACACCCTCTCGGTCCTGGTGGACAACGAGCCCGGGGTGCTGGCCCGTGTCATCGGCCTGTTTTCCGGCCGCGGCTACAATATCGAAAGCCTGACGGTCGCCGAGGTGAACCCGATTGAGCATATCTCGCGCATCACTATCGTGACCTCCGGCACGCCGATGATCATCGAGCAGATCAAGGCGCAGCTGGGCCGGCTGGTGCCGGTGCATGTGGTTAACGATCTGACGGCGGAGGGTCCGTTCGTCGCGCGTGAACTGGCGATGGTCAAGGTCGTCGGCACGGGCGACAACCGGGTGGAATCGCTGCGCATCGCCGACGTTTTTCGGGCGCGTCCGGTTGATTCCTCGACCGAATCCTTTGTGTTCGAGATCACCGGATCCGGCGAGAAAGTCGACGCCTTTATCGACCTGATGCGGCCCTTGGGCCTGACCGATGTGGCCCGCACCGGCTCCGTCGCCATTGCGCGCGGCAACACGGGACTGTAGAAGCCACGCCAACGCGTGCGGTCTTTGCTGAGACAGTCAAGCACCGCGCATTTCTGCCAACAGTGTTGCCCATAGCGGTAATACACGATTTCAAAAAAGAAGGACCTGTTTCTCTATGCGTGTTTACTATGATCGTGACGCCGACTTGAACCTGATCAAGGGCAAGAAAGTCGCCATTCTAGGGTATGGCAGCCAGGGCCACGCCCATGCCAACAACCTGCGGGACTCCGGCGTTGCGGAAATCGTAGTCGGTCTGCGCCCGCACTCTGGCAGCGCACCAAAAGCCAAGGACGCTGGCTTCAAGGTGATGGCGCCAGCCGAAGCCGCTGGCTGGGCCGACGTCGTGATGATGCTGACCCCGGACGAGGGCCAGGCAGCGCTGTATGAGCAGGACATTGTCGACAACATCCGTCCGGGTGCCGCGCTCTCTGTCGCGCACGGGCTGTCGATCCACTTCAACCTGATCAACCCGCGGACCGACATCGACGTGTTCATGGTCGCACCGAAAGGCCCCGGCCACCTGGTGCGCAGCGAGTACGTGCGCGGCGCCGGCGTGCCGTCGCTCATCGCCATCCACCAGGACGCGAGCGGCAACTGCCATGACCTGGCCCTGTCGTATGCCTGCGCCAATGGCGGTGGCCGTGCGGCGGTGATCGAGACCACCTTCAAGGAAGAGTGCGAGACCGACCTGTTCGGCGAGCAGACCGTGCTCTGCGGCGGGCTGACCGCGCTGATTCAGGCAGGCTTCGAGACCCTGGTCGAGGCCGGTTATGCGCCGGAGATGGCCTATTTCGAGTGCGTGCATGAGGTCAAGCTGATTGTCGACCTGATCTATGAAGGTGGCATGGCCGGTATGCGCTACTCCGTCTCGAACACGGCGGAATACGGCGACTACACCCGCGGCCCGCGCATCATTGATGCATCGGTCAAGGAGCGGATGAAAGAGGTACTGAGCGAAATCCAGCGCGGCGAATTCAGCCGCGAATGGGTGCTGGAGAACGCCGCCGGCCAGACCAGCTTCAAGGCGAAGCGCCGCCTCGGCGCCGAGCACCAGTTGGAGGAGGTTGGCGCCCGTCTGCGCGGCATGATGCCGTGGATCGGCGAAAACGC
>CAXBDI010000092.1:0-15870 GCA_963974445.1 uncultured Alphaproteobacteria bacterium
AATCGTGCCGATGTTGCAGTGCGGCTTCGTACGCTCAAACTTTGCTTTTGCCATATCTCTCTAACTCCAAGCGAATGCGTATAGCGGATTAGCCGGCCAGCTTGGCGCGGACTTCATCCGCCACCGCCTGCGGCACTTGCTCATAGTGGTCGAATTGCATGGTGTACTGGGCCCGACCCTGGCTCATGGAGCGCAGGGTATTGATGTAGCCGAACATATTGGCCAGCGGCACCATGCCGTTAATAACGCGCGCGTTGCCGCGCTCGTCCATACTGGAGATCTGCCCGCGGCGCGAGTTCAGATCGCCGATGATATCACCCATGTAGTCGTCCGGCGTCACCACCTCGACCCTCATAATCGGCTCCAGCAGCGCCGGCCTGCCTTTTTCCATGCCTTCGCGGAAGGCAGCGCGGGCAGCGATCTCGAACGCCATGACGCTGGAATCGACGTCGTGGTAGGCGCCGTCAATCAATCGAGCCTTGAAGTCAATCACGGGGAAACCGGCCAGAATGCCGCTTGCCATCGCCGACCGAATGCCCTTTTCAACGCCAGGAATATACTCACGCGGGACGTTGCCGCCGACGACCTCGCTAACGAAGCTGAAGCCCTCGTCCACGCTCTTGTCAATCGGCTCGAACACCATCTTGACGCGTGCGAACTGACCGGAACCGCCGGACTGTTTCTTGTGGGTGTAGTCGACCTCAGCAACGCGGGTGATGGTCTCACGATAGGCCACCTGCGGCGCGCCGATGTTGGCTTCAACCTTGAACTCGCGCTTCATGCGGTCGACGATGATGTCGAGATGCAGCTCGCCCATGCCCTTGATGATGGTCTGGCCGCTTTCCGGATCGGACGCGACGCGGAAGGACGGGTCTTCAGCCGCCAAGCGGTGCAAGGCGACGCCCATCTTTTCCTGATCGGCCTTCGACTTCGGCTCCACCGCGATTTCGATCACCGGCTCCGGGAACTCCATGCGCTCCAGGATCACCTGGTGCGCGGGATCGGAAAGGGTGTCGCCCGTGGTGGTCTCTTTCAGCGAGGCGATGGCGACGATATCGCCGGCGCGAGCCTCTTTGATGTCCTCACGGCTGTTTGCATGCATCAATAGCATGCGGCCGATGCGCTCGCGCTTGCCCTTGACCGTATTCATCACCGACGTACCGCTTTCCAGCGTGCCGGAATAGATGCGTACGAAGGTCAGCGAGCCGACGAACGGGTCAGTCATGATCTTGAACGCCAAGGCAGAGAACGGCTCGTCGTCCGAGTTGGTCCGCTCGATCTCTTGCTCGGTGCCGGCCTTGATGCCCTTCATCGCGGCGACGTCGGTCGGACTCGGCATGTAATCGACAACGGCGTCGAGCAGCGGCTGCACACCCTTGTTCTTGAACGCCGACCCGCACAGTATCGGCACGAAAGCGCCGGCAATAGTGCCCTTGCGGATGCAACGTTTCAGCGTCGCCTCGTCCGGCTCGTTGCCGTCGAGATAGGCTTCCATCGCGGCGTCGTCCTGGTCGATGACGAGTTCGATCAGCTTCTCACGGTATTCGGCTGCCTGATCGGCCATATTGGCCGGAATATCGACATACTCGTACTCGGCGCCGAGAGACTCGTCCTTCCAGATGATCGCCTTCATCTTCACCAGATCGATGACACCGGCAAAGTCAGCCTCGACACCGACCGGCAACTGCACCACCGCCGGAGTAGCACCCAGCCGGTCAACCATCATATCGACGCTGCGGAAGAAGTTGGCGCCGGTGCGGTCCATCTTGTTGACGAAGCACATGCGCGGCACACCGTATTTGTCCGCCTGACGCCATACGGTTTCCGACTGCGGCTCTACGCCAGCGACCGAATCGAACACGGCCACGGCACCGTCGAGCACCCGCAGCGAGCGCTCCACCTCAATCGTAAAGTCGACGTGGCCGGGCGTATCGATAATGTTGATGCGATGGTCGCGCCAGAACGTTGTGGTCGCGGCCGACGTAATGGTGATGCCGCGCTCCTGCTCCTGCTCCATCCAATCCATGGTCGCGGCGCCGTCATGCACCTCACCGATCTTATAAGACCGGCCAGTGTAATACAGGATACGCTCTGTCGTCGTCGTCTTACCGGCGTCAATATGGGCCATAATGCCGATATTGCGGTACATATCGAGTGTTGTTTCGCGTGCCATGACCTCGGAACCCTTTTGCTAGCCAGATTACCAGCGGTAGTGAGAAAAGGCTCGGTTGGCTTCGGCCATCCGATGCGTATCTTCACGCCTTTTCACCGCCCCACCGCGGTTGTTCATGGCGTCCATGAGCTCCCCAGCCAAGCGGTCTTGCATTGTCTTTTCCGGACGGCTGCGCGCCGCCATGATCAGCCAGCGGATGGCCAGCGCCTGGGCGCGCTCCGCACGCACCTCCACCGGCACCTGGTACGTGGCACCGCCAACGCGGCGGGAGCGCACTTCCAAGTTCGGACGCACATTGTCGAGCGCCGTGTGGAACGCCTGCACTGCCTCCATGCCGCCGCGGCTTTCCGCAGCGCCGATAGCGGTGTAGAAAATCTTTTCCGCAACCGCTTTTTTGCCATCCAGCATCATGCAGTTGATGAATTTCGTGACGGTCAGATCGCCGTATTGCGGATCCGGCAAGATCTCTCGTTTTTCTGCTGCGCGCCGACGCGACATAGCTTTGTTCTCCCTGCCCTATTTCGGCCGCTTCGCGCCGTATTTGGAACGCCGCTGACGCCGGTTGGCGACGCCCTGCGTATCCAACACACCGCGGACAATATGATAGCGCACGCCCGGCAAATCCTTGACGCGGCCGCCGCGGATCAGCACCACCGAGTGCTCCTGTAGGTTATGGCCTTCGCCCGGGATATAGCTCGTCACCTCAAACCCGTTGGTCAGGCGCACGCGCGCAACTTTCCGCAAAGCCGAGTTCGGCTTCTTCGGCGTCGTCGTATACACACGGGTGCACACGCCGCGTTTTTGCGGACAAGCCTCAAGGGCCGGCACTTTGTTGCGTGCCTTTTGCAGAACCCGCGGTTTGCGGATCAACTGGTTGATCGTCGGCATTCGGTTCGCCTTAAACCAATTGTCATTACGCCGGGCACACATCGTGCCAAGCAGATTACGTCGTCCAACAGCGCTATCGGAAATCGCAGCGATCCGTCACCGCCAACATAAATACCGACCGTTTGCCAACAGTTTGTGTTGACGAGGCGGTCGGTGCTTATGGGCGTGTTCGGTTCCCGAAATCAACCCGCTCTAAAGTATCAGCGGACGCGATTTCGGAGGACGCTGCGTCTAGGCTAGATGCCTACTACCAACCGCCCTGTCAGAGGCGCGGAACCTACGCACACATGGCTCCGCGGTCAAGGCCTAATCTTCCAGACCAGGCAACAATCGGACTGCGAATGCCGACAGTGGATCGGACAAGCCCGATCCCTCGCCAGCACCCGCAAGCCCTGCCGCTAGTCGCCAGCGGCCTCCTGGATCGGAGTATCGGTGTTCGCCGCATCCGGCGATAGCAGAGCCTCCTGGTTTGCCTGCAGGCGCTTATCACGCTCCTGCGCCAGGCGACGCATATTGCGCATGACACTGCCGGTGCCGGCCGGAATCAGCCGGCCGACGATGACGTTCTCCTTCAGGCCGTTCAGGTAGTCGAGCTTGCCGCCGACCGACGCCTCGGTCAGGACACGCGTCGTCTCCTGGAAGGATGCCGCCGAAATCCAGGACTGGGTCTGCAGCGACGCCTTGGTGATGCCCAACAGCACCGGCTTGGCAACCGCAGGCCGCAGGCCCTCGCCCACTGTGCGCTCATTGACCGCGTCGTATTCGGTGCGGTCGATCTGCTCGCCCAACAGGAACATGGTATCGCCCGGATCGGAGACCTCGACCTTCTGCAGCATCTGGCGGACGATCACCTCGATGTGCTTGTCGTTGATCTTCACGCCCTGCAGCCGGTAGACCTCCTGAATCTCGTTGACGAGATATTCGGCCAAGGCTTCGACGCCCAGCACGTTCAGGATATCGTGCGGAACGGCGTTGCCTTCCATCAGCAGATCGCCCTTCTCAACCAGATCGCCCTCGCGCACCGCAACGTGGCGGCCCTTGGGGATCAGGTACTCGGTCGTTTTGTCCTCATCCTCCACGTCGCGGACGATGATCCGGCGTTTGGTCTTGTAATCGCGCCCGAACTCGACGCGGCCGCCGGATTCGCTGAGGATCGCGTGATCCTTCGGCTTGCGCGCCTCGCACAACTCCGCCACCCGCGGCAGACCGCCGGTGATATCGCGGGTTTTCGAGCTTTCCCGCGGGATACGGGCCAACACGTCGCCCGGACCGACCTTCTGGCCGTTTTCGACGGAGAGGATCGCATCGACGCTCATGAAGTAGCGCGCTTCCAGGCCGTTCGGCAGTGTCACCACCTCGCCGGCTGCGTCGCGCAACGTCACCCGCGGCCGCAGGTCGGCGCCGCGCGGTTGCTGACGCCAGTCGACCACGACGCGGGAGGAGATGCCCGTCGCCTCATCCGTGACCTCACGCATCGACACGCCGTCGACCATGTCGACATAATGGGCGACGCCCTCGGCCTCGGTGATGATCGGCAGGGTGTAGGGGTCCCACTCCGCCAGTTTCTGGCCCGGCTCCACCGCCGTGCCTTCGTCGGTCAGGATCTTGGCGCCATAGGGCAGACGATGTCGGGCGCGTTCGCGATTATGCTCGTCGATCAGCACCAGTTCGGTGTTCCGCGCCAACACGACCGGGGCGCCGTCGGCGCCGATTACGACATTGCGGTTGGCGACCTTGATGGTGCCGGCCTGAGTCGCCTCGACGCTCGACTGCTCCGCACCACGCTGTGCAGCGCCGCCGATGTGGAACGTGCGCATGGTCAACTGCGTGCCCGGCTCGCCAATCGACTGCGCCGCAATGACACCGACCGCCTCGCCGGCATTCGCCGGTGTGCCACGGGCCAGATCGCGGCCATAACACTTGCCGCAGATGCCGACCACGGTTTCGCAGGTCAGCGGCGAGCGGACGCGCACCGTATCCACGCCGGCGTCCTCGATCTTCGTCGCGGTTTCTTCGTCGATGATATCGCCCTTGGTCAACAACACCTCACCGGACAGCGGATGGACGACATCGCCCACCGTGGTCCGGCCCAGAATACGCTCGGCCAGATTTTCGATGACGTTGCCGCCATCGACAATCGCCGCCATGGTCAGGCCGTTTTCCGTCTCGCAGTCCACTGCCGTGATGATGCAATCCTGCGCAACGTCGACCAGACGGCGGGTCAGATAGCCGGAGTTCGCGGTCTTCAGCGCCGTATCGGCCAGGCCCTTACGCGCACCGTGGGTGGAGTTGAAGTACTCCAGCACGGTCAGGCCTTCTTTGAAGTTGGAGATGATCGGCGTCTCGATGATCTCGCCCGACGGCTTGGCCATCAGGCCGCGCATACCCGCCAGCTGTTTCATCTGCGCTTCGGAACCGCGTGCGCCGGAGTGCGCCATCATGTAGACGGCGTTGATCGGCTCGCCGGGTTTCTGCTCCTTGATCGCCGCCATCATCGCGCCGGAGACCTTGTCGGTGGTCGTCGACCATGCGTCGATCACCTTATTATACTTCTCGCCCTGGGTGATCAGGCCTTCGAGGTATTGGGTCTCGTACTGCTTCACCTGGTTCTGCGCCTCTTCGATCAGGTCCCACTTCTCCGGCGGGATCACCAGATCGTCCTTGCCGAACGAGATGCCGGCCAGCGTCGCGTTGCTGAAGCCCATGGTCATCAGCCGGTCGCTGAAAATCACCGTCTCCTTCTGCCCGCAGGTCCGGTAGATGTTGTCGATCAACTCGCTGATCGATTTCTTGGTCAGAACCGTGTTGACCCAGTCATAGGAAACGCCCGCCATCTTCGGCAGCAATGTCGCCAGCGTCATGCGGCCCGGTGTGGTGTCGATGGTTCGCCTGATCTCCTCACCCGCCGCCGTGATCTCCGGCCAGCGCACCTTGATTTTGCTGTGCCACGTCAGCGATTTGGCATTCAAGGCGTGTTCGATTTCGGCATAGTCGGAGTAGGTGCGCCCGGTTTCCTCGCCGTGCGGATCCTCCATCGAGAGATAGTAGAGCCCGAGCACGATATCCTGGGTCGGCACGATGATCGGCTTGCCGTTCGCCGGCGACAGGATGTTGTTGGTCGACATCATCAGGACGCGCGCTTCCAACTGCGCCTCCAGCGACAGCGGCACGTGCACGGCCATCTGATCGCCGTCGAAATCGGCGTTGAACGCGGTGCAGACCAGCGGGTGCAGCTGGATCGCCTTGCCTTCGATCAGAGTCGGCTCGAAGCTTTGAATGCCGAGACGGTGCAGGGTCGGGGCCCGGTTCAGCATGACCGGGTGCTCGCGGATCACCTCCTCGAGGATGTCCCACACCTCCGGCCGCTCGCGCTCGACCATGCGTTTGGCGGCCTTGACCGTGGAGGCCATGCCGTATTTCTCCAGCCGCGAGTAGATGAACGGCTTGAACAGTTCCAGCGCCATCTTCTTCGGCAGGCCGCACTGGTGCAGCTTCAATTCCGGGCCGACGACGATGACCGAGCGGCCGGAGTAGTCGACGCGCTTGCCGAGCAGATTCTGCCGGAAACGGCCTTGCTTGCCTTTCAGCATATCGCTGAGCGACTTCAGCGGGCGCTTGTTGGCGCCGGTGATGACGCGGCCGCGGCGGCCGTTGTCGAACAGCGCGTCGACCGATTCCTGCAGCATCCGCTTTTCGTTACGGATGATGATGTCTGGCGCACGCAATTCCATCAGCCGCTTCAGGCGGTTGTTGCGGTTGATCACGCGGCGGTAGAGGTCGTTCAGATCGCTCGTCGCGAACCGGCCACCGTCCAGCGGTACCAACGGACGCAATTCCGGCGGGATCACCGGGATCACGTCCATGATCATCCATTCCGGCTTGGTGTTTGACTCCAGGAAGGCCTCGATCATCTTCAGGCGCTTGACCGCCTTCTTGCGCTTGGCCTCGGAGCCGGTGGTCATCATCTCCTCGCGGAGAGCCACCCGCTCTTTCTCCAGATCCATGGCGGACAGCATGTTTTTCAATGCCTCCGCGCCGATCATCGCGGTAAAGTTATCCTCGCCGTACAGATCCTGCGCGTCGAGATACTCCTCCTCCGACAGGAGTTGCCGCTCGCCGAGGTCGGTCAGACCGGGCTCGACGACGATGTACTGCTCGAAATACAGCACCCGCTCCAGATCGCGCAGGGTCATATCCAGCATGTTGCCGATGCGCGATGGCATCGACTTCAGGAACCAGATGTGCGCCACCGGCGAGGCCAGTTCGATATGGCCCATGCGCTCGCGCCGCACCTTCGACAAGGTGACCTCGACGCCGCATTTCTCGCAGACAATGCCGCGATATTTCATGCGCTTGTACTTGCCGCACAGGCACTCGTAATCCTTGATCGGGCCAAAGATGCGGGCGCAGAACAGGCCCTCCCGCTCCGGCTTGAAGGTGCGGTAGTTGATCGTTTCCGGCTTGCGGATCTCGCCATACGACCACGAGCGAATACGCTCCGGCGCGGCGATGGAAATCTGAATACGATCGAAGCTGGGCGGGGCGGCCACTTGGCCGAAGAAGCGCATCAACTCGTTCATGGGTCTATCTCCTCATGCTCTGATATACAGGCACGCTAGACGCACAGATGGCGGCGCCGCGGGAGGCGGCACCGCCGTAAGGAATAGCAAAAGAGCGGCGGCTGACGATCAGCTCTGCTCCTCCAGCAGTTCGACGTTCAGACCAAGCGAGCGCAACTCCTTGATCAGCACGTTGAAGGATTCCGGCAAGCCGGCCTCGAACGTGTCGTCGCCACGCACAATGGACTCGTAGACCTTGGTCCGGCCCGCCACATCATCCGACTTGACGGTGAGCATTTCCTGCAGGGTATAGGCAGCGCCATACGCCTCCAGAGCCCAGACCTCCATCTCGCCGAAGCGCTGACCGCCGAACTGCGCCTTGCCGCCCAACGGCTGTTGGGTGACGAGGCTGTAGGGACCGATTGACCGTGCGTGAATCTTATCATCCACCAAATGGTGCAGTTTCAGCATGTAGATATAGCCGACTGTCACCTGCCGATCAAATGGCTCACCAGTCCGCCCGTTGATCAGAGTGGACTGACCGGATTCCGCCAGGCCGGCCATCGCCAGCTTCTCGCGGATATCGTCCTCCCGCGCGCCGTCGAACACCGGTGTGGCAATCGGCACGCCGCTGCGCAAGTTGTCGGCCATGTCGACGAGTTCATCGTCATCCATCTCATTGAGAATCTCTGTGTAGGACTCCCCATAGATGGCATGCAGCTTGGTGCGCAGATCGGAAATCTCCGCCGTTCCTTGCGGGAAAGCGTCGAGAATGTCGCCGATTTGGCGGCCCAATCCGGCGCAGGCCCAGCCGAGATGCGTCTCCAAAATCTGACCGACATTCATGCGGCTCGGCACGCCCAGCGGGTTCAACACCACGTCCACCGGCCGGCCGTCTTCCAGATACGGCATGTCCTCGATGGGCACGATGCGGCTGACCACACCCTTGTTGCCGTGCCGGCCCGCCATTTTGTCGCCCGGTTGCAGCTTGCGCTTCACCGCGATGAAGACTTTGACCATCTTCATCACGCCGGGTGGCAGTTCGTCGCCGCGCTCCAGCTTCTCGACCTTGTTGTCGAACCGGTCGGTTAACTCCTTGACGCTTTCGTCGAAGCGTTGGGTCAGGCGCTCGATCTCCGCCATCACCGCGTCGTCGGTGACGATCAGGCGGCGGCGGTCGCCGGTCGACAGACGCTCCAGCACCTCCTCGTCGATGACCGTTCCGGCCCGCGCCGCCTCGATACCTTTCGAGACGGTCTGCCCCAACAGCAACTCGCGCAGACGCGCATTGTGCGAGCGGGTGAGGATGCCGCGTTCGTCGTCGCGGTCCTTGGCCAGGCGTTCAATCTCCTGCTGGTCGATCTGGCGGGCGCGTTCGTCCTTTTCGATGCCGCGGCGCGAGAACACCCGCACCTCGACGACGGTGCCGACCACACCCGGCGGCACCTTCAGCGAGGTGTCGCGCACGTCGGAGGCCTTCTCGCCGAAGATCGCGCGGAGCAGTTTCTCCTCAGGCGTCATCGGCGATTCGCCCTTCGGCGTCACCTTGCCGACCAGAATGTCGCCCGGCTTGATTTCCGCACCGACATAGACGATGCCGGCCTCGTCGAGGTTGCGCAGCGCCTCCTCGCCGACGTTCGGGATATCGCGGGTGATATCCTCCTGGCCCAACTTGGTGTCGCGGGCCATCAACTCGAACTCCTCGATATGGATCGAGGTGAAGACGTCGTCACGCACGATGCGCTCCGAGATCACGATGGAGTCTTCGAAGTTGTAGCCGTTCCAGGGCATGAACGCGACGAGCGCGTTGCGGCCCAAGGCCAGCTCACCGCGGTCGGTCGACGGACCGTCGGCGATGATCTCGCCCTTGCGGACCCGCTGCCCGACCCGCACCAACGGCTTTTGCGTGATGCTGGTGCTTTGGTTGGAGCGCTGGAACTTGTGCAGGTTATAGATATCGACGCCGGTATCGTTGACGGCCTCGTCCTCGTTCACGCGGATGACGATACGGCGGGCGTCCATCTGATCGATGACGCCGCCGCGCCGCGCCGTGACCGCGGCACCGGAATCCCGTGCGACGTGTACCTCCATGCCGGTGCCAACGAACGGCGCATCGGACTGCACCAGAGGCACCGCCTGGCGTTGCATGTTGGAGCCCATCAGCGCGCGGTTGGCGTCATCATTCTCCAGGAAGGGAATCAGCGCCGCCGCGACGGAGACCAGCTGCTTTGGCGAGACGTCGATCAGGTCCACCTGACCCGGCGGCAGCAGGATCGGGTTGCCGGCCTTGCGGCAGGTCACCAGGTCATCGACGAAGCGGCCCTCGGCATCGACAGGCACGTTCGCCTGCGCGACGGCGTATTTCCCTTCCTCCATGGCGGAGGTGTAGATCACTTCGTCAGTCACCTGGCCATCCACCACCTTGCGGTAGGGGGACTCAATGAAGCCGTATTGGTTGATCCGGGCGAAGGTGGCCAGAGAGTTGATCAGGCCGATATTCGGGCCTTCCGGCGTCTCAATCGGGCAGATGCGGCCATAATGGGTCGGGTGCACGTCGCGCACCTCAAAGCCCGCGCGCTCCCGCGTCAGACCGCCCGGGCCGAGCGCCGACAGGCGGCGTTTGTGGGTGATCTCGGACAGCGGGTTGGTCTGATCCATGAACTGCGATAGCTGCGAGGAGCCAAAGAACTCCCGCACTGCCGCCGCCGCCGGCTTGGCGTTGATCAGGTCTTGCGGCATGACCGAGTCGATCTCGACCGCGCTCATGCGCTCGCGGATCGCTCGCTCCATGCGCAGCAGGCCGACGCGGTATTGGTTTTCCAGCAACTCACCGACCGAACGCACCCGGCGGTTGCCGAGATGGTCGATATCGTCGATCTCACCGATGCCGTCCTTCAGGCCGACCAGAGTCTTGACGATGGCCAGGATGTCCGCCTTGCGCAGCACCCGCATGGTATCCGGCGCATCCAGGTCGAGCCGGGCGTTCATCTTCACCCGGCCGACGGCGGAGAGATCGTAGCGTTCGCTATCGAAGAACAGCGACTTGAACATCGCGTCGGCGGAATCCGGCGTCGGCGGCTCGCCCGGACGCATGACGCGGTAAATGTCGTTCAGTGCATCCTCGCGCTCGGCATTCTTATCGACCATCAACGTGTTGCGGATGTAGGGGCCAACGGTGACCATATCGATGGCCAGCGTGTCGAGCGTGTCGATGCCGGCACCGCGGAATTTCTCCAGCAGTTCCTCGGTGATCTCCTCGCCGGCTTCGGCATAGATCGCGCCGGTATCCATCTCGACCACATCATAGGCGACGAAGCGGCCGATGAGTTCTTCCTCGTCCAGCAACTGGCGCGTCGCGCCGGCTTCGTCGATCTTGCGAATAGTGCGCACGTTGACCTTGGTCCCGGCCTTCGCCAGCACCGCACCATCGCGCGCGTCGCGCAGGTCGGCGATCAGTTTGGCGCCAAGCAGTTTTTCCTTGTCGAGTTCCGTGCTCCAGCCTTCGGCCTCGCGGGCGAAGGTTTCGACGTCGTAGAAGTGCCCCAGGATTTCTTCCTGCGACATGCCCTGGACCTCCTCCAGCGGCATCTTCTCACCGTCGTCGGTATACTGGCCGCGGCGATCCTCCGTCGCAGCGCTATCCAACGCCATCAACAGGGTCGTCACCGGCAGCTTGCGGCGGCGGTCGATGCGGACATAGACGATGTCTTTGGCGTCGAACTCAAAGTCCAGCCAAGAGCCGCGGTAGGGGATCACCCGGGCGGAATAGAGGTACTTGCCAGACGCATGCGTCTTGCCGCGGTCGTGATCGAAGAACACGCCGGGCGAGCGGTGCATCTGGCTGACGATCACCCGCTCCGTGCCATTGACGATAAAGGTGCCCTTGTCCGTCATGAGCGGCATGTCGCCCATATAGACGTCCTGCTCCTTGATATCGCGGATGGAGCGCGCGCCGGTATCCTCGTCGATATCCCAGACGACCAGGCGCAAGGTGAGCTTCAGCGGTGCGGCATAGGTGATGCCGCGCCGCATGCACTCCTCAACGTCATATTTTGGCGGCTCGAACTCGTAATCGACGAATTCCAGTTGCGACTTCTCCGAGAAGTCCTTGATCGGGAAAACGCTGGTCAAGGCTTCCCAGATGCCACCGGCCTGCCGCGCCTCTTGCGAGGTGGCGCCGAACTGCAAAAAACCGTCGTAGGAGGCCTTCTGAACCTCGATCAGGTTCGGCAGGTCGGCGACCTCGGTAATCTTGCCGAAGGTCCGCCGCAGGCGATTGACGCCGCCGAGCCCCCGCAGCACGTTGGTCCGGATCGTGTTCGTCGTGACCTCGCTGCCTGAGCCATTACCGCTCGTCATCGCACCGTTTGCACCCGCCATGCCTGTCACTCCTTCACCGGACATCTGGTATCCGGCAACGACAATAGTGTGTTGCCGTCACCGAATCGCAACGCGAAACGGCGCACGTCCGCAGCCCTCATATGGGGCCGGCGGGATGCGCCTTCCATTATCTTTGCCGAGCCAGCCCCGAGGGGCAGCGCGGCGGCGGCGATCCAAGGCCGAGGCGGCCCGGGATCGACGCCTGTCGCTGTGCCGCCATAGGCGGCGAACATCGAGACTATTTCAACTCGACCGAGGCGCCGACGTCCTCGAGCTTCTTTTTCAGAGCCGCGGCTTCGTCCTTGCCGACGGCCTCTTTGACCGTCTTCGGCGCGGCTTCGACTAGGTCCTTGGCTTCCTTCAGCCCGAGACCGGTGATCGCGCGCACCTCTTTGATGACGTTGATCTTCTTGTCGCCGATGCTAGCCAGGATTACGTCGAACTCTGTCTGTTCTTCAGCCGCTGCCGCCGCACCGCCGGCGTCACCGCCCGCAGCCGCCATCATCGGCATTGCCATCGGCGCCGCCGCGGCGGAAACGCCCCACTTGTCCTCGAGCAGTTTCGCCAGGTCGGCGGCCTCGAGCACGGTCAGGTTGGAAAGGTCGTCAACCAACTTTTCTAAGTCAGCCATGGTTTTCTATCCTCATCAGATCGGTTGCATATCGCGTTGTAAGGGATGGGTCGAACATTCGCATTTGTTGTGTTGCATTAACCTCAGGCGCCGGTGGCGCCGTAGGCTCCAAAGACGCGCGCAAGCTTGGCTTGCGGTGCGCCCATGAGCGTGACCAGTTGAATCGCCGGTTGCGGCAATATCCCCACCAGCTTGACGGCAGGGGCATTGAGCAAGCCAACGATCTTGGCCCGAAACTCGTCCAGCGAAGGCAGCTTGGAAAGCTGCTCGACCGCGGCGGCATCCATGATACGGTCACCGATGACGCCGCCGACGATCGAGAACTTGTCATTCCCGTTCGCATACTCGACGCATACCTTCGCGGCCGCCACGGGGTCGACCGAAAAGGCCACCGCCGATGGTCCCTGGAACAACTCCTTGCTACTTTCGAACCGGGTGCCTTCGACCGCAATCTTGGCAAGCCTGTTCTTGGTCACACGAAACGTTGCTCCGGCCTCGCGCATGCGGCTACGCAGAGTTGTCATCTCCGCGACCGTCATGCCGGACTGTTGCACAACAATGAGCACACCCATGTTTTTGAGCTGCTCTGTGAACTGCTCGACCAGTTCTTCTTTCTGCTTCCGCAGCACTGGTCTTCACTCCATCCAAGGTGCAAGGGCCCGGCATCGCCGCACCATTGCACCGGTTGCACCAAGGCCGATTGCCCGCACAAGGCGGCCACCCGGCCCAACGGCCCAAACACAGGCGGTATGCCTATGCTCAGGGGTTCGTCCTGTCCCTCAAGCCGACTCTCCACGAACGGAGGGTCGAGGCGAGGCTTAACGATGGCCGAACCGCTAACGCTGGTGCGCCGCAAGCCAACCGATCTAGCCCCTATCTCATGCAGGCGAATATTATGCCGCAAAGCGACACCTGCAGTCTTGGACAGGTTGGCTGCTTTGTGCGTCCATTCACATGAACGCCCGCTGCAGCCGTTGCCCGCCGCCGCTGTTCCCACGATTGCGGGAGAGCGCCGACGAAACCTCTGTTCGACGCCTAACGTTTAGGCGTCTGCCCGCTCAAGCGAGCGGAAACTCGTCAGGTCCAACGGGATGCCCGGACCCATGGTCGAGGTGAGCGTTACCTTCTTCAGATAGACGCCCTTCGCACCGGCCGGTTTCGCCCGATTGATGGCATCGACGAAGGCCCGCACATTGCCGGCGATCTGCTCCGGATCGAACGAGATCTTGCCGATACCGGCGTGGACAACGCCCGCCCGCTCGACCCGAAACTGCACCTGGCCGCCCTTGGCTGCCTGCACCGCCTCGGTCACATCGTTGGTCACGGTGCCGAGCCTCGGGTTAGGCATCAGGCCGCGCGGGCCCAAAACCCGGCCGAGCCGGCCGACGACGGCCATCATGTCCGGCGTAGCGATGGCGCGGTCGAATTCGATGGTGCCGCCCTGAATGGTCTCGGCCAAATCTTCAGCCCCGACGATATCGGCGCCGGCGGCCTCTGCCTCCTCCGCCTTCGCACCGCGTGCGAACACGGCGACGCGCAGGGTCTTGCCGGTGCCGTGCGGCAGGTTGACGACGCCGCGCACCTGCTGATCGGCGTGCCGCGGATCGACCCCCAGGTTGAGCGCCAACTCGATGGTTTCGTCGAACTTGGCCGCCGCTTGGCCCTTCAGCAGCGATACGGCCTCGTCCAGACCATAAGCCTTGGAGCGGTCGATGCCTTCGGCGTTTTTTCGGACGCGTTTTCCGGATGCCATCGTCTTATTTCTCCACCACTGCCAGACCCATGGACCGGGCGGAGCCGCGCAGCATCTGCACCGCGGCGTCAACGTCGTTGGCGTTCAGGTCTTTCATTTTCGCCTCGGCGATCTCGCGCAGTTGCGCCACCGTCACTTCTCCGGCCTTGTCGGTCTTGACGTTCTGAGCGCCCTTCTGAACGCCTGCAGCGCGCTTTAAGAAATAGCTGGCCGGCGGAGATTTCGTGATGAAGGTGAAACTGCGGTCGGCATAGACCGTGATCACCGTCGGGATCGGCATTCCCGCTTCCATCTGTTGTGTCGACGCGTTGAACGCCTTGCAGAATTCCATGATGTTGACGCCGCGCTGACCCAACGCCGGCCCGATGGGCGGCGACGGGTTGGCCTTGCCGGCCGGCACCTGTAGCTTGATGTAACCGGTTATCTTTTTCGCCATACTGTCTGCTCCTGAAGTTGCCGTACGGCTGCGACACAGCCGCCGGTGCGCGGTGCGGGCGGAGACGAGCCCTCCCGCGCGAAAAAATGACGTGTCAGGTGGCCTTTTCGACCTGGGAATATTCCAAATCGACCGGCGTCGCCCGGCCGAAAATAGAAACCGAAACTTTCAGGCGCGCGCGCTCCGCATCCACTTCCTCGACCATGCCGTTGAAGGATGCGAACGGGCCGTCGCAAACGCGAACTTGTTCACCGATCTCGTATAGAATGGACGGGCCGGTCCGCTCGACCCCTTCGGAGACCTGGTTGATGATCCGCATCGCTTCGGACTCGCTGATCGGCACCGGGCGATTGCCGCCGCCCAGAAAGCCGGTGACCTTCGGCGTGTTCTTGACCAGGTTCCAGGCGTGATCGGTCATGTCCATTTTGACCAGCACATAGCCCGGGAAGAACTTGCTTTCCGCCTTGTACTTTTGCCCGCGGCGAACCTGAGTCACTTCCTCGGTCGGCACCAGCACGTCTTCGATCTGCTCGCCAATGCCCAGCTTATCCGCCTGCTCGCGGATCGACGTGGCGACTTTCTTCTCGAAACCGGAATAGACGTGGATGACGTACCAACGCATCGCCATGCCGTCAGCCCCCAAGCCCGAGGATGAATCGCACGCCGACCGCCAACACTTGATCAACGACAAAGAAGAAGATCGCCGCGAGGAACACCATGATAAACACCATTATCGTGGTGATAGTGGTTTCCTTGCGGGTCGGCCAAGTGACCTTGGACGCCTCTTGTCGGACCTGGCGGATGAATTCGCCCGGATTTGCCATATCTGCCAGTGCCTGCTTTAAAACTCGTTCAACGTGCGCACGCGGTTGTGCCGCATCCCAAACGCGATGCGCTGCCGCCAAAATATCCGCCACCCTAGCGATAAGGGCCGACCGCGAAGCGTGCCATTAAGGCAATCGCGGGGCACTTGTCAACCCTCAATCGGGATTGCCACAGGGCTATCGCATTTGGCCGAGTATGGATCGAGCGAAGTCGTTGGACCATCCG
>CAXBDI010000093.1:0-15819 GCA_963974445.1 uncultured Alphaproteobacteria bacterium
CGCGCTGGTGGCAAGGAGATTTTTCTTCATCATTCAACACCTGTCGTTGAAGGGCTGCTCCATTGACGCGTGCGGCATCACCGGAACGGGTTGCAACGCCCGATTGCCGGGTCGTCTGCGCCTTGATTAGCTCCGCGAGCATTCCCCGGTCAACGGTGCTATCGCGCTTGTGTGACGAAAACTCAACAGTGTTGCAAAGACGCAACATGAGCGTTTTACTAGCCGACGATAGCAGGCCGTGGTATGCGCTGTTCCCCTGAGTGTCAGCGAGTTCGATTTGAGGAAAAGTCATGTCAGTTTCGCAGCGCGCCTTATTTGCTGTCCTTGTCGCCCTGCTCGCCCTTTCCGGATGCAGCGGTGCCGATACGCAATACGCCTATCCGGACGCGAGACGTGCCGGACGCGGCGACCTCTACGGAAGTGAAAATACGATTTTTGGCCAAGGCGGCTTTTCCCTTTTCGGCGGGGATAAGAAGGAAAATCAAGGAGGTGATGGTTCCGGAATAGCCGTGAACTCCTTCCTTTGGCGCGCATCGCTCGATATCGTATCGTATATGCCCCTGGCGTCGGCCGATCCGTTCGGCGGCGTCATCATCACCGACTGGCATTCGCCGCCGGAGGTCGCAACAGAGCGAATGAAGTTGCAAATCTATATCCTGGACCGGCAGTTGCGGTCGGACGGGTTGCGGGTTTCGGTGTTCCGCGAGCGGTTCCAGGATGGTCAATGGCTGGCCGCGCCGGTGAGCGAGCAGACAGTTCGGGCGATAGAAGACAGCATCCTCACCCGCGCCCGAGAGTTGCGGGTCAAAGCCAACGCCAGCGCGTAAGGCCGTAAGCGATTCGCGATTATGCAGGTCAGAGAATGACTGAGCCGAGGCGAATCTCGGCCCGCGGCGGCCTACCGCCTTGCGCTGTGGCGGGGATTCGGGCGATGCAGGGCCTCTCAAGATAACGACTCTGGCATCGAGCTAGGCAAAAATGGCACGCTATAATCCCAGTGAGACCGAGGCGAAGTGGCAGCAGCGCTGGCGCGAGGCTCAGACATTCCGCGCCGCAACCGATCCGGCGCGGCCCAAATATTATGTGCTGGAGATGTTTCCCTACCCTTCCGGCCGGATCCACATGGGCCACGTTCGCAATTTCACGCTGGGCGACGTCGTGGCGCGGTACAAGCGGGCCGCCGGCTTCAACGTCCTGCACCCGATGGGCTGGGACGCGTTCGGCCTGCCGGCGGAGAACGCGGCGTTCGAGGCCAAGGTGCATCCGGGCATCTGGACCCGTCAGAACATCCAGACGATGAAGCGGCAGTTGCAGTCCATGGGCCTGGCTTATGACTGGCAGCGCGAACTCTCCACCTGCGAGCCGGACTATTATAGGCACGAGCAGGCGATCTTCCTCGACTTCCTCGAAAAAGGCCTGGCCTATCGCCGTGAGAGCTGGGTGAACTGGGACCCGGCAGAGGACACCGTGCTGGCGAACGAGCAGGTGGTGGATGGCAAAGGCTGGCGCTCCGGCGTGCCGGTCGAGCGGCGCAAGCTCAGCCAATGGTTCCTGAAGATCACCCATTACGCCGACGATCTGCTGACGGAGATCGCCAACCTCGACCGCTGGTCCGACCGGGTTCGGGCCATGCAGGAAAACTGGATCGGCAAGAGCCATGGCGCGCACGTGCGCTTCCGGCTCGCCAACCCCGACGCCAGCCCGCGCATCGACCGGGTAGAGGTGTTCACCACCCGCCCGGATACCTTATATGGCGCGAGCTTCATTGCCGTTGCGCCGGACCATCCTCTGGCGACCGAACTGGCGGAGAAGGACCCGGCGCTGGCCGGCTTCATCAAAGAATGCCGCGCGCTCGGCACCTCCGAAGCGGCCATCGAGCAGGCGGAGAAGAAGGGCTATCGCACCGGGCTGGTGGCGGAGCATCCCTTCGTTGAGGGCCTGCGGCTGCCGGTCTATGTCGCCAACTTCGTGCTGATGGACTATGGCACCGGCGCGATCTTTGGCTGCCCGGCGCACGACCAGCGCGACCTGGATTTCGCCCGCAAATACGACCTCAGCGTGCTGCCGGTGGTGTTGCCGCCGGGCGAGGATGCGCAGACCTTTGAGATAGGCGACGAGGCGTATGTCGGCCCCGGCGCCATCTATAACTCCGATTTTCTGAACGGCCTGAGCGTCGACGATGCCAAGCTGAAGGTCGGTGAGCGCTTGCAGGAACTGGGCGATGGCGAGCCGACCACCGTCTACCGCCTGCGCGACTGGGGCGTCAGCCGTCAGCGCTATTGGGGCTGCCCGGTGCCGGTCGTGCATTGCGATGGCTGCGGGATCGTGCCGGTACCGAAGGCCGACCTGCCGGTGACTCTGCCGGACGACGTCACCTTCGACAAGCCCGGCAACCCGCTGGACCATCACCCGACCTGGAAGCATGTGGACTGCCCGGCTTGCGGCAAGCCGGCGCGGCGCGAGACCGATACCTTCGACACCTTCTGGGAATCGTCCTGGTACTTCCTGCGCTTCTGCGATCCGCAGAACGAGACGCAGCCGTTCAGCCGCGCCGATATCGACTATTGGATGCCGGTCGATCAGTATATCGGCGGCGCCGAACATGCGGTGCTGCACCTGCTCTATTCCCGCTTCTTTATGCGGGCGCTCAGCGATTGCGGCTATGCGGATCTGAAGGAGCCGTTCGTCGGCATGTTCAACCAGGGCATGGTGCTGCACGAGACCTACCGCGACAACGATGGCACCTGGCTGCTGCCGGAAGACGTGGAGAGCCAGGGCGGCGCCGCCATCCGGCTATCGACCGGCCAGCCGGTCAAGGTCGGCCGGTCGGAGAAGATGTCGAAGTCCAAGAAGAACGTCGTCGACCCGGAGAGGATCATTGCCGGATACGGCGCCGACACCGCGCGCTTTTTCATGATGAGCGACTCGCCGCCGGAACGCGATTTGGAGTGGACCACCGGCGGCGTCGACGGCGCCTGGCGTTTCCTCAACCGCGTTTGGCGGCTGGTGACGGAACCGGCGGTGCCGTTCTCCCCTGTGGGCGCGCCGCAACCAAACGATTTCTCGGATGCGGCGCTGGCATTGCGCAAGGCCAGCCACAAGGCGCTGACCGCCGTCACGCAGGACCTCGACCGCTTCCATCTGAACGCCGCGGTGGCGCAGATCCGGACGCTAGCCAATGCCATCGGCGACATCAAGGCGGAGCAGGCGGGCCAGCCCGGCATCGATTGGGCGATGCGCGAGGCGGTGGAGTTTCTGATCCAGACCGTCGGCCCGATGATGCCGCATCTGGGGGAAGAAGCCTGGGCCGAATTGGGCTACACCACCTTCCTGGCGGACACGCCGTGGCCCGAGGCCAACCCTGCCCTGGTCGTCGACGATACAATCACGATTGCGGTGCAGGTGAATGGCAAGACGCGGGGCACTATCGACCTGCCGCGCGACTGTCCCAAAGACCAGGCCGAGCAGGCGGCGCTTGCGGTGCCATCGGTGCAGCGTACACTCGACGGCAAGACGCCGCGCAAGATCATTGTCGTACCGAATCGGATCGTGAATGTCGTCGCTTAGCCGTCTCTTTCTCGCGATTGCCGCGCTGGTGCTGATCGGCCTGCCGACCGCATGCGGCTTCCAGCCGGTCTATGGCGGCGGCGCGGCGGGTGGCCCGTCTGCAGAGTTGGAGAAAATCGCCGTCGCCCGTGTGCCAGACCGGGTCGGGCATCGCCTGCGCGGCGAATTGGAGCGCCTGTTCGATAATTACGGCCACGAATCGGCCTACACGCTCGGCATCGAACTGGAGGACCGCACCTCGGTCGTCGCCGTCGACCGCGATAGCAGCAAGCGCCGCCGCAATCTGCGACTGGTCGCGATGATCACGCTCAGCGCGGTTGGCGGCGAGGTTCCGCTCTACCAGACCCGCATCGTCAGCGATGCAGGTATCGACCAACTGCCGTCGGACTTCGCCACCCTGGTTGCCGAAGATGCCGCGGAACAGCGCGCGGTCGAGCGGCTGGCGCGGGATATTCGCCAACGCCTCGCAGTCTATTTCGCCAGGCGGGAGTAGGCCCGGCCGATGGTGAAGGTCGCCCCGCGCACGGTTGCCCGCTTCATCGCGGACCCGCCGTCGTCTGCGGCCGTGGTGTTGCTTTATGGAGCGGACCGCGGCCAGGTCGCGGAATTGGCGCAAGCCGTGGTCGAGGCCGTGGCCGAAGACCCGCACGACCCCTTCCGCGTCGCCGATCTGACGCTGGCCTCGATCCAGGAGGATCCGGCTCGGCTGGGCGACGAAGCGCTGGCGATGTCGCTAACCGGCGGCCGCCGGGCGGTGCGGGTGCGGGGGGCAGCCGACGCGTTGACCAAGCACCTCGACACCTATCTGGCCGATCCGTCACCGGATTCGGTGATCGTGCTGGAGGCGGGCGAGTTGCAGGCTCGCTCCTCCCTGCGCAAACTGGCGGAGAAGCACGACCGCGCCGCCGCAATCGCCTGCTACCGTGACGAGGGCGCCGGCCTCGCCAATCTGGTGAAGGAGGTTCTGGGTGCGCATCGGGTCCGCATCGCGCCGGATGCCATGCGCTTTGTCACGGCGCAATTGGGCGCCGACCGCCAGGCGAGCCGCAACGCGCTGGAAAAGCTGGCGCTCTATGCTGGCGACGGTGGCCAGGTGACGCTGGAAGATGCGGAGGATGTGGTCGGCGATGTCGGCGAATCGACGCTGGACGCGTTGAACCAGGCGGTCGCTGCGGGGCAGAGTGGGCCAGCCCAAAAACTCGTGATGAAACTGTTTGCCGAGGGCACCAATCCGGTGCAGGTCCTGCGCTCGCTGGTTCGCCACTTCAGCCGGATCGCCGAGGCGAGGGGGCACGTCGATGCCGGCCAGTCTGCCGAGGACGCGGTCGGCAAGCTGCGGCCGCCGGTATTCTTCCGGGCGAAACCGGGCATGGCGGCGGCAGTCAGCGGCTGGAACTCCGCTCGCCTGCAAAATGCTTTGGATCGGCTGCTGCGGGCGGAGATCGACTGCAAGACCACCGGTATGCCGGCGGAACTTGTCTGCGCCCGCGCGGTCTTAGCCCTCAGCGCCGCCGCCCCTCGCCGGCGACGGTAAGGCTTATAGCCGCCTCAAGCGCTCCATGGCTTGTGCGGCAGCCCCAAGCTCTCCGCCACCGCGCGGTAGGTCAGATTGCCTTTGTGGATGTTGAGGCCGTTCGCCAAATGCGGATTGCTGGCCAACGCCTCCACATAGCCTTTGTTTGCCAGCGCCAGCACGAACGGCAGCGTCGCGTTGTTCAGGGCGAAGGTCGAGGTGCGCGCCACGGCGCCCGGCATGTTGGTGACGCAATAATGCACCACGTCATGCATCACATACGTGGGCTTATCGTGACTTGTCGGACGGGAGGTTTCGAAGCAACCGCCCTGGTCGATGGCAATATCGACCATCACTGCGCCCTTGCGCATGCGCCGCACCATGTCTTCCGTCACCAGCTTCGGCGCAGCAGCGCCCGGCACCAGCACCGCACCGATCACCAGGTCGGCGTTGGTCACCAGTTCCTCTATGGCCTCGACGGTGGAATAGCGGGTGTTCAGCGCCGCGCCGAATTGCAGGTCCAGGTCGTAGAGCCGCTGAATATTGCGCTCCAGCACCGTCACCCGTGCCTCCAGCCCCATGGCCATGCGCACGGCGTTGGTGCCGGAGACGCCGCCGCCGATCACCACCACGTCCGCTGCCGGCACGCCCGGCACGCCACCCAGCAAAATACCGGCGCCGCCCTGTTCCTTCTCCAGATTGTGCGCACCGACCTGCACTGACATCCGCCCCGCCACCTCGCTCATGGGGGAGAGGAGGGGCAGGCCGCCGCGGGCATCGGTGACCGTCTCATAAGCAATGGCGATACAGCCGGACGCCAACAGGCCCTCCGTCTGCTTCTTGTCGGCGGCCAGATGCAGGTAAGTGAACAGCACCTGATCCGGCCGCAGCATTTTGATTTCCGCCGATGAAGGCTCCTTCACTTTGACGATCAAGTCTGCCTCGGCGAACACCGTGGCGGCATCCGGAGCGATGCTGGCGCCGACAGCTTCATAGGCCGAATCTTCGAAGCCGCTGCCGTCGCCGGCTCCGGTCTGCACCACGACCGAGTGGCCATGGTGGATCAACTCCCGCACGCTGCCCGGCACCAATCCTACGCGGTATTCATGGGTTTTGATCTCTTTGGGGACACCGACCAGCATGGGGACTCTTTCCGTTGGCGGAGGGTTATCGCGCTTCCGAAGGAAGGCGACGTTGCAGTAGCACGATCAGCAGCAAGCCTGGAACCGCGATCACCGCCGTCAGCACAAAGTACACGGTCCAATCCACCTGTTCGGCGACGAAGCCGCCCGGTGCGGCGATGAAGGTGCGCGCCACCGCCATCAGCGAAGACAGCAGCGCGTATTGCGTCGCCGTGTAGTTGCGGTTGCAGAGCGCCGCCAGGAACGCGACGAAGGCGGTGGTGCCCATGCCGCCCGCCAGGTTCTCGAACGCGATGACGGCGGCGAGTGCGGTGACGTCATGGCCGGCCATCGCCAGCCCGGCGAATCCCAGGTTCGAGAACAGTTGCAGGATGCCGCAGACCCAAAGCGCCGGCAGCAACCCCCAGCGGGCGACCATCAACCCGCCGAGAAACGCGCCGACCAGCGTGGCGATCAGGCCGAACACCTTCACCACCTCGGCGACTTCGGTCTTGGAAAATCCCAATTCGACATAGAGCGGGCTGGTCATGACCCCAACCGCCGCGTCGCCCAGCTTGTAGAGCAGCACGAACGCCAGGAACGCCAGCCAGCCGGGGCGCGAGAGGAACTCCAGAAACGGCTCCGCGACGGCACGCTTGAGCCATGCCGCAGCGCGCTCGACGGCGGAACCGACAGCGGCAGGGACGGCCACCGAAGCAGGCTCTGGCGCCAGCAAAGTCGCCAGCACCCCTAGCCCCATAGCTCCGGCCATGGCGGAATAGACGACGCTCCAGGGTGCTGCGCTGGCGATATAGAGCGCCCCCGCGCCGGAAATCAACATGCCGACGCGGTAGCCGAAGACGATCATCGCAGCGCCGGCGCCCTGCTCCTGCTCGGTCAGGATTTCCACGCGGTAGGCGTCGATGACGATGTCCTGGCTGGCGCTGGCGAAGGCGAGCGCCACCGCCCACAGCGCCATAAGACCGATGTCGACGGTCGGGTCGGTCTGGCCGAGGCCGATCATTGTGACCATCAGCACGATCTGACAGGCCAGCATCCAGCCGCGCCGCCGTCCCAGCCAGCGCGTGAGCAGCGGCAGCGAAAGCTGGTCCATCAACGGCGACCACAGGAATTTCAGCGTGTAGGCCGTGCCGACCAGCGCGAACAGGCCGATCGCGCCCTTGCTGATACCCTCCTCCGCCAGCCAGAAGGTCAGCGTGCCGAAGGTCAGCGCCAGCGGCAGCCCACTGGCAAACCCCAGCGCCAGGATAATCAGCAGGCGGGGACGGAGGTAGACTTGGGCGGCCTCGCGCCAGTCGCGGGTCATAAATCAGGCGTCAATTCAGGCCCACCGCAGCACCTAATGTCGGCCCGATCTCGTCGTTCACCACCAGATCGGCGTACTGATCCAACTCTGTCGGATCGCGGTTCAGGATTGCCAGTTTCGCGCCGCAGCGTTTTGCCAGCACCGGGAAGCCCGCGGCTGGGTAGACCTGGAGTGACGAACCGATGGCGATGAACAGGTCGCAATTGTTGGTGGCGATCTCCGCCCGCCGCATAGCCTCCTCCGGCATCGACTGGCCGAAGGAGATCGTCGCTGTCTTAACGTACTCGGAGCCGCAGGCCGGGCATTCCGGCATGGTCTCGTTGCGGCGGAAATTGTGCAAAATCGGCGCCAGGTCCATGCGGGTGTCGCAATCCAGGCATTTGGCGAAGGTGGCGTTGCCGTGCAACTCGATCACTTGCGAATCGTCCACGCCGGAAACCTGGTGCAGGCCATCGATATTCTGGGTGATTACCGTGGTGGCCTTGCCGCGGCCGATCAGGGCGGAGACTGCCATGTGACCGCGGTTCGGCTCGGCTAGCGTCATGGTTTTGTCGGTCTCGATCTTGCGCCGCCAGGTCTCACGCCGCGCCTCCGCGCTCGCCATGAAGTCGTCGAAGTAGATCGGCTTATAACGTGTCCAAATCCCACCGGGAGAGCGGAAATCCGGGATGCCGCTTTCGGTGGAGATACCGGCGCCGGTGAAGATCACGATACGCTCGGCGGCCGCGATCAGGTCGCGAAGCTGGTCGACGGGCTGTGGGTTGGGAAACTGCTGAGTCATCCGGGCTCTCCCTGGATCATGCGCGAGGCGGGCAATGGCCGGCGCAGCATAGCGGGTTCGGATGCAGGAGACAAAGAAAGGCTGGCTTGGCGGGGCGGGTTTGCGCAATGCTAGGCATTAACGAAATCAACCAGCACAGGACGGACACCCCATGCAATTCGGCCTCTCCATTCCGCACCGCGGCCCGCTCGCCCGCCCGGACGCCATCCGGGCCCTCGCCACCGAAGCAGAGGCGCAGGGCTATGACGTGCTCACGGTCTCCGACCACATCGTCGTGCCGCGCGAGATCAGTTCGACCTACCCCTATAGCCCGGACGGCGGCTTTCCCGGTGGGCGCACTGGGGAGTGTTTCGAGCAGTTGTCGCTGCTGAACTATCTGGCCGGCATCACGGCCAAGGCGCGGCTGTTGACCTCGATTATGGTAGTGCCGCACCGCGAGCCGCTGCATGCGGCGAAGGCGTTGGCGACGGCGGACCAACTGTCCGGCGGGCGGGTTGAACTGGGCATCGGCACCGGCTGGATGGCGGAGGAGTTCGCGTTGCTGAAGACCGAACCCTTTGCCGAGCGCGGTGCGGTCACCGACGAATACATCCATGCCTTCAAGGAGTTGTGGACGGCTGAGAACCCCTCTTTCCAGGGCAAATACGTCCAGTTCAACAATATTTATTTTACGCCGAAACCGGTTCAAGCCGGCGGCCCAAAAATTTGGGTCGGTGGCGAGAGCGGGCGGGCGATGCGCCGGCTCGCGACCCTGGGCGATGTCTGGTACCCCATCGCCGGCAATCCGAAATTCCCGCTGGATACGCTAGCCGCCTACGACGCTGCTTTGGCCAAGCTGACGGCTGCGTGCGAGAGCGCCGGTCGCGATCCGGCCAGCATCGGCCGCGCCTACAACGCCATGGGCCATACGGAGCAGGTGCAACAGAACGCCGCCGGCGAGCGCGTGTTGCTGACCGGCAGCGCCGACGAACGCCGGGGCGATGTGGCGGCGTTGGCGGAGCGCGGCGTCTCGACACTGATCGTCAATCTCGCCGACCGCACGCTGGACGGCGCTTTGGGCCGTCAGGCCGCGTTCGCCGATGAGGTTATCGGCAAAATGCGCTGAGTTTTGCGAGCAAGGGAGGTTTACTGCCATGAGCGATGCGCCGAAGAAGAACCCGATCCTGGAGGCGACCAAGATCCAGGCCCGTGCCGTCATCCCCATCGTCAAAGCGTTGGAGGCGGAGTTGGGCAAGGCGCGGGCGCACGCCATCGTCGGCCAGGCGATTGCCGATAACTATGTGGCGTGGCGTGACAAACGTGGCTTCACACCGGACACCCACCCACGCGGCGAAGCCGACGACGGCCCGGCCTTTCCGGTGGAAAAGCAGGTGGTCGAGGACACCAACGTTGCTTACGGCCACAACATCACCGGCTGCGCCTTCGCCGACTATTTCCGCGCCATTGGCGAGCCGGAGATCGGTGCGCTGATGACCTGCGGCGTCGATTTCGCAGCGGAGGCTCACATGCGGCCAGGCTGGGACTTTACCCGCACCCAAACCCGCATGCAGGGCGCACCGCATTGCGACTTTCGCTGGCGTAAGAAGTTGGCCTGAGCCCGGCGTCTTATCCTCAATGGAAATCCCGTGATTTGACCGGAAAACGGCGGCTGCCGGGCTCCGGGCGGATGACCTCGTCGGCGTGGGCGAGGGCCGGTTCGTAGGGGCCGTCCAGGTCGCTCAGCCAGTGGGAGCGGTCCTCCAGATGGTCGGCCACCACGTGGATCACCAGCCCCTCGCGCTGCAACCGCCCGCGCACCCAAAGCAGGCGCGCGCGCATGACGATGGCGCGGTAGGCCTCGAACACTTTCGGCCAGACGATGATGTTGGCGATGCCGGTCTCGTCCTCCAGGGTTGCGAAGATCACGCCCTTGGCGCTGCCGGGCCGTTGCCGCACCAGCACCAGTCCAGCGACGGTCAAGGGTCCGCCTGCCGGAAGATGGGCCAGGCGGTTGCTCGGCACCGCATCGGGCAGGCGCGGGCGTAGCAGGGCCAGCGGGTGGCGGCGCAGGGTCAGGCGCTGGCGGCGGTAATCCTCCGCCACCTGCTCCCCCATGGTTGCGGCGGGCAGGGCGACGGCGGGGTCCGGTCGCCTCTCGCCGGTCGCGGCGAACAGCGGCAGGTCCTCGACGGTTGGCGGCAGCGCCCGCACCGCCCAGAGCGCCTGGCGCCGGTTCAATCTCAGCGAGGCGAAAGCATCCGCCTCCGCCAACCGCTCCAGCACCGCCGGCGAGAGGCGGGCGCTGGCTCGCAGCGCCGCCATGCTGTTATAGCCGCCGGGCGGACGCGCCGCTACCAGGGCTTCGGCATCTGCCTGTTTCAGCCCCTTGATCTGGCGCAGCCCCAGCCGCAGCGAGCGCTCCGGCCTCGCCGCCGTGACGCCCCAGCCGATGGAGCCGCGGGCCGGTCCTGGCCCCGCGCCCGGCGGCAGCGTGCAGTCCCAGCCGCCGGCGTTCACGTCTGGCGGCAGCACGCGCACGCCATGCTCCACCGCATCGCGCACGATCTGTGCCGGTGCGTAGAATCCCAGCGGCTGCGCGTTCAGCAGGGCGGCGGCGAACACCTCCGGATAGTGGCATTTCAGCCAGGAGGAGACATAGACCAGCAGGGCGAAGCTGGCGGCGTGGCTCTCCGGAAAGCCATAGGTGCCGAAGCCCTCGATCTGCTTGAAGCAGCGCTCGGCAAAGTCCGCGTCATAGCCGCGGGCGACCATGCCGCCGACCATCTTCTCATGGAATTTATGGATCTCGCCGCCCTTCTTGAAGGTCGCCATGGCGCGGCGCAGCCGGTCGGCCTCGTCTGGCGTGAAGCCGGCGGCGACAATGGCGATCTTCATCGCCTGCTCCTGGAACAGCGGCACGCCCAGGGTCTTGCCCAACACTTTTTCGAGCGCCTCAGAGGGGTAGGACACCGCCTCCTTGCCCTCACGCCTACGCAAATAGGGGTGGACCATGTCGCCCTGGATCGGGCCGGGGCGGACGATGGCGACCTCGATCACCAGATCGTAGAAATTGCGCGGCTTCAGGCGGGCCAGCATCGACATCTGCGCCCGGCTCTCCACCTGGAACGTGCCGAGCGAGTCGGCGCGCGACAGCATCTCATACGTCGCCCAATCGCCCTCCGGAATGTCGGCGAGGCCCAGATCGCGGCCATAATCCTGGCGCAGCAGATCGAATGCCTTGCGCACGCAGGTCAGCATGCCGAGGCCCAGCACATCCACCTTGAGGATGCCGAGGGCGTCGATGTCGTCCTTGTCCCACTCGATCACGGTGCGCTCAGCCATGGCGGCATTCTCGATCGGCACCAGGTCCTCCAGGCTGTCGCGCGCTATCACAAAGCCGCCGGTGTGCTGCGAGAGGTGGCGCGGAAAGCCGATCAGTTCGCGGGCGAGTGTGATGGCCAGGGCGATGCGCCGGTCGGCGGGGTCTAGCCCCGCTTCGGCGACGCGTTCGGCGATCACGTCGGCCTCGTACCAGCCCCAGAGATTGCCGCTGATCGCGCCGACCGTATCGGCGGAGAGGCCCAGCGCCTTGCCGACTTCGCGGATGGCGCCACGCGCGCGGTAGGTGACGACGGTGGCAGTCAGGCCGGCGCGGTGGCGGCCATAACGGGTGTAGAGATACTGGATCACCTCCTCGCGCCGCTCGTGCTCGAAATCGACGTCGATATCCGGTGGCTCGTCGCGGGCGGCGGAGACGAAGCGCTCGAACAGTAGATCGATGCGGGTCGGGTCGACGGCGGTGATGCCCAGACAGTAGCACACGGCGGAATTTGCCGCCGAACCGCGGCCCTGGCACAGGATATCCTGGCTGCGGGCGAAGCGGACGATGTCGTAGACCGTCAGGAAATAGGGCGCATAGTTCAACTCGTCGATCAGGCCGAGTTCTTTGACGATGGCCGCCTCGACCGCCGGCGGGACGCCCTGCGGATAGCGGTGGGCGGCGCCCTCGCGGGTCAGGCGGGTGAGGGATTGCTGCGCGGTCTCGCCATCCACCAGGATTTCCGCCGGATACTCATAGCGCAACTCGTCGAGGGAGAAGGGACAGCGGGCCGGAATCTCCAGCGTATTGGCCAGCGCCTGCGGATGCTCACGGAACAGGCGCGCCATCTCCGCCGGCGCTTTCAGGTGGCGCTCCGCATGGGCGGCGAGGCGGAAGCCGGCTTGGTCGATAGTGGTGCGGTGGCGGATGCAGGCCAGCACGTCGGCCAACGGCTTACGCGCCGATGTGTGCATCAGCGGCGCGTTGGTGGCGAGCAGTGGCAGGCGATGGCGGCGGGCGAGATCGGCGTCGCGGGCGAGGCCGTCCGCCCCGTCGAAGCGCGGATGCGTTGCCAGGTAGAGGGCGCCGCGCAGGTCGCCTTGCAGCCGGTGGGCGAGGGCATCGGCGTCCTGTTGCGGTGGGATCGTATCCGGCAGCAGGGCGAACACCAGCCCCTCCGCGTATTCGAGCACGTCATCGATGCTGAGCCAGCAGGCGCCTTTCGGTGCGCGCTGGCGTCCGCGGCTGATCAGGCGGGAGAGGCGGGAATAGGCGGCGCGGTCGCTCGGATAAGCCAGCAGGCTGAACCCGTCCGGCGCTCTGGGCCGTTGGTCGGGGCCAAGGGGCTTTGCCTCGTAGGCCGCCACATCCTGCACCAGATCGAGGCGCGCGCCGACCACGTAACGGATGCCCGCCTGCTTCGCCGCCAAATGGCCCCGTACCACGCCGGCCAGGCTGTTGCGGTCGGTGAGCGCGATGGCCTGCAAGCCCAGTGCCGCCGCCGCGATCGCCAGTTCGTCGGCATGCGAAGCGCCCTCCAGAAAGCTGAAATTGCTGGTGATGTGCAGTTCGGCATAGGACGTCATGTCATGCGGTAACCACGTCGCGCAGATGACAGACGAGCGGGCCGGCCGCCGTGCCCTTCACCGCCGCCAGCAGCCGGGCATCGACGGTCACCATACGGCCCTCTATGTGCTGGGCGCAGGCGATGTAAAAGCAGTCATAGGCGGGATGATTGAGGCTATGACTCCAATACCAAACCCGTTCAGCCAGTTCTGCGCTGGCAAACAGGTGCTGGAACATGGTCGGCAGGGCCGTGATGAGGTGTTCGGCGAACTCCTGAGCGATAGCGTGCGTGCGCCATCGCTTCCAGAGCACGTTGGTCACTTCCGGCATGATGAGGTCGGGAGCGTAGAGCGGAAGGTCGGTTGCCAGCAGACGCTCAGCCATATCGGAGCCCGGCTCGGTAAAGAACCATTTTGCGGCAATGCTGGCATCGACGACGAGGCTCACCGGTCACGGTCCTCGCGGATCAGGGCGGTGCTGTCCTCGAATTGAGTGGTACCGGCCATAACCTTGACGCGGCGCGCTACAGCAGCCCGGTCGAATGCCGGGGTGTCTGTGGCAATGCGGCTGAGCAATTCGCGCAATTCCGCCTCCAATGAACGATTTTTTTGTTTGGCGCGGGCCTTGAGCCGCTCGACGACGGCGTCGTCCAGGTTGCGGATGGTGACGGTGGCCATAGTGCTGACTCCTTTAAAAGACTTTAATCCTGTTTATGATAGCATATTGCATGCATTTTTCCTACTCACGCATAGATGCCGTGAATGAACCAGTCCGGCGTTTCGGGCGCTTCAGAACCCGAGCCCTCGTACAGTCCTTGCCGGAACACCCAGAGGCGCTGGCCGGCGGCGTTTTCCACCCGGTAATAGTCGCGGGTGCGGCGGGCGAAGGGGGCGGTGGGGTCGTCTGCCGGTGCTGTGCGCCACCATTCCGGGGCTAGACGCTGCGGACCCTCGCCACGGGTGATGCGATGCAGAACCTTGCGCCAGCGGATGGCGGCGGGCGGGTAGTCTGGCAGCAGCGATGTTGCCTCGATTGGCTCCGGACGGGATAAAAGCCGCAGCGGCATGGCTTCGCCCGCCGGCGGCTGCCATTGCTCCCAGAGCGTTGCAACTTCTGCGGCGGAGTGGGCGAGGGCGGGCAAGGGGATCACCCGCCGTTCCGGCAGATAGCTGGCCACCGGCGCCATCCGGACCACCCGCGCCGGGCCAAGGCGTTGGCTAAGGCGGTCGATCAGCGCTGCCTCATTGTCGTTGGTGGCGGAGCGGTTCTGCCACAACTCGGTGGATTGCGGGCGCAGTTGCTCGGTTTGCGGAGCAGCCAACACCATGGTTTCGATGCCGAAACCCAGATCGCAGGTCTCGATTTCCGCCTGCAGCAAACGCAGCAGCCGGCGTGGGTCGCGCACCGGCGCGCTGGTGCGGGCGGTGGCGCGATGGACATGGCCATCGGCGGCGAAGCAGGCGAGGGCGATGTGCCGTGCGCCGCACTCCGCCGTTTCCAACTGCCGGCAGAGTGCATCCAGCAGTTGTTTCGCCGCCGCGGTCAAATCCTCCAGCCCTTGCAACGGCTCCGGCCAATCCCGGCGCTGGCGGAAGGGTGGAGGCGGGTGCCGGGCCTCCAGCGGTTCCGCCGTGCGCCCGAACGCCTGGTCCAGCCGCCGCAGCAGTTGCGCGCCGAAGCGGGCGGCCAGCGATGGCCGGGGCAGGCGGGTGACGTCGCCGATCCGGCGTAGCCCCACTTGCGCCAACGCTGCCGTCTTCTCCGCCGGCAACCGCAGCGCCGCCAGCGGCAGCGGCGTCAGCAAAGCGCCGAGGGCTTTGGCGTCCGGCGGCGCCACCACTGCCGTGCCCGGGTCGGCTTTGCCGTAACGGGCCAGCGCCCAGGCGGCGCCAGGCGTGCCGGCAATCGCCGCGCGTGCTGAAAAGCCAAAATGCTGCAATCGCTTGAGCGCATCGGCCGCCATGGCAGATTCGCCGCCGAACAGATGATCGCAGCCGGTGATATCCAGCATCAGCCCATTGGCTCCATCCAGCGCCAGCAGCGGCGTGTACCGCTCGCACCAATCGGCGAGGCGGGTCAGGCCGCGAACTTCGCGCAGCGGATTGGCCGGACGCGTCTGCAAGTCCGGATGCAGCGCTCGTGCATCGGCCAGCGCCATGCCGCCAGCGATGCCCAGTGTGGCTGCGGCTTTGTTGGTTGCCACGATGCGGGGCACACCGGCCTGCTCCATCAGGGTGACAAGCGGTTCCGGCCCGCAACGCAACCGGTCGGTGGCGAAATAGGGTAGCCAGAGCGATAGAAAGCGACGACTCATTTTGTTCCTCCTTATCCTTATTAAGTTCCATTTATGTTCTAAATTCAAGTGAAAAATGACTTCGACAAGGAACATGGATGAAACGGGCCTAAGACGGCCCTCTCCAGTCGCGGCAATCGTCCGCTGGGCAGGCGCCGGCCAACGTGGCAGACTGCCGCCGATCCCCTACAACGGAGTGTGTCCGTGGCGCGGCAGCCGATTATCGAGAAACCCGTCAATCTGGCGCTGCAAGGCGGTGGCGCACACGGTGCGTTCACCTGGGGCGTGCTCGACCGCGTGTTCGAGGACGAGCGCATCCGGGTGGAGGCGATCAGCGGCACCAGCGCCGGCGC
>CAXBDI010000094.1:0-15717 GCA_963974445.1 uncultured Alphaproteobacteria bacterium
AACCGTTCGCCTACCTCAAGGCCACCCTCGAAGCGATTGCCTGCGGCCATCCCAATGACCGCCTCGATGAGCTCCTGCCCTGGAACTGGACGCCAACGTCAAGCTGAGTGACTTGTGGGGCGTGCGCACCGCTTACGGCCAACAAACTCGCCATTTCGGTCTTCGACACCTACGATCAGATCGTCGACAGATGCTGCGATGCATGGAACTTCTTCGCCAACGACAAGAAAACTGTCCGCTCAATCACTGTACGCGAGTATGCTAAAACGGTCAGTGAATGAGGCCGTTGGTATGAGCCGGCTGATCACCGGAACGCAAAAGTGGGGAATTTTACTCCGGCACTTTTGGGGAATTTTCAGTCGGCATTGACAGACCCCAGCTATCCATCCGCCCCGGCCTTGAGCCGGGGGCATGCCGGAGAGCCGATGACAAGCGACCCACTCTACGCCAAAGTTTCAGGCGCGGTCCCGAGTCGAGGTCGGGACGGGGGCGGGCAAAATTTACAGTTTCTGCTGGACCGGGAGGGATCGATTTGCGCACCATCCAAATCTCCATCGGACGCATCCGCCTGACATGTGCGCTCGAACAGAGCCCGACGGCCGAGGCCGTCTGGCAGGCGCTGCCGTTCGAAGCACTGGTGAACACTTGGGGCGACGAGGTGTATTTCCGCTGCCCCGCCGACGCGGACGCCGAGCCGGACGCCCGCGACGTGATGCAGATGGGAGAGATCGCATACTGGCCGCCCGGCAAGGCCATCGCCATCGGCTTCGGGCGAACACCGGTCAGCCAGGGCGATGAAATCCGACTGGCGAGCCCTGCCAACGTCTTTGCAACCTGCACGAACGACATGCGTGCGTTGAAAACGGTCACTGACGGGATGCTGGTAACGGTTGAACGGTTGCCGGGCTAACGGCGGCCTATGATAACCAGCGCTTGCGGCGGCGGTAGTGCTTCACGTCGCGGTAGCTCTTGCGCACGCCGCCCTCGGAAATGCCGAGGTAGAACTCTTTGATGTCGGAGTTATCGCGCAATTGCGCCGCCGGCCCCTCCATCACCACCGACCCGTTTTCCATCACATAGGCGAAGTCGGCGATATTCAGGGCGAGGTTGGCGTTCTGCTCGACCAGGCCGATGGTGACGCCCTGCTCCTTGTTCAGCCGCCCGATAATGCCGAAAATCTCCTCGATGATCAGTGGCGCCAGGCCCAGAGACGGCTCGTCCAGCAGGATGACTTTCGGGTTGCTCATCAGCGCCCGGCCGATGGCCAGCATTTGCTGCTCACCGCCCGACAGATAGCCGGCGCGGCCATGGCGGCGTTCGGCGATGCGTGGGAAATACTCGTAGACCAAACTCATGCGCTTGCGCATTTCGCTGGTGCTCGGCTCGATGTGGGCGCCGGCGATCAGGTTTTCTTCCGCCGTCAGGTTGACGAATACCCGCCGGCCCTCGAACACCTGCACGACGCCCTTGCGCACGATGTCGTGGCCGGCCATGCGGTCGATGCGTTCGCCGTCCAACTCGATGGTGCCGTTGGTAATCTCGCCGCGTTCGGAGCGCAGCACGCCGGAGATGGCCTTCAGTGTCGTGGTTTTGCCGGCGCCGTTCGCACCCAAAATGGTGGTGATCTTGCCTTGGTCGATGGTGATCGAGATGCCTTTCAGCACCAGAATCACGTTATTGAAGATCACTTCGACGTTATTCAGTTGAAGCATTCGCCGGCCTGCGTTCTTCTAGACAAAAGGGACAAAGCGGGAGCGTCCAGCACGGACGCTCCCAATAACCGCACTGCTTACTCGTGCTCTTCGAGGAGTTGCAGCACGTCTTCACGATAGGCGCGGAACCAGTCGGTGGCCGGCACATACTTGCCGCCCTTGACCTGGAAGATGCGGACATAGCCGCCACCCTCGTGATCTTTCTTGGTAATCTTCAGCGGAGGCACCAGGCCGCCGAGCGTGAAGTCGGAGATTTGCTCCATGCCATTGCGAACGTCTTCGCCGGTAATGTCAGCCGAGCCCTTGGCCTTGATCGCATTCTCAATGGCCTTGACGTGGATCGCCGCCTGGAAGACACCGCGGTTGTAGTAGGTCGTGAATTCCATCTCGCTCGGCGGCTCTTTACCCTGAGCCTTGTACATCGCCCGGATTTCGTCGAGCACCGGATAGTCGGTGCCAACGCCCGCGAAGTGGATGGTGTAGTAGCCCTCGGCCACGTCCCAACCGCCGGCGGCGGCAATATCGCCTTCGCTGCCGGCCCAGACCAGGCCGACCATCTGGTTCAGCGGATAGCCGGAGCGGCTGAATTCCTTCAGCATGACCGCCGGCGCCCGGCCAAAGGTGTGGGCGATGATGAAGTCAGCGCGGAAGCGGCGCGTGATGTCCAGCACCTGCGCGCCCATTTCGATACCCGGCGCGGGCACCGCAAACGTGCGCATCTCATAGCCTTCCTTTTTCGCCAGATACTCCATCACCGGAATGCCTTCGCGTCCCGCCGGATTGTCGTAGAACAGGTAGGCGAGTTTTTTGCCGTTCAGATCGCCGCCCAGCTGCTTCTTGACGAAGTCCACCGCAGCTGCCGTCTGCGACCAGTAGCTGGCGGCAATCGGGAACATGTACGGATACTTCTCGCCGTTTGCAGCGGCCGCAGTTCCGAAGCCTGCAGACGTGCCGGGGATCTTATCCTCTTCCATGGTCTTGATCAGGGCCGCCACCATCGGCGTGCCGTATGGCGAGACCAGAACGGCGCCTTCCGATTTGAAGCGCTGATAGGCTTCGATAGCAGGCGGCACTTTGTACTCTATGTCGATTTCCTGGGCGATAATCTTGTTGCCTTCGATACCGCCTTTCGAGTTCACCAAGGCGATATAGTCATGATAGCCGGGGCAGAGCACCGTGCCAGTCACGGCAGTCGGGCCGGTGCGGTCGCACATCATGCCGATCAGGATGTCTTTCGCCTGAGCCGCGGAATTAACCGCTGCCAAGCTGGCGGTGGCCGCAGCGGCCAAGCCTATCGTTCGTAGTAACCTCATTGGACGTTTCTCCTCTCTGTTAAGTTCCTTACCGGTGAACCTGCGGCTCATCAGTAAGAGAACGGCCAAACCCTAAAGTAATTCCTGATATTTTGCCACAGCCGGTTCAGACCTTCCGGCTCGACGATCAAAAACACCATGATCAACCCACCGAAGAAGATCAGGCGCAACTGGCCGATCACCTGCGGCAGCAAACTGGGGTCCATAAACCACGGGCCAATCATTTCCATAACGATGCGGATCACCATCGGCAGCAGGGTGATGAAGAACGCACCCAGGATCGATCCGACAATCGACCCCAAGCCGCCGATAATGCACATCGCCAGGAAGTCGATAGAGACGACGATCTGAAACTGCTCGTAGGTCGCGATGCCAAGATAATAAGTGTAGAGCACACCGGTGACGCCGGCATAAAACGACGATATGGCAAAGGCATAAAGCTTATAGCGAAAGACGTTGATGCCGATGATCTCGGCCGCAATATCCTGATCACGGATCGCCACCAAGGCGCGCCCGACGCGGCTGCGAATCAGGTTAATTGTACCGATGATCGCCAGCACGACGAAGAACATAATGAAGTAATACAGCTCCTCCGCGCTATCGAGGCGCCAGCCGAACAGGTCCGGCCGATCCACCTCGATCGCCGCGGCGACGCCGCCGGAAATCGCCGGGGTGTGGTTGATAATCCACTCGATGATGAACTGCGCCGCCAGGGTGGCAATCGCCAGATACAGGCCCTTGACCCGCAGCGACGGAATGCCGACCAGGATGCCAATCGCCGCCGCCATGACACCGCCAAGCGGCAGCGTGATGAAAAACGGCAGGTCCAGCTTCACCGCTAGATTGGCAGCGGTGTAGGCCCCAACCGACATGAAGGCGGCGTGACCGATGGAGATCTGCCCGGTATATCCCAGCAAGATGTTCAGCCCCAGCGCGCCGACGACGGTAATGCCGACCAGGCTCAGGTTCGAAAGGTAATAGTCGCCGGCGATCAGCGGCGCGATCACCAGGAACAGCAGCACAAAGCCCGCGATGGCGATCTTCGCCACGGGCAATGGCAGGATCGCCTCATCGCTCTCATAGCTTGTCTTGTAGTAGCCGCATTCACGATGGAACATCGAACTAGATCCTCTCGATCAGGCGGCGGCCGAATATGCCGTAAGGCCGGAACATCAACATGATGACCATCAAGACGTAGGGCGCGAAATCCTTCATGCCGCCGCCGACCATCGGATCGATGAAGCCGCTGGTCATCGCCTCTGTTACGCCGACGATGATGCCGCCGACGACAACGCCGATGATCGAGTCGAGCCCTCCCAGGATGACGACCGGAAACACCTTCAGCCCGATCAGCGCCAATTGCGTGTCGACGCCGATCATGTTGCCCCAGAGTAAGCCACCCAGCAGCGCCACCACACCGGCGGTCACCCAGGCGACGGCGAAATAGCGCTCCACGTTGATGCCCATGGCCATCGACACCTGATGGCTGTCGGCGACGGCGCGCATGGCGACGCCCTTGCGCGTCTTGAGGAAGAACCAGCCGAAGCCCAGCAAAAACAGGATACTAACGCTGGCGCCAACCAGACTGATCGGCTTCAGATACAGCGGCCCCAGCAGAATCGGGCTGTCCGGAATCGGCAAGTTAATCGTCGTCGGCGCCGCGCCAAAGATCAACGGGCCGATGCCGCGCAGGAAAAATGCCAGTCCGATCGTCGCCATAATGATGGCAACGATCGGCATGCCGATCATTGGCCGTAGCACGAACCGCTCCAGCCCCATTCCGAACACGACCATCACGGCGAATCCGAACAGCACCGCCAGCACCAGCGGTAACCCAAGCCAGTCGAGGCCCCCGGCGACGACAATCGCCGCGATCATCACGAACTCGCCCTGGGCGAAGTTGATGGCGTCGGTTGCTTTGTAGATCAGCACGAAGCCGACGGCGATTAGCGAGTACATCAGCCCCGTCAGCGTGCCCTCGGCTAACAACGCAACCGCGAATTCCCAGTCCCTGATGAGAACCGTGAAGCCGTCACGCCAAAACAGGACCGCCACGACGATGGCGACCATCAGCACGTACTTGCCGCGGTCGAGCAAATTCAGAGTGTTTTTCATATCGGAGGTTCCTCTCAAGCCGCGTCTTGGATTAGCAGCCGCGCTTCGACATGGCTGCGGCGACCGTCTTCGAAGGTCACCTCCGTGCGCAGATCGACCTCTTGCTTGTTGGCATAAAAAGCCTCGATCACCGGCGCATAGCGCTCGGCGATAAAGGCCCGGCGCAGCTTGCGCGTGCGGGTGATTTCGGCATCGTCTGCATCCAGATCCTTGGCCAGCAGCAAAAAGCGCTTTACCCGGACAGCGTCCGGCAGGGTCATGTTGATCCGCTTGATCTCGTCCGAAATCAGTTTCCGCACGTCATCTTTCTGCGTGAGATCCATGTAATTGGTATAGGTAACGCCGTTTTTTTCCGCCCAATTGCCAACTGTCAAAGGATCGATGGCGATCATGGCGGACACAAAATCGCGACTGCTTCCGAACGATACAGCCTCGGAGATGAACGCCGAGAACTTCAGCTTGCTTTCGATGAACTGCGGCGCGTAGGCGGTGCCGTCCGCCATCTTGCCCACATCCTTGGCCCGGTCGATCACCAGCAGTTCGCCTGTCTTCTGGTCGAGGATGCCGGCGTCGCCGGTGCGGAAATAGCCATCCTCGGTGAAGGATTCCGCGGTTGCCTCCGGGCGTTTGTAATAGCCTTTGAACACACCCGACGACTTCACCAGAATTTCGCTATCCTGGCTGATCTTCACATCGACGCCGGCGCAAGGCGGCCCCACCGTATCCGGGTTGACCTTGTCATCCGATTGAACGGAGACGAGGCCCGATACTTCGGTTGAGCCGTAAAGCTGCTTCAGGTTAACGCCAATGGCTCGGAAAAACCGGAACGAGTCATGGCCGAGCGGCGCGCCGCCCGTATAGCACCACCGCGCCCGGCGCAGGCCGATCTGGTCGCGCACCGGGCCATAGACCAGCACCTCGCCCAAAGCCCGCATGAAGCCATTGCCAAAACCAGGGGACCGCCCTTCGGCCTTGGCCAATTCGCCATCGACGGCCGCCTTGCGGAAGGTGTCGTATACCCAGCGCTTCAAGCCGCTGGTGTCGTTGGCCTTGACCTGCAGCAACGACAGGATGGTCTCCCAGCCGCGCGGCGAGGCGATGAAGCCGGTCGGCCCCAACTCGCGCAGGTCGCGCTCCAGCGTTTCCGGCGCCTCCGGGCAGTTCGTAGCGCAACCCGCGAACAAGGAAACCGTCAGCCCGTACATGCTCTCGCCCACCCAGGCCATGGGCAGGTACGAGAGGAAGTCGTCACTCTCGCGCACATCCTCCACGGCACAGAAGGTCTTTGCGGTTTCCACCAGATTGCCGTGGCTGAGCATAACGCCCTTGGGCTTGCCCGTGGTGCCGGACGTGTAGCACATGATGGCGATCTGATCGGCGCCGAGCCGTTCGACATGACCTGCAAACGCATCCGGATGGGATGCCGCGGCGGCCGCGCCATCGTCTTGCACACTCTCAAACGACTTCAGGATGGCATCGTCGTAATGGGCCATGCCGCGGCTATCGTCGAAGATTACCCATTGCAGCGTCGGAATTTGATCCCGGATCGACAGGACTTTGTCCACCTGCTCCTGGTTTTCCGCGACGATGACCTTGGTATCGGCATCGGCCAGCACGAAGGCGAGTTCGTCGGCAATCGAGTCCTGGTAGACCGGCACGGCAGAACCGCCGAGGCTCATCGCCGCCACCTGCGCCCAATAGAGCCGCGGGCGGTTGTCGCCGATCACCACCAGCTTATCATCCGCACCGAAGCCCAGCTTCTCTAACCCAAGCGCGAAACTCTGGACATGGTCCGCGTAGTCGGCCCAGCTATAGGTCCGCCAGATGCCCAGATCTTTTTCGCGCAGCGCCGGTTTGGCGGGCCGTGTGCGCGCATTGCGCAGCATCAACCCCGGCAAAGTATCCTCAAGCGCCGCCATGGCTATGCCGCCTCCCCGTGCCCAGCGCCCAAGTAGGCCTGGATAACCGCAGGGTTGGCGCGCACCTCGTCGGGCGAGCCGTCGGCGATCTTCTCCCCCTGATCCAGCACCGCGATCCGGTCGGAGATGTCCATGACAACGCCCATATCGTGTTCAATCAGAACGATTGTCGTGCCCCGCTGTTCGGCGATATCGAGGACGTAGCGCACCATGTCCTCTTTTTCCTCCTGGTTCATGCCGGCCATCGGCTCGTCCAGCAGCAGCAATTCAGGCTCCGCCGCCAAGGCCCGGCCCAATTCCACACGTTTTTGCAGCCCATAGGCGAGTGCGCCGGTCGGCGCCTTGCGCAGGTCGTTCAGGCGCAGGAAGTCGATCAACTCCTCCACCTTCTCCCGATGCGCCACCTCTTCGCGTTGCGCAGCACCCCAATAGGCGAAGGCCGAAAGCACACTGGACTTCATCAGCACGTGACGGCCCAGCATCATGTTTTGCAGCACGGTCATGCCGCGGAACAAAGCGATGTTCTGAAACGTTCTGGCTATGCCGTGCTCGGCGATCTGGTTCGGCTTGAAACCGGCAATCGATTTGCCTTCGAACAGGATGTCGCCCGCGTCGGGCACGTAAAAGCCGCTAATCATGTTTAAAAGGGATGTCTTGCCGGCGCCATTAGGGCCGATGATCGCGAAAATCTTTCCGCGCGGCACCTCGATGCTGACTTCGTTGTTCGCACGGACGCCGCCGAAATACTTCGACACTCCGCGCACACTCAGAATCGAGTCGTGCCCGTTGGGCTCTGCCATAATGTGCACTGTCCTCCAGACGCAGGCGAATTGCGATACGCCCTGATTGATTGCGAATGAGCCTAAGACTTTTCCGCGCGCTTGCAATCCCCAAAAGTCGCCCTACCGCCATTTGGCTCATAAATAACCGGAAATGCCATCAACCATCGGTGATCACAGCAACTTTACGTCGTGCAGAGGCCGTCCCCAGTCGCCCGCACGCGCGATGCTGCGCTCGACGTCCTCCTCCAGCATGAACCCCTCGGCCACCAGTTCGCGACAGGCGCGTTCGATGGCGGCGATGTAGCCTTCTGCCGATCCATACCGCTCCAGGATGGAAAGCCGCGGGTCGCCGGTCGCAGCCCGAACCGCCGCGTCCTCCGGAAACGGGATATAGCTGCCGGAGAACTCGTGCGTCGCGCCCTCGCCGAAACCTCGGGCGCGGATGTTCCAGCCGGCATAGGTGCCGAGCGGCGCCTGCACCATCGGGCAGCGCACGCCGGCGACCTCGTTGCCGTCGGCGTCGACCGCCGGCACCAGGACGGTATAGCCCCGCTCTGCCAGGACCGCCGGCGGCTCCTGCGCCAGCACGCCTTTGGCTTCGTCCGGGCCGAAGTCCATCAGCGGCAGTTGGTTCGGCTCCTGCGGGACCGTAGCACCAGGTATCGCCGGAAACTGCTGTTGCCATTGCTCCATCGGCACCAGCGTGCCGTCCGCCACCCGCGGCACTCGGCTCGGCGGCGGCAGCTCACCGGTGGAGGCCCAGCGGTCGAGCGCATCCAGGTTGGCGCGGAACAGCATGCTGGTCTTCGCAACGTTCAGGTAGTGGTCGGTCACGGCCTTTCCCGGGCGCTCCTGCCGCGGGTCGGCGGAATGTTGGGTCGACGCCCAACTGTAGATGCGCACGCCCTCTGGCTCCGGTACATCCCGGCCCTGGCTGTCGGTGTGCACCAGTGAGCCGCGGCGCTGCCAGTACTCGGTCGCGGTCTGAGTGTGGATGACCAGCGGGTCGGTGTCCGGCCGCTTCAGGATGGCGTCGGTGCGGCCGGTGTTGTGATCCGTGGTCTCCGCATAGGCGAAGGGAAAGCGGTCGGCGGGGCAGTAGTGATCCTCGTGTTGCTGCCCGCCGGCGACGACGGCGTTGGCGAAGCGCTGGTTCAGCCACTTACCGCCAGCCCCGGAGACATGCGGCATCAGCCCGTCAAACACCCGCCGTCCCTCTGCATCTGCATTGAAGCCCTGCCAGATGAAATCGCGGATACACCGCCCGGTCTGGGAGCGGCCATAGCCATAGGCCTTCTCGATCGTGCCTTTCGGGCCGAGCGGGTTGGCATTGCCGTCGGCATCGCTCTGGCCGTATTTCAGGAAACTCACTGCATCGCGCACCGCCACGTGGCCGAGGCCCATGACCAGCGGATCGCGGGCCTCATAGACGATTTCGTAGATCCAGCCGGGCTCGAACCCTCCCGGCAGGTAGATGTGGGAGGCGCTCGGCACCAGGCCGCGGTTCGGGCCTTGGGTGTCCTCCGGGCCGAATGTCTCCATCCGCGCGAAAGACCATGCGCTCGCATCCACCGGCTGGCGGGGGTTCGTCGTATAGCGCCGGCGCGTCAGTTGCGCCTTACTCGTATCCAGAGAGACCGCCGGATGCGAGCGGGTCGAGCCGCGGCCCGACAGCGGCAAGCAGGTCACCCCGGCCTCGCTGGCGATGAACTCCGTCCGCACCAGCCCGGTAACCGGCGAGCCGTCCGGCTGGAGCGCCACCGGCAGGTCCAGCATCATCTTACCGTCGCCCGCCAGCAAATCGCCCTGCCACGAGCCAAAGACCACGGTGTAACCGCGCCGCATCAGAAAGCCATTGCCGGCGTGCGCAAGGCTTTGCGGATCGTTCGAATGCAGCGCGTCGTTGAAGAATTGCAGCATCCGCTTGTTACCGCGATTGCCCCAGTCGAAGAACAGCCGCCGATTGCCCTTGGTCATATCGACGGGCTTCAGGATGCAGATGTCGGCGGTAAAGTGCACCAACCCGTCCGGCCCACGCTCCGCCAGTTGAATGTCGGTGACGCCCGCCTGCGCCGCCGCATCCGCTGAGACCTTGTGATGCACCCGCCCCGTCAACCGCTCATAGGGGCCGACATAACCGAATGCCTCGCCATCGGCGAACGGACGGCGGTCGGTGATGCGGATGGCGAGATCGTTGGTCATGGTCAGGCAGGCTCCTTGTCGACACACAGTGTGCACCAGCGGAGCCCAGCCGCAAGCCGCCGTCAACTCTCTCTGACGACAGTATGCGCGCGCCATGGCACGGCCTCGCTCCAAATCTCATCCTGAGTAGCGGTGCAGCCGCGTATCGAAGGAGGGACGGCATCGCCCGACGGAGGCGGCCTCGATACGGCCCTTACGGGCCTACTCAGGGTGAGACAGGTGGTTGAGTGTCAAACGGGGGGCTTAGCTTGAGCCGGGCGTCGAGCCCGTCGCGCGGGCAACCTCTTCGTCGGGGATGTCGTCGAAGCTGGCGTAGTTCAGGCGGTAGAGCCTGGCGTACAGGCCGTCGGCCTCCATCAGGCTGGCGTGGTCGCCCTGCTCGACGATCTCGCCCTGGTTGAGGACGATGATGCGGTCGGCGCCGCGGATCGTCGCCAGGCGGTGGGCGATGACGATGGCGGTGCGGCCGGCCAGCAGGCGCTTCAGCGCGCGCTGGATTTCCAGTTCGGTGTAGCTGTCGATGTTCGCCGTCGCCTCGTCCAGCACCAGCACGCTGGCGTCGGCGACCAGGGCGCGGGCGAAGCTGATCAACTGGCGCTGGCCGAGCGAGAGGTTGGCGGCGCGCTGGTTCAGATCGGTCTGGTAGCCGTGCTCCAGCCGCATGATAAAGTCGTGCGCGCCGACCGCCTTGGCCGCGTCCATGACCTCGTCGAGCGTCGCGTCGGCCTTGGCATAACGGATGTTCTGCTCGACCGTCGTCGAGAACAGATAGGGCTCCTGCAAGACCATGGCGATATGCCGGCCGAGGCTCGCCTGCGTCACCGCCCGCACATCGTAGCCGCCGACCTTCACCGCCCCCTCCCACACATCGTAGAAGCGGTGCAGCAGGGCGGTGATCGAGGTCTTGCCGCTGCCGGTCGGGCCGACCAGGGCCACCGTCTCGCCCGGCTCGACCTTGAAGGTAATGTCGCGCAAGATCGGCTGTCCCGGCACATAGCCGAAGGTCACGTGCTCCAGTTCCAGCGAGCCGTCTATCGTCTCCGGAGCCAAAGCGTCCGGCGCATCCTCGACGTCGATCTCCACGTCCATCACCTCGAAAATGCGGTGGCCGCTCGCCATGGCGCGCTGCATGGTCGAGTATTGCAGGGTCAGGGAGCGGATCGGGTCGAAGAAGCGCTGCACATAGAACAGAAACGCCACCATCACGCCGATCTCCAGCGAGCCGCCCAGCACCATGGTGCCGCCGATCACGACGACAATCGCCATGGCCGAGCCGGTGAGAATGTCGACGATCGGGATCATCACGTTGGTGAATTTCGAGGCGCGCAGGTGGGTCAGCAGGTTGGCGCGCGCCTTGTCCTCGAACAGATCGAAATTCACCGCCTCGCGCCGCAATTGCTGGATGGCGCGGATGCCGTGCACATTCTCCGCCAGCGCGCCGTTGACCCGGCTGGACGCCTCGCGCGCCGCCATGAACGCCTTGCGGGCCAGCGGTAGCCAGATGATGCGCACAATGAACAGCAGCGGCACGACACCCAGCGCCAGCGCGCCTAGGGTCGTGTCCAGGCTCAGCAACACGGCGATAATCCCGAACAGCAGCACGATGTCGCCGATGGCGAAGATCGAGGATTCCAGAAACTCCTGCAGGCTGGCGACATCGCCTTGCAGACGGCTCATCAGGCGCCCGACCTCGGTCTTGTCCATGAAGCCGAGGGATACGACCTGCAGATGGGCGTACATGGCGCGGCGCAGGTCGAACAGCAGGTTCTGTGCGGTGCGCGCGATGATGATCTCCATCACGTGATTGCCGAGGAAGTTCAGCGTCACTACGCCGAAGAACAGGGCGACGAACAGGTGCAGTAACTCCACATCCGCCGCCTCCGCCGCGAGCGCCTGGTCGATGGCGGATTTCACCACCAGCGGCACCGCCAATTGCGTCAGCGTGAACAGCAGGATCGCCCCCAGCGCAATGAAAATACGGCGGCGATAGGGGCGCAGGTAGAACATGAACCGGCGGATGACCCACGGGTCGAAGGCGCGGCCGAACAGCTCCTCCTCCTGGTCGATCTGCGAGCCAACCACCGCCAGCGGCGGTTTGCGCTGCAATGTGGAGGGGCGGGAACCGGCGGGGCTCATGGCACGTCCTCCCCTGCCGTCGTGCGCACCTGAAGGTCATAGAGGCGGGCATAGGGGCCGTCGTTCGCCATCAACTGGTCATGGCTGCCACGCTCGACGATGCGGCCGCGTTCCAGAAAGACGATCTCGTCGGCGTGCAGCAAGGATGACAGGCGGTGGGCGATGATGATGACGGCCATGTTCTTGGTCGCCTCCGCCAATGCGTCGCGGATCTGGCGTTCAGTGCCGGCGTCGATGGCGGCGGACGAGTCGTCGAACACCAGCACCTTGGTCTCCGGCAGGATGGCGCGGGCGATGGCGAGGCGCTGGCGCTGGCCGCCGGAGAGCGAGACGCCGCGCTCCCCCACCAGCGACTGATAGGTTTCCGGCAGGCTCTGGATATAGCTGTGCAGTTGCGCAGTGGCGGCGGCCCGCTCGATCCGGGCGCCCTCGGCCCAGGGATCGCCATAGGCGACGTTGTGGCTGAGGCTCGACGTGAACAGGAAAGCATCCTGCTGCACGATGCTAACCGTCCGGCGCAGCGATTCCAAGGTCACGTCGCGGATATCCTGGCCGTCGATGGTGATACGCCCGGCCTCGACATCGTAATAGCGGCCCAGAAGCTGGGTGATCGTGGTTTTGCCGCTGCCCGGCGGGCCGACAATGCCCAGCACCTTGCCGGGGCGAACCTCCAGGTCGATGTCGGTCAGCGTGCGGGTATCGTCGCTCCAGGCCGGATAGCGGAAGCAGACGCCCTCCATCCGCAGCACGCAGTCGGTTACCTGCAAGGGTTTGGCGTCGGGGCTGTCGACGATGGTCGGCACCAGGTCGATGATGTGGAACAGCCGGCCGCCGCAGGTGCTGGCCCGCGCGATGGAGTTGATCATCCAGCCGATCTGGCGCACCGGCATTTGCAGGATCAACATGAAGGCCAGCGCCTCCGCCAGCACGCCCAGGCTGATCTCGCCGGCGATGACCTTCTCGCCACCGACCCAGAGCGTCAGGCCCATGGATAGGTAGTAGATATAGGTCATCTGGGTGATGTTCTTGACGAACAGCCCGGCCCGCTGCCGCGCCATGCCGAGCGCTACGTCGGCGAACAGGTCGTAGCGTTTCAGCTCATGCCATTGCGCGGAGAAAGCGCGGACGACGCGGATGCCGCCCAGGTTCTCCTCCATGACCTTGGTCACCAGGCTCATTTGATCCTGATAGGCGAGCCAGGCGTCGCGCAACTTGAGGCGGGCGATGGAGGCGCGGATGCCGACCAGCGGCACAAAGCTGAGCGTCGTGACGCCCAGCAGCACGTCCTTGCTCATCAGGATATAGGCGCCGCCGCCGATCAGGGTGGTCAGCAGGAACGAGCGCAGGATGCCGGTATCGGTCCACAGCCGCACCCCCTCGATATCCAGGATGCCGCGGGTCATCAGATCGCCGGTGTGCGAGCGGTCGTGCCAGGAAAAGCTCAGTTCCTGCAGCTTGCGGTAGAAATCGAGGCGCAACTGGTAGCCGATGAGCTGGCCGACCGCCTCGCCCATATAGTTCTGAAACATGGTGAAGATGCCGCGCAGCGACGCAGCTCCCAACAGCAACAGCGCGGTCGTCAGCAACGCGGCCTCCGCCGCCTCGCGGTCCGCCACGCTGGCATCGGCCAGCAGGCTTTGCGCCTGATCGATGGCTTGGCCCAGATACTGCGGCACGAACAGTTGGAAGAACGCAGCCGCCAGCGTCGCCGCGATGGCAATCGCCATACGGGTTCTGTGGCGAAAGGCCATCTGCGTAATACGCCACAGCACCGACGTATCCACTTTAGACACGTCGATCTGATAGGTGGCGTCGTCCGGCGCAGGCGGTAACTTTTGGGCGGTCATTCGCCTATTGTTTGGGCGCTTTCGCCCGATGTGGCAAGTCCAGGCCGACACCGGTCAGGCGCCCGAATGTCGCCGCCAGCCGCTCCCGGTCGGCTTCCGGCAACGGCGGGCGCAGGATAGAGGCGATATTCGCCGCCAGGTGCGCGATCTCCGACGCGCCGAACAGCGTCACGTTAGCGCCGGGCTCATGCGGGGCAAAACGGTAGGCAACGTCGATAATGCCGGTCGCACCCGAATCGTGCAGCAGAAAGCCCAGCGGCTCCGCCTCCACAGATCGACCATGGCCAGCGTGACCGCGTGCAACTGGTAGATGTCGAGATAGTCGGTTTGCGGCCTGGCCAGAAAGGCGTCGAGCTTGGCCTGCAATTGGGCGGCGGAGATGAGGGGGATGATGCGAAATGCTACGGTTTGTTAAGGTCACGGGTAAGGGAGTTGTTTTGTTTCAATAGGTTGGGTCGGAGCATTTTAAAAACTTAACATTTGTGAGCATTTGTGAACATGCGCCGGCATCCAGCGGGCTGGGGTGGTGCGGACTCACGTGTTAGGTAAGGTGGCATGGTGTTCGGTTCAAGATGGCAGGTGGAGCGTGGGAAGCGAGTTTTTGGTCCTGGCGAAGGCGTTCCTGGTCGAGAACGGGGTGTTGCTCGCGTCGGTTGCGGCGGTGGTCGTCATCGTCGTGGAGATCGTGTTTAAGCCGGTGCGCGGTCTTTGGCGCTGGTTTCGGCGTAAGGCGCCGACGCCGCCTGGTCCGGTTCAGACCGCCCACGTTGGAGGGGTTTCGGCGGAGGGCGATGTGAACCAGGCGGTGGTCACCGGCAAGGCTGGCGATATCTCGCGCGACGTCACAACGGTGACTGGGGGTAGCGCGCCGACGACAGGGCGGGACCAGTACAACTACGGGCATTCGACACAGGACATCGTGGCCTTGGCGCGAAACCTTGGGGTCACGGAAGGGGCGGTGAACGCATTTCTCCGGCGTATTGGTGAGACCGAGGTGCCAGCAGAGCGGATCCCGCAAACGCTGGAGACCATGGCCGAGCGGTTTCACGCCCTACAGGCCGAAGTCAAGCTCCTGCGCGCCCACACGCCAGAGGTGGCCGAGCCGGAAGTGGCGGCGGCGGAAGCGGCGATCGAGGCCGGCGATTTCGACGAGGCCGAGCGTCTGCTGGCCCAGATCGGCGAGGCGCACGACCGGGCCGCGGCGGAAACCTGGGCGATGCGCGGCCAGGTGCGCATGACCACTCTGCGTTACCGCGGGGCAGCAGCGGCCTATTTCGAGGCGGCAAAACGTATTCCGGCGGACGATGCCGAGGACTGGCGCGAGCACACGCGGGCGGGTGGAATCGCGCTCCGGCAATTGGGGCTGGAGTTCGGCGACAATGCGGCGCTGGCGGAGGCGGCGGATGTGTTCCGGCAGATGGCCGAGCGCTTTCCCAGGGCGGTTGCGTCGGATCACTGGGCCGACGCGCAGAACCTGATTGGGATTGCGAGCCAGGAATTGGGCTCGCGGGAGAGCGGGGCGGCGCGGCTGGAGGAGGCGGTGGCGGCCTTTCGGGCGGCGCTGGCGGAGTGGACGCGGGAACGAGTGCCGCTCGACTGGGCGGGGACGCAGAACAATCTCGGCAATGCGCTCCAGGTGCTGGGCGAGCGTGAGAGCGGGACGGCGCGGCTGGAGGAGGCGGTGGCGGCCT
>CAXBDI010000095.1:0-15676 GCA_963974445.1 uncultured Alphaproteobacteria bacterium
GCGTTGGAGACCGCAGCCGCCAATTCCGGCGTACTGGCCGTACCCATCCCGGCCAGGACGATTGGGTACTCGATGCCGAACAGGTCGCAAATGGATGTGCGGAACATGGGTTGGCTTCCTCTATCATTGGTTTATTGGATGACAGAGTGCAGCGCCCTCCGGTGGGCCGCAAGAGGGCAGCGCCGGTCGTCAGCGGATATCGATCAATCCCAGCACCGGCCGATGGTCCGCGTAACCGTTGCGCTCCCGCTCGCAGTAATCGGCGCGCTGCAACAAAATGTCGGAGACCCCCGGCCAACCGCGCCGCTTGTCGGCGATGAAGACAAAGTCGGAAATCGAGTTGTAGCGGCTGTCGCATTGCGTGCCCGTCGCCGGGCAGGACCCGGCGGCCACGCACTGCGGCTGCAACCAGTCCAGGCCACTCTTCGCGACGAAAATCTCGAACGCCGAGTTGCCGCGCCCGGTCTTGGGGTCGAAATCGAAATTATAATCGCCGACCAGCACTGCCGGCAGTGGCTGATCCAACACCCAATCGCGAATGAGACTGGCCTGGCGCCGGCGCCGTTCGATATCGCCACGGTTGAAATGGTTGACGATGAACAGGAACTCCAACCCTGCCGCCTTATGGCGAAACCGCCCGACCAACGCCTTGCGGGAGCCGGGAAATCGTTCGAGTTCCGAGACGTCCAGAAACTCTAATGCATCGTAGTTGTAGAGAATGGCGAGGCGATCCTCGTTGCCGTGTTTTGCCAGCAGATAGCGGAACCGGCCACTGTCGCGGCCTGCGGCTTTCTGAAAAATGCCGGCATCCGTCTCGTTCTGCACCTCGGCAAGCCCGAACAGATCGACGCTCGCGCTGGAGCTGATCCGTGCGATGTCGTCCGCCACTTTCGCCGGGTCGGTATCGCGGTCCGACTCGACGTTGAACGAGACGACGGTCAACGTCTCCGCCAGCGCCAGCCCTGAGGCGAAAAACGCGGCGAACAGAACGCCGGCGATGAAACGGGGTAACAAGGACCAAATGCGTGGCATGCGTGACTCTCTCCGGCGGCCCTCGACGGGTGTTATAACGGAATCCTGTGCGCTGCAGCCATTGGCGATTGGTTGCACCGGATATCGATAGCATGCTACTGAATGGACAAACGCGATAACAGAACACTATAGGAAACGCCGCCGGCGCCCATGACGGCCGCAACCGGAACACCCGTCACCATCCCTGCCTTCACGCCAGCCGCCCGGTGGTTGGCGACCGCGGCAGCATTGTCAGCGTTTTTCACCTCTATTTTCACCAGTTCGCTGACCAATGTCGCCATTCCGCACGTCATGGGCGCGTTCGGCGTCGGCCAGAGCCAGGCGCAGTTTCTATCGACGGCTTTCCTGGCGATGAACACCACCGGGCTGCTGGCCAGTTCCTGGACCATCGCCAGGATCGGCCAGCGCCAAACCTTCTTCCTGGTCCTGTTCGTATTCGCCGGCGGCAGCGTCCTGAGCTTCATCGCCCCCACACTGGAAACGATGATCGTGGGCCGCGTGTTGCAAGGCTTTGCGGCCGGGGTGTTGCAGCCGCTGGTCATGATGGTGCTGTTCCAGGTGTTCCCGCTGGAGAAGCGCGGCTTGGCCATGGGCATGTTCAGCATGGGTGTGACCGTGGCGCTGGGGCTCGGCCCCTCGCTCGCCGGCATCACCATCGATGCGTTCAGTTGGCGCACGATCTTTCTGATCCCAATCCCGGCCAGCCTGCTCGCTGGGTTGCTCGGCCTGTTTTTTCTGCCTGCCGAAGAGCAGAAAACCGAGCCAGGAAAGTTCGATTTTCTCGGTTTCGGGCTGATCAACGTCTTCGTATTCGGCTGGTTTACCATGCTGGGAAACGGCCAGAAATGGGGTTGGGCATCCGACGATTGGGCCCTGCTGGCGACGATCACGGCGATATGCGGCATCGCTTTCATCTATTCGCAGAAACGCGCCAACGCCTCTTTGCTCGACCTCAGCCTGTTTCAGAATGGCCGTTTCGTCAACGCCCTGGCCTGTTCGTTCTTCTTCGGCTTCGGCAATTTCGCCAGCGTCTATTCATTCTCGATATTCGGGCAGATTGTCCAAGGGTTTTCGCCAACGGTGGCCGGTTCGATGCTGCTGCCCGGAAGTTTTTTCGCAGCCGCGATTCTGCCGCTCGCCGGTCGCGTTTCGGATAAGCTACCGGCACCGATCATCATGATTTTTGGATTGGTGATTATCGTCACCAGCGTTTCCATGCTGATCGGCGCCGATGGTAACACGGTATTCTGGTACGTCGCCATCTCGCTGTTGATCGGCCGGGTCGGCTCCGCCTTCACCTCGCCTGCCCTGAACACGACCGCCATTGGCGCGCTCAGCCCGCAGCAGATGCGGCGCGGCGCCGGCGTTACCAATCTGGCGCTGATGATGGGCGGCTCCACCGGAATCAGCGTCTACGTGATCCTGCTGGAGATGCGGATCGAGTTCCACGCGACGCAGTTGGGAGCCACGCAAACCGCCGCCAACGGCACGACGATCGAAATGCTCGGCAAGGTGACCGGCCAACTGGCTGGCACTGGAATGCCCGAAGTGATGCAACAGGGCATCGCGATGCAATACCTCAACAGCGTCGTGACAGCGCAGGCCAATATGTTAGGCTTTCAGGATGGTTTCTTCTTTCTGACCATGGTCGCGGTAGCGCCACTGATTCCGGTGCTGTTCCTGCTGCGCAAGCGGCGTTAGACTGCCTCTCACACTGTATTTTCTGGGAGATGAATCGCCATGAACGTTCACATAGACCAAGCGGGCATCGCCCCCATCGACGTCAGCGATCCGGAACTGTACCGCAGCGACACGTGGGCCGAGCCGTTCGCCAAACTGCGGGCGGAAGACCCGGTGCAGTATGTGCCGGACAGCGCCTACGGCCCCTATTGGTCCGTCACCAAGTACAACGACATTATGACCGTCGAACTGGACCCGCAGACCTATTCCAGCGAGATCGGCGGCATCACCATCCGCGATATCCCGGACGACATCCGCCGCCCCAGCTTTATCCAGATGGACCCGCCGAAGCACACGGCGGAGCGCAAGACCGTCGCCCCGATCGTCGCGCCCTTCAACCTCAAGAACATGACCGACACCATTCGCGAGCGCACGGTGTTCGTACTGGATGGCCTGCCTAGGGGCGAAGAGTTCGACTGGGTCGACACCGTCTCCATTGAGCTCACTACGATGATGCTGGCGACACTGTTCGATTTCCCATGGGAGGACCGGCGCAAGCTGACCTATTGGTCCGACCTTTCGACCTTTACCGACTATTCGGCGCCCGACGCTCTCACCACCAGCGAATACGACAAGTTCGAAAAGCTGAAGGAGATGGCCGCCTATTTCGGCAATCTGTGGGAGGAGCGCAAGGACCAGGAACCGCGCTTCGACCTGATCAGCATGCTGGCGCACTCACCGGCGACGCAGAAGATGGACCTGAAGAAGTTCATGGGTCAGTTGACCCTGCTGATCGTCGGCGGCAACGACACCACCCGCAACTCCATGTCCGGCGGTCTGTGGTATCTCAGCCAAAACCCGGCGGAGTGGGAGAAGCTGCGCGCCGACCCGGGGCTGGTGCCGAAGCTGGTGGCGGAGACCATCCGCTTTCAGTCGCCGATCATCCACATGCGCCGCACCGCTTCCCGGGATACAGAGCTTGCGGGCAAGCAGATCGCCGAGGGCGACAAGGTCGTCATGTGGTACCTCTCCGGCAATCACGATGGCGAGGTGATCGACCGGCCCGACGACTTCCTGGTCGACCGCCGCAAGGCGCGCCAGCACCTGGCCTATGGCGCCGGCATCCACCGCTGCGTCGGCGACCGGCTGGCCGATCTGCAACTGGCGATCCTTTGGGAGGAAATCCTGAAGCGCGACCTGAAGATCGAGGTGTTGGCGCCACCGACCCGCACCATGTCCAACTTCATCCGCGGCATCAAGAAACTGCCGGTGCGCATCGCCGCCTAGCGACCAGGAGCAATTGCCATGAATGCCCCGATCCCCTCCCTCGACCTTGCCACGCTGGATATGAGCGACCCAGAGTGGTATCGCGCCGACACGTGGTATGAGCCCTTTGCCCAGCTGCGGCGCGAGGACCCGGTGCACTACTGCCCGGACAGCGAGTTCGGCCCCTACTGGTCGGTGACCAAGTACAACGACATCATGCAGGTGGAGTTGGACCACGCCACCTATTCCAACCAGGTCGGCGGCATTCAGGTGCGCGATCCGAAGCCGGGGCTGGAGACCGAGAGTTTCATCCGGATGGATCCACCGCGGCACACGGTCGAGCGCAAGACTGTCGCGCCCATCGTGGCGCCCTTCAACCTCAAAAACATGACCGCCACCATCCGCGAGCGGACGCAATTCGTCCTCGACGGTCTGCCGCGCGGCGAGGAATTCGACTGGGTCGACCGCGTCTCCATCGAACTTACGACGATGATGCTGGCCACCCTGTTCGACTTCCCGTGGGAGGAGCGGCGCAAGCTGACCTATTGGTCCGACGTCGCCATCTTCACCGATTTCGACGCACCGGATGCGCTGGTGAAATCGGAGGAAGAGCGCTTCGACGAGATGGTGAAGATGGCCGAGTATTTCAAAGGCTTGTGGGATGAGCGCAAAGACCAGGAACCGCGCTTCGACCTGATCTCCATGCTGGCGCACGGGCCGGAAACCCAGGACATGTCGCTGCGCGAATTCATCGGCAATCTGGGCCTGCTGATCGTCGGCGGCAACGACACCACCCGCAATTCCATGAGCGGCGGCCTTTATTACCTCAACCAGAACCCCGGTGAGTGGGAAAAGCTGCGCGCCGACCCGGATTTGGTGCCGAAATTGGTCGCGGAGACCATCCGCTACCAAACCCCCGTCATCCACATGCGCCGCACCGCGCTCGCCGACACGGAACTGGGCGGCAAGCAGATCGCCAAGGGCGATAAGGTGGTGATGTGGTATATCTCCGGCAATCGCGACGACGAGCTGATTGAGCAGCCGGACGAGTTTATCGTTGATCGGCGGCGCGCCCGGCAACATCTAAGCTATGGCGCCGGCATCCACCGCTGCGTTGGCGATCGTTTGGCCGACCTGCAACTCGCGATCCTTTGGGAAGAAATTCTGAAGCGCGATTTGCGGCCCAAAGTGGTCGGCGAGCCGGTGCGCCTCGCCTCGAACTTTATCCGCGGCATCCGCAAGCTGCCGGTGATCATCCCAACCTGACCTGAAGGAACCCGCCCTATATGACCGTCACCGTTTCGACGCTATCCAACGGCATGCGCATCGTTACCGACCGAATGGATCACGTTGAGACAGCGTCGTTGGGCGTCTGGGTCGGCGCCGGCACCCGGCACGAGACTGAACCGGTGAACGGTGTCAGCCATTTGCTGGAGCATATGGCTTTCAAAGGCACCGAGCGGCGCAATCCGGCGGAGATCGCCATCGCCATCGAGAACGTCGGCGGCCTGATCAACGCCTATACCAGCCGCGAACAGACCGCCTATTACGCCAAGGTCCTGGCCGACGACGCGCCGTTGGCGCTGGATGTAATTGGCGACATTATCTGCAACAGCACCTTTCCCGAGGACGAGCTGGAGCGAGAACGGCAGGTGATCCTGCAGGAAATCGGCCAGGCCGCCGATGTGCCGGAGGACGTGGCCTTCGACACGTTCCAGGCCATCGCCTACCCGGATCAGGCGGCTGGACGCACCGTACTGGGCGACCCCGACGTCGTCGAGAACCTGCCGCGTGCTGACATGATCGCCTATATGGGCGAGCGCTACCGGCCATCGCGCATCGTGCTGGCCGCGGCCGGCAAGGTCGATCACGACCGTTTCGTGCGGGAGGTCGAGGCGCAGTTCGGCAACTGGTCGGCGGGCGAGAGCACCCCGCCGGAGCCGGCGCGCTACCAGGGCGGCTACGCCAAGGTCGACCGCGAAGGCGAGCAGGCGCACATGGTGTTCGGCTTCCCGGCGCTCTCCTACCTGGATGACGACTTCTATGGCCTGCAAGTGCTCTCCACCCTGTTCGGCGGCGGCATGTCCTCGCGGCTGTTTCAGGAGGTGCGGGAGAAGCGCGGGCTGGTCTATTCGATCTACTCCTTCGCCAGCGGCATGCTCGACCACGGCCTGTTCGGCATCTACGCCGGCAGCGGCCCGGAAACCGCCAACGAGGTCTGCGAGATCGTCGCCCAGCAATGCCTACGCCTGGCCGACAGCGTTACCGAAGACGAGGTGGCCCGGGCGCGCGCCCAACTGAAAGCGCATATCCTGATGTCGCGCGAAAGTACCGGCCAGCGGGCGGAGCAAGCCGCGACGCAGCTGCTCGCCTTCGGCCGCCGCCGTTCGGTGGAGGAAGTCGTCGCCAAGATCGAAGCGGTCGATGTCGCGAAGGTCTCGGCGCTGGCCGGAGCGATCTTCACCGGCTCCCCCACGTTCGTCGCCTCCGGCGCCGTCGACACGCTGCCTACCGAAGACCAGATCCGCGGCTGGCTGGCCGCTTAGGCCGAGCCCTTTCTCTGGCCTTGATCCAGAGTCCCTTTCTCCGGCCTTGATCCGGAGTCCATGACTGAGAGCCAACAGAAAATGCCCACCTTCCGGCGTCATTGCGAGCCGCCGCAGGGCGGCGCGGCAATCCATTGGCTATACAGCGTTGCGTGGGCGATAGATTGCTTCGCTCTGCTCGCAATGACGCCCAACACAATAGGTCTAAAGTTTCCACCGCTGGTATCAGGCATGGATCCCGACTCAAGGCCGGGAAAAGACGAGGCGCGGAGGCGATAGCCCTCTCAGAACTCACCGCTGCGGTACGCTTCTTCGAGGCGGGCTGCTTCTTCCTCCGATAGCTCCGGCCAGCCTTCGCCGCGGCGGCGCAGCGAGCCGGTGAAGGTCGGCTTCTCCTTGGCGTTGAAGGCGCGGCGGCCCTCTTCGCCATCGGTCGTGGTCTGGATCAGCAGGTTGTTGATCAGGTTCTGCACGTGCCAGGCCTGATCGGTCGGCAGGTCGCCGAAGCGGACCACAAACTCCTTCATCATCCGCACCGCCACCGGCGGCATCGTCACGATATGGCGAGCCATCTCCTCGGCCCGTTCCAGCAGCTTTTCGTGCGGCACCACCTCATTGATCAGGCCGATGCGCAACGCCTCGTCGGCCATCACCGGCTCGTCGGTCAGCAGCATCTTCATCGCATCGATATAGCGCAGTTGCTTGATCAGCAGGCTCGCACCCGGGCCATGGCCCAGCCAGCCTTGCGAAGTCAGGCCGAACTTGAACTTGGCGTTCTCCGCGCTGGCGATGCGGATGTCGGAGGACGCCAGCACCATGTACAGGCCCGCGCCCGCCGCCCAGCCGTTCACCGCCGCAATCACCGGCTTCCACACCCGCGGATAGTGGTCGCCCATTCGCCCGTCCACGCCGGTTTTCTGGCCATGCACGGTGCCGGCCAGCGGCCAGTAGATGCGCTGCGTGCGGAGGTATTCCTTGTCCTCATCCGTCAGATCCGGGCGGGCGGCGAGGTTGTGGCCCGCACAGAAATGCCGGTCGCCCTTGCCCGTAACGATGACGCAGCGGATGGCGCGGTCTTCCCAAATATCGATCCACGCGGCCGAAATGTCGTCGGACGTCGCCTTGTCGAGAATGTTGGCTTTTTCGGGATTGTTGAGGGTGATATAGGCGACCCCGTCGCGTTTTTCGTAGTCGATGGCCATGGATGATTTCCTCGATTGCCGGTTTCTCAGGTGCTGGTGTGATCGGCTATCGTAGGCAGCCGGCTACACCGCCGCCAGCCCCTGCGCCATCGCCAGCACTTCCTCGGCGGAGTGGCCGGCGGCCCGCAGGTCCGGCACGCTAACGCTCCGATCCCGCTTGGCAAAGCGCTTGCCGTCCTCCCCTAGCAGCAGCGGATGATGCCAGTACTCCGGCTGCGGCAGGCCCAGCAGTGCCTGGAGCACGCGGTGGATGTCGGTCGCGGCCAGCAGGTCTTCGCCGCGAGTGACGCAGGTGACGCCTTGCAGCCCATCGTCGACCGTGACGGCGAGGTGATAGCTGGTCGGCGAATCCTTGCGCGCCAAGACCACGTCGCCAAAGCGGGCTGGATCGCAGACGATCTCTCCAAGACCGCGGTCTCGGAATGTTAGCGCGCCTGCATCTGCGAACGCCGCCGTCATGTCCAGCCGCCAGGCCGGCGTCTCGCCTGCCGCGATCCTCTGATCCGCCTCGCGCTGCGACAGGCCGCGACATGTGCCCGGGTAGAGCGGGCCATCCGGCCCATGCGGCGCACCGCCGGCAGCCTCGATCTCCACCGCGATCTGCCGGCGGGTGCAGAAGCAGGGATAGAGCAGCCCCATATCCCGAAGCCGTTGCAAAGCGGCGCGGTAGTCATCGAAGTGTTCCGACTGATACCGCACGTCGCCATCCCAATCGAGCCCCAGCCAGGCCAGATCGTCCAGCATGCGGGCCGCAAATTCCGGCTTGCAGCGGGTCTGGTCGATGTCTTCGATCCGCACCAGAAACCGCCCGCCACCGTCCCGCGCCATTCGCCACGCAAACAGCGCGCTGTAGACGCTGCCGAGGTGCAGGTGGCCGGTCGGGCTGGGGGCAAAGCGGGTGACGAGCATGGGTCCGAAACGCTAGGGTGACGCCAGAGCCACCCTCGCACGCGAAACCGTAGGAGCCAAGCCATGGCCGTCGATCCGGAAGTCAAGAACACCACCCTGATGAGCCATCACCACCACCCGGTCAGCGGCGGCCTTGCCAAGCAATTGGTCGTGCTGCTGCACGGCTACGGCGCGGATGGGGAGGATCTGATCGGGCTGGCGCCGATGCTGGGGCAAGTGCTGCCCGACGCCGCCTTCGTTGCGCCGAACGCGCCGTTCCCCTGTGCCTCGGCGGCCTGGGGCTTTCAATGGTTCGACGTTTGGGATGCGGACGGCGAGCGGCGGTTGGAGGGTGCGCGGTTTGCGAACAAGATCCTGCAACCGTTCTACGACGTGCAATTGGAGGCTCACAACGTACCGCCGGAGGAGCTGTATCTGGTCGGCTTCAGTCAGGGCACGATGATGGCATTGCATTCCGGCCTGCGCCGAGAAATCGCGCCGCGCTGCATCGTCGGGTTTTCCGGTCGATTGATGGCGGCGCACTTGCTCGCCGACGAGGTCACCAGCCGCCCGCCGATCATGCTGGCGCATGGCGCCAACGACGACGTCGTGCCGGTCGATAGCCTGGAGAAAGCCAACGACGCGCTCCGCGCTGCCGGCCTCGACGTCGAAAGCCATGTGATCGAGGGCCTGGGCCATGGCATCGACGAGACCGGCATCCTGCACGCCGCGCAGTTTCTGCGCCGGATCAGCGCCGCTTCAGGCTGATCCGGTCTGCACGGGAAGGCGCGCCCCAGCGGCAATCGTCAATCGGCAGGCCCCATGACCGCCTCCATCCGACCTGGCACGTGCTTCAGATAGCGCCAGGGCTCGAACATATCCGCCAATGTGTCGCTCGCGACCTTGTCGGTGACCGCCGTGTCGCCCTGCAAGCGCTCCAGGAACGAGCCGCCCTCACGCCAGGTCTGCATGGCGTGCTCCTGCACCTTGGCGTAGGCGTCCTCGCGGCTCATGCCAGCCTGGGTCAGCGCCAACAGCACGTATTGCGAGTAGACGAGGCCGCCGAGCTTATCCAGATTGGCCTGCATGTGGTCGGGATAGACCAACAGCTTCTCGATCACGCTGGCCATGCGGTGCAGCGCGAAGTCCAGGGTCACAGTCGCATCCGGCCCGATCATCCGCTCGACGCTGGAGTGCGAGATGTCCCGCTCATGCCACAGCGCGACATTCTCCAGCGCCGGCACCACGGCGGAGCGCACCAGTCGCGCCAGCCCGGTCAGGTTTTCGGTCAGCACCGGGTTGCGCTTGTGTGGCATGGCGCTGGAGCCCTTTTGGCCTGGCGAAAAATACTCCTCCGCCTCCAGCACTTCGCTCCGCTGCAGGTGCCGGATTTCCGTCGCCAGCCGCTCGACACCGCTGGCGATCACGCCCAACACGCTGAAAAACATGGCGTGCCGGTCGCGCGGGATCACCTGAGTTGAGATCGGCTCTGGCGTCAGGCCCAGCTTCTCGGCCACATAGGCCTCAACCCGTGGGTCGATGGCGGCGAATGTGCCGACCGGGCCGCTGATGGCGCAAGTGGCGATCTCCGCCCGCGCGGCTACGAGCCGGGCGTGATTGCGCGCGAACTCGGCATAGTGGCCGGCCAGCTTCAGGCCGAATGTGGTCGGCTCCGCGTGGATGCCGTGGCTGCGCCCGACGGTCAGGGTGCGCGCATGCTCCCAAGCCCGCGCCTTCAGCGCCGCCAGCAGCCGGTCAACGCCTGCCAGCAGCAGGTCTGACGCGCGAGTAAGTTGCACGGAGAAGCAGGTATCCAGCACATCGCTGGAGGTCATGCCCTGGTGCACGAACCGCGCCTCTGGCCCAACATGTTCGGCCAGGTTGGTGAGGAAGGCCAGCACGTCATGCTTGGTCACCCGCTCGATCTCGTCGATGCGCTCGATCTCGAACCGGCCGCGCTGCCACACCGCTTTGGCGGCGCTCTCCGGGATAACACCCAGCTTCGCCTGAGCATCGCAGGCGTGCGCCTCGATCTCGAACCAGATTTGGAACTTGGTCTGGGGCTCCCAGATGCCGACCATTTCGGGCCGGCTGTAGCGTGGGATCATGAGCGGGCAGCCTCTATGCAATCACGGGTTTTCGCCTGTATAGCACGAGGGCCGCTGAGCGAAAGTTCAACTCACGGCGCAGACCAACCAGATGAACTTCCAGGGCCGTCACGCGGTCGTCACCGGCGCCGCACAAGGCTTCGGCCTCGCCATCACAACCCGCATGGCGGCGATCCGCACCGGGATTGTAATCCACTCGCAACGGCCCATTTACCACGAGTTGCTCATGCGGATATCCGGGCGCAATGCCTGAGCCGCAGGACGTCTCAAATGACGCCACCAAGCCCTTGAAAATCACTAGAACGATTGGAGACCACGATGAACCGCTCGACAATGGTTTCGGCGACATTTGCCCTCGGCCTGTTGGCGGCGGCCTGCACCAACGGACCTGATACAGAGACCTTCGGTGGCCAGCTACAGGCCGAGGGTGGCTCGATTGCCGCCACTGGTCAAAAGTGGTCTAAGGGCGATGCAGCGATTGCTGAAGGCCGCGCCCTGATCAAAGAGGGCGAGGCCGACGTCGAAAATGGTGAAGCGCGCATCAGCAAGGGCCAACGCAAAATTCGGCAGGGTGAAGCGCTCATCCGAGACGGCGAGCAATTGAAGTTGAAAGCCGAGGAAGAGTACCGGCTGTTGAACCCAAAGACCAAGTCCCCCGGCAGCGCTCCATCTTCCTAAGGCAGAAATGAGGACAAACTCTCGATGTGCAACTCCGCTGGCGCCGGCGCCGCCAAGCCCACCGTTTTCATCGACAACACCCGCGTTCGGGTCACCGAATGGCGCTTTCCAAAGCGGGGCGATAATACCGGCTGGCATCGCCACGACTATGACTATGTCGTCGTGCCTCTGTTCGACGGTTTCCTGGAGATCGTCGATGCCGATGGCAAGGTCACCCGAACCGTACTCAAGAACGGCGTGCCCTACTCCCGCGAGGCCGGGGTCGAGCATGACGTGATCAACGGCAACGACTTCGAATGCGCCTTCATCGAGACGGAGTTGCTTGAGCCACCGCCCGACGAGCCACAGCCCGACTAGAAAGGTCGAGCCGTCCGTCGGCCCCGGCGCGCGGCGAAGGCGGCCAGCGCGGTCATGGGCAGCATAAGGGCGAATGATGCCGGCACCGGCACCGCCTGCGTTTCCACCGCTTGATCGAACACCATATCGCCAACGGCGACTCTGACGGTAACCCCCGCTCCGACGCCGGAGCCTATCCGCGGCGAACATTGTCTTCGGGCGTCCGTAGATGCTACAGGGTTGCACCGACTTACAGAACGCAAGGGACGTGCTCATGTCTTTCCTTTTTCGCGCCGCACGGCTGGCCGCCATCTTCATGGTCGCCGGGCTGCTTGGCCTAGGCGGCTATGGCGGAAGCCACGCGATGGCGCAGAGCGCGGCCGATGCTGCCAAAGTCACGACCGCGGCCGAGGCGATGGACCTCTATCTCACGCTGATGGACAGGATCGCCGGCGCGCTTGAGAGCGTGAAAGACGATGCGAGCGCCGACGCCGCGGCCCAGACGATCAGTGAGACGTCTCAAGTCATGAATGTTCTGGGCGACAAAGCGAAGAACCAGATCACTCCGCAGGACTGGGTCGCTGCCACAACCCCGCGGCAGCAGGAATTCGCACAAGTCCAAACCCGTATGTCGATGGCTTTGATGCAATTGGCACAGACCAACCCCGCGCTGATGCAGCGGCTCGGCAATACGATGCAAGACCTGCCGACAGTCGGCCGCTAGCGGGCGCAACGGAACAGGCCGCCGCTGGGAATTCCGGATGGCGCGTCGCTACTGCTTGTATCGGCCCTCGTCTTTCGTTCAAGCTCATCGGGAGCCGCCGTCGCTTGAAGGAAAGTGCGAAAGACTCTGGACGCTACCCAACCGGCGGGTCGAAGTCACCGTGCAGCAGTAGACGATATCGACAGACCGCCAAGACAGCGCGTTCGCGGCATTGCATTGACAAGCATCGCTCGATGCCGCCATTGCATCGGCCTTGCGCTTCAATCACCAACGGACGATCCCAGCCATGCAGAACACCAACTTCACCATCGCGGTCTATCCGGGCGACGGGATCGGTATCGAGATCATGGCGACGGCGGAAGCCGTTCTGAAAGCGGCGCAGAGCAAGGTCGGCGGCTTCTCCCTCTCGCTCGACACCTACTCGGCTGGGGCGGCGCACTATCAGAAATACAAGGAAGACATTGCCGCGGCCGACTTCAACGCCGGCGGCGATGCCGATGCGATCCTGCTAGGCGCCATGGGGCTGCCCTCGGTGCGCTACCCGGATGGGACGGAGATCGCACCGCATCTGCGCATGCGCACCGCCTATGAGCTTTATGCTGGCCTGCGCCCGGTCAAAACCTTCGCCAACGCGCCAGGCCCGCTGGGCTCGCCGAGAGCCGCCGATATCGACATGATCATCGTGCGCGAGTCGACGGAGGGGCTGTTCGCCTCGCTGAACGGCGGCTCCCGCGTCACCGAGACCGAGGCGAGCGAGACCATGACGCTGACCCGCAGCGTCTGCGAGCGGCTGTTCGACCAGTCCTTCCGCTTGGCCCAGGCGCGCAAGGCCAAGGGCGGCAAGGGCGAGGTAACGTGCGTGGACAAGTCCAACGTCTTCCCGGCCTTCGCGTTCTTCCGGCGCATCTTCGACGAGCGGGCAGAAGCGTTTCCGAATATCGCCCGGCGCTATTCCTATGTGGACGCCATGGCGCTGGACATGGTGCGCAAGCCCTGGGATTTCGACGTGCTGGTGATGGAGAACATGTTCGGCGACATCATCTCGGACTTAGGGGCCGGCATTGTCGGCTCGATGGGCCTGGCGCCCTGTGCCGAGTTGGGCGACCGCCACGGCCTGTTCCAGCCGGCGCACGGCTCCGCCCCGGATATCGCCGGCCAGGGTGTCGCCAATCCGACGGCGATGATCCTGTCGGCTGCGATGATGCTGGACTGGCTCGGCCGGCAGCACGACGTGCCGCAATGCGTCGAGGCGGCGTCCCTGATCGAGGCAGCGGTGAGCCAGGGCTTTGCCGACGGCACCATCCGCCCGCATGAATTCGGCGGCAACACCGGAACCGTGGAAATCGGGGAGGCGGTGGTCGCGCGGATGGGCTAAGCTCCACCCGTAAATCCAACCGAAACGGGAGAAACCCTATGCTTTTCGACGTTCGCACCTATACCTGCCGCCCCGGCACCATCCGCAAGCAGATGGAAGTCTATGAGAAGCACGGCCTGGCCGTTCAAACCAAACACCTGGGCCAGCCGGTATTCTATGGCGTTACTGAAACCGGCGAGGTGAACACCTATCTGCACATCTGGGGCTATGAGAATGCCGCCGACCGTGAAAATCGCCGTGCGGCGATGCAGGCCGACCCGGACTGGCACGCGTTTCTGGCTAAAACCGCCGAATTGGGCTATTTGATCGGTCAGAAGAACACCCTCATGAACGCCGCTCCGTTCTTCAAGCTGAAGCGTTAGCACCAAAGCGCCCCGATCATCCGAGGAGAGTCACACGTGCTCAAGTTAACCGTGCTAACCGCCTGCCTACTGTCGCTCCTCGGTTGTTCGAAGCTGCAAAACTATGATGTGTCGGTCGAAGACCCGACCCGCAAGGAACGCAGCTACGACGAGCCCTACACCTCGCACCCGCAACGCCGGGTGCTGTACCCCGCCGAGTGAAGACCGACCCCGTGACGGCCTATAACCTTTCCGCAGGTCAGAAAATGCCCATGCGCAGGCCCGCAGCCATAGCCGCACCGAGGTCGCGGCAACGGGCCAGATCTTCCTGTGGGATCGTTTTTTCCGCCAGGATGGCTTCAGGTGTCTGAGCATTGGTGCAGACGATAATGGGCGGCTGCACTTCCTTAAGCCGCCAGCCAGTCGCGATCCGCGCAATCTGGCGCACCGCATTTTCCCCGTCCGAGCCGGCACAGATCATTTGCGCGTAAGGGCGCCCTTCGATGCGTCCCAGCACGGGATAATAGCACCGGTCGAAAAACTCTTTCATCACACCCGCTATAGCCGCGAGATTTTCCGGCGCGCAGAATATATAGCCGCTCGCCGCCAATAGATCCTCGGGTGTAGTTTGGTCGGCCGTCTTCAGAGTGGCCGATGCTTCTTCCCGCGCCGCCGCCGCCGCCGCTTCGGCCATTTGCCGGCTGCCGCCCGTCCTTGAATGATAAACGATCAGAAGGTCCATAATATCTCGTTCATGGGGTTGCAGAAGGGTAAGCGGTGCGCACGCCCCACAAGTCACTCAGCTTGACGTTGGCGTCCAGTTCCAGGGCAGGAGCTCATCGAGGCGGTCGTTGGGATGGCCGCAGGCAATCGCTTCGAGGGTGGCCTTGAGGTAGGCGAACGGTTCGATGCCGTTGATCTTGGCGGTTTCGATCAGCGATGCGATCCGGCCCCAAGCTTTACCGCCCTCGTCGTGGCCGGCGAACAGCGCATTCTTGCGATTGAGGGCAATCGGGCGGATGAGATTTTCAACGGCGTTGGAGTCGATCTCGACGCGGCCGTCGGATAGGAAAATCTGCAAACCGTCCCAGTGGTTGGCGATATAGGTCAGCTTCTCGCCTAGGCGGGATTTGGCCGAGATGCGGGAACGTTGCTCGGTCAGCCATGTGCCAAAGCTCTCGACCAATGGCGCCGTTCGTGCCGTGCGGACGGCAAGACGTTGGTCGTGTCCGAGGCCGCGGATTTCGGCCTCGATTTCATAAAATTTGGCGATGCGCTCAAGCCCTTCGCGGGCAATCTCAGAACCATCGCGCTCGAAGACCTCGCGCAACTTGCGCCTCGCATGGGCCCAGCAATAGGCGACACAGAGGGGATCACCACCCTTACGCGACGGCCTGGTGAGCCGGTTGTAGCCGGCATAGCCATCGACCTGGAGAATGCCATCGAAGCCATCCAAGAACGTCTCGGCATGTCCGCCGCTGCGCCCGGGAGCATAGAAGT